>CANGXU010000040.1 GCA_947457885.1 Betaproteobacteria bacterium
ATCTCCCAGGTCGCGCGCGCGATCGACACGCCGGTGATGGCCGACGAGAGCGCCTGGAACGCGCACGATGTCGTGCAGATCATCGCGCAGGGTGCGGTGCAGATCGTCTCGATCTACACCACCAAGCCGGGCGGCCTGTATCGTGCGATGGAAGTGGCTGCAGTCTGCCGCGCGGCAGGTATCCTGTGCAACGTCAACGGCTCGGTCGAGACCGGCGTGGGCAACCTCGCCAACATCCACCTGGCCGCCGCCGCGCCAGCGGTCACGCTGTCCTGCGTGGTGCCGGTGTCCACCCCGGCCGAGGCCCAGCATGGCCAGGTCGGCGGCATCTACTACAAGGACGACCTGCTGGCCGAACCGATGCGCCTGGTCGACGGCGCCATCGAGGTGCCGACGGGTCCGGGCATGGGCATCGACGTCGACCTGGCCAAGGTCGACAGATACCTCGTTCGCGAATAGAGAATGTTGAGGACAGAACTTGAGAGCTGAAATCGTCGCGCGGTTGGTCGCCGCAATGAAGAAGGCCGGGCTGGACGCCGTGGTCACCGTATCGCCGGAGAACTTCGGCTGGCTCAACGGCTTCGTCGTGCCGTCGCAGCCGCTGATGCGCCACCGGCATGCAATGAGTATCGTTACCGCCGACGGCCGCACCGCGCTGGTCGCGGTCGACATGGAAGAGACCACTGTGCGCAACCGTGCGCCCGACATGTCGGTGCGTATCTGGGCCGAGTTCACCGATTCGCCGATGCAAGCGCTGTCGCAGTCGCTGGGCGAGTTCGGCCTCGCGTCCGGCAAGGTCGGCATCGAGATGGACTATCTGCCGGCAGGCGACTTCGCCTCGCTGGTGCGTGCGATGCCGGGCGCCCGCTTCGAACCCTGTGAAGCGATGCTTGCGCTGCTGCGCCAGTCGAAGACCGCCGATGAGATCGCGCTGATGCACCGGCTGTCCCGCATCGCTGACCAGGCGATCACCGATGCATTGTCCTCGGTGCATCCGGGCGACAGCGAGATGGATATCGCAGCCGCGCTCACGCGCAACATCTATGCGCTGGGTGCTGAGCAGTTCAAGCTGATGATCGTGGCCACCGGCGAGCGCAGTCAGTTGCCCAACGTCGGGCCGACTGAGCGCAGGCTGGTGGCTCGCGACGTCTGCCGGGTGGAGATCTTCTCCGTGATCGGCGGCTACCAGGCGGGCGTCTGCCGCACCGCGGTCGTCGGCGAGGCGCCGCCGCATGCTGAACGCATCTGGAAGCACCTGGTCGAATGCAAGTACCAGTTGCTCGACATGATCAAGCCCGGGGTGAGCTGCCGCGAGGTGTACGGCGCGTTCATCCGCAAGCTCACCGAGCTGGACCTCGCACCGATCTCGTTCGTCGGCCACGGCATCGGACTGCACCTGCATGAAGAGCCCTACCTCGGCAACAATCCGATCATCGGCCGTGACACCGACCAGGTGATCGAGGCCGACATGGTTTTCAGCATCGAGCCTCTTTGCTACCGCACCGGCCATGGCTACGGCATGCAGCTGAAGGACATGATCCGCGTTACCGCGGACGGCTGCGAGTTGCTGTCCGACTATGCGAACACCGATACGCTCCAGCTCGTGAGCTGAGCGGCGGGCGATCAGTACGGGAACGGCGGCAACTGGGGCTGCCGTCCCTCCGGCAGCGCGGCGCGCGCGACGTTCAGCAGCATGGCTAGCATCGCGTAGTAGCCAGCGATGATGACCAGGTCGATCAGCTGCTGTTCGCCGAAGAACGCCTTCGCCGCGTCGTAGGTGATGTCGCTGACGCACTTGTTCTGCAGTGCCTCGGTCAGCATGTCGTAGAGCAGGGTCTCGTCCTTCGCCATCGACGGCGGGCGGCGTCCTTCGGCGATCGCCTGCGCGACGTCCGGCGAGAGCCCGGCCTTCATTGCATGCTGGTAGTGCGAGTTCCACTCGTACTGCTGCGTCCAGTGGCGCGCAGCCATCAGCGTGGCCATCTCGGCCAGCCGCCGGTCGAGCGGCGAGCGGTAGCGCAGGTACTCGCCGAGTTCCTGCATCGGGCCGGCAATGCCGGGGCTGCGCAGCAGCGCGATGAAAGGCCCGCGCAGTTCTCCGCGGGGGCCTGCAGCGATGTCGGCCGCGACCTTGCGCTGTTCGTCGGTCCACTGTTCCTGCGGTATGCGTGGCAGGCGTTCGGCCAGCCGCACCTGCGGATCGTATGCCATCCTCTTTCTCCTCCATTCCCCGTGCGATCATTCAATCTTACGTCAGGAGCGCATGATGAAGGTTAGAACCAACGGCATCGACATCCACTACGTCATCGACGACCGGACCGGCGGTACTGGTCCCTGGCTCACGTTGTCCCATTCGCTCGGCTGCAACGTCACGATGTGGGATGACCAGATGGATGTGCTCGCGACGCGCTTCCGCGTGTTGCGCTTCGATACCCGGGGCCATGGCCAGTCGAGCGCACCGCCTGGCCCTTACACGCTCGATGAACTCGCCGAGGACGTGCACGGCCTGTTCGCGCATCTCGGAATCCGGCGCACGCACTGGATCGGCCTGTCGATGGGCGGCATGATCGGCGAGACGTACGCCCTCGCGCACCCGGGCGTGTTCGAGAGCCTGGTGCTCGCCGACACGACCAGCAAGCGTCCGCCCAATGCGCTCGAGATGTGGGGCGAGCGAATCCGCATCGCGCAGTCGCAGGGCATGCAGGCGCTGCTCGAGAGCACGCTGGCGCGCTGGTTCACCGAGCCGTTCCGGGCCGCCCGGCCCGACGTGATGGCGCGCATCGGCGCCGACATCCTGGCCACGCCCCCCGATGGCTTCGCCGGCTGCTGCGCGGCCATCTCACGGGTCGACCTTGCCCACCGCCTGCACGAGATCACCTGCCCGGTGCTGGTGATGGTCGGCGACCAGGACCACGGGACGCCGCCGGAGATGGCGCGCGAGATCCACCGCAACCTGCCGGGCTCGCAGCTCGTGATCATCCCGGATGCCTCGCACCTGTCGAACGTGGAACAGCCGGCGCTGTTCAACCGCGCGATCGTCGACTTTCTCGCAGTGCACGCGCCAGCCGGTCGGGGCTGAGCGGCAGCTCGGTCAGTGCCAGGTCGAAGTCGCGCAGCGCGTCGGCCACCGCGTTGGCCACCGCCGCACCGACGCCCTCGGTGCCGCCTTCGCCGACGCCTTTCAGGCCGAGGGCGTTGTGCGACGGCGGTGCGAGGTTCACGCTGATCGCCTCGACGCGCGGAAACTCGGTGGCGGTGGCGATCAGGTAGTCGGCGAAGGTGCCAGACAGCATCTGGCCGTCGCGGTCGTAGACGAACTCCTCGAGCAGGGTGCCCGACAGGCCCTGCACCGATGCGCCGATCACCTGGCCGTGCACGATCATCGGGTTGACGGGATTGCCGCAGTCCTCGACGGTCAGCAGGCGCAGTACCTCGATCTGCGCGGTCTCGACATCGACCGCCACATGCGCGACCTGGGTACCGTATTCGAAGGTGCAGCCGCGACTCTCGTACACGATGTCCGCTTCCAGGGCCGACAGGGCCGACGAGTCGCCGGCCGCGGCTTCGCGGCAAAGCAACGGCAGATCGAGCAGCACCGGCCCGGCGCTGCCGTCCGGCCCGGTCGCGCGCACGACGCCGCCTTCGCATGCCAGGGTGGCGGCCGGCAGGCCGCTGCGCGCGGCGGCCAGCGCGATCCATGCGCCGCGCAGCGTCTCGGCAGCGGTGCGCACCGCATTGCCGCCCATCACGATACCCCGGCCATGGAAGGTGCCGCCGCCGCGCGCCGTGCCGAGCGTCGAGCAGGCCTGCACCTGCACGGCTTCGAACGGCAGGCTGAGCACGTCCGCAGCGATCTGCGCGAAGGTCGTCTGGTGGCCCTGGCCGCTCGAGGAGCAGCCGGTGAACACGTCGATCGCATCCGGGCTGCGCACCCGGATGCGAGCGTACTCGGCCGGGCCGGGGCCAGTGCTGTCGACGAAGCAGCCGATGCCGACGCCGTGGTAGCGGCCGTCGACCAGCCGGCCGCGCTGCGCCGCCAGCGACGCATGGCCGATCTCGTCGAGTGCGCGCGCCAGTGCGGCCGGATAGTCGCCGCTGTCGTAGCTGGCAGGACCCTCGTAGGGCACCAGGCTGCCGATCGGGTACGGCATCTGCTCGCGGCGCACCAGGTTGCGCCGGCGCACTTCGGCGGCATCGATGCCCAGATCGCACGCCATCAGGTCGATCAGGCGCTCGCGGAAGAAGTTCGCTTCGTAGCGTCCCGGGCCGCGGTAGGTGCCGGTCGGCGTGCGGTTGGTGACCACGGCCTCGATGTTGCAGGAGTAGTCGGGGATGTCGTAAGGACCGGGCAGGAAGTTCCCGGCCTTGGCAGCGGCGATCACGCCGGTGGTGCGCACGTAGGCGCCCATGTCGGCGACCAGCCGGCCGCGCAGGCCGAGGATGCGGCCATCGGCATCTGCTGCGATCTCGAGTTCGCACTCCATCTCGCGCGCATGATTCATCGCCAGCAGGTTCTCGCGCCGGTCCTCGATCCACTTGATCGGCAGCCCGGTGAGGCGCGCCGCGGCTGGTATGAGCAGATCTTCGGGATAGAATTCGCCGCGCGCGCCGAAGCTGCCGCCGACGTCGAGTTCTACGAGGTCGACCTGCGACGGCTCGAGCCCGAGCATGCCGGCCAGCACGTCGCGGTTGAAATGCGGCACCTTCGCGGCGCCAAGCACCTCGAGATACGCGCGCGCCGCGTCCCAGCGCGCGACCAGGCCGCGCGTCTCGAGCGGCACCGAGGAATGGCGATGGCATCGGAAGGATTCACGCCGCGTGTAGGCAGCGCGCGCGAACGCTGACGTGGCGTCGCCGCGCCGGCTCTCCCAGCGTTCGGCCACGTTTCGTCCTGAAGCCGGGTGCACGAGGACCCGGCCTTCGCGCGCGGCGTCGAAGGTGACCACTGGCTCGGTCGCCTGGATGTCCGGGCAAACGGCGTCGGCTGCGTCCTCTGCCAGCGCCCGCGACGTGGCGACTACCAGTGCCAGCGGCTCGCCGACATAGCAGACGCGGTCGCGTGCGATCACCGGTTGCAGGTAGTCGAGCAGCCCGGGCAGGATGCCGCCCCGAAGCGGTATCGGACGGGTGCAGCCGGAGAAGTCCGCGGCGTCGAGCACCGCCACGACACCGGGCGCGGCGAGCGCGGCCGACTTGTCGATGCCGCGGATGCGGCCGGCCGCCACCGGGCTGCGTACGACCACCGCATGGTGCAGGCCGGCGCATTTGAAATCGTCGATGAAACGGCCCTGCCCGGTGAGCAGGCGCATGTCTTCCCGCCGCGGCAGCGGCTGGCCGACGAGTTTCTGCATCGACACCGCCTGCCGGCCGTGTCAGCGCCGCGCCGCGCGCTTGCGGGGGAGCGGTTTCCTGCCGCCTGCGGCAGCGTCGGCTCCGGTGCCGATCTCGTTGCGCAATGCGCCGGCGTGCTTGAGCAGGTAGGCGGCCGAGCCGGCGATGTCGCGTTCGATGGCTACCCGGGTGCCCCGTGCATTGCCCTTGTGCAGGCAGTCGATCACGGTCTGGTGGCCCGTCGCGTCCCAGGGGGTGGCAGGCGCGGTCAGCGAAAAGTACATGAACGGGCCGGCGCGCAGCCAGAGCGATTCGATCAGGCTGGGCAGGATCTCGGAGGCCGAGGCCGAATACAGGGTGAAGTGAAACGCCTGGTTCAGCCGCAGGCAGGCGAGGATATCGCGGCTCGCGATGGCGCGATGCAGGCGAGCGTTTATCTTCTCGAGTGCTGCGACCAGTTTGGGGGTGGCATTACGGCAGGCCATCTCGGCTGCCATGCCCTCGAGCGCCTTGCGTACCCGGGTGAGCTCGGTAAACCTCGCTTTTGTCATGCGTGCGACGGCCACCGAGCCGTTCGGCTGTGTTTCGAGCACGCCGGAGGCGATCATCTGGCCCAGCACGCCGCGCACCGGCATCGGGCTGGTCCCGAGCTTGTGCGCCAGCTGGCGCAGCGACAGCGTCTGGCCGGGTACGAACTGCCCGGTCATCAATGCGATGCGGAGCAGCCTCGCCACCTGCAGCTGGAGTTCGCCGCGCTGGCGCCCGGCCTCGTTGCCGGCGCGGGCCCGTGTGCCGCTGCGCCCGGCGCTGCCTGCGCCGTTGCCGGTACGCAGGGCCTGTATCGAGGGGAAATCGGTTGATTCACGCGCGGCGCGGGTCAGTGCATCCATGGCTTTTACTATGCTCAGCAGCCGACGATGTGTCAAGGATGCGGGCTTGCGCGCCGCGCATGACGGCCGTTGCGCATGCGGCGTGCGTGCCGGGATTCCGACCTTGACCGGCTCGCCTGCTGTGATCACACTTCACGCCATCGATTCCGGGTGATCACTCCATGAAGGAAGCAGGATGAAGCAGGCTGCCGTAACAGGGACGGCGACAGGAATGGATGCGGGGTCCGGCGCCCATGCGGGAGGCATGTCCGACATCGACTGGAAGCGCTGCGCGATCGCAGTCGTCGGCGGCGACCGCCGCGAGCAGGAGATCGCCCGCCTGGCGGCGGCGACGGGGGCGACCGTGCGTGCATTCGGTTTTCCGTGGCCCGACGCAGGCATCGAAGGGGTGACCCGCGCCGCGAGCGCGGCCGAGGCGCTCGCCGGGGCGCGTTTCGCGCTGTTCCCGATCCCTGGCATCGCGCCCACCGGCGCCCTGTTCGCCCCTGCCTCGCCCGAGCCGATCATCCCCGAACGGGACATGCTTGCGGCGATGGCGCAGCCGGCCCACATCATCCTCGGCTGGGCTGATCCGAAGCTGCAGGCGCATTGCGACGCGCTCGGCATCACGCTGCACGAATACGAGTGGGACCAGGACCTGATGCTGCTGCGCGGCCCTGCGATCATCGAAGGCCTCCTCAAGGTGGTGATCGAGAACACCTCGATCACCATCCACAAGGCGAACGTCGCGGTCGTGGGGCAGGGGTCCATCGGCTTCCTGCTCGCGCGCTACATGGTCGCGCTGGGTGCGGTCACCCACGTCGCGGCGCGCAATCCGGTGCAGCGGGCCGCGGCCTATGCGGCCGGCGCGCAGGTACACCTGCTGGAAGACCTGCCGGCGCTCGCGCCCGGCCTCGACATGGTCTTCTCGACCGTGCCGTCGCGCGTGGTCGGGCGCGACGTGCTGGAACGGCTGCCGAAGCATGCTCTGGTCGCCGACCTCGCCGCGCCCCCCGGCGGCGTCGACTTCGAGGCCGCGAAGGAACTCGGCCTGAAGGCCGTCTGGGCACGCGGGCTGGGCAGCCGGGCACCGGTCACCGTCGGTGCCAGCCAGTGGTCGGGTGTCCGGCCGCGCATCGAGAAGATCCTTCGCGCGGATGCCTGAGTCCGCCTCCGATACCCACTCCGACACCTACTCCGAGGAGTTCAAATGCCAGTAGTCACGGTACAGATGTGGACCGGCCGCAGCACCGAACAGAAGCGAAAGCTGGTGGCGGCCATCACCGAGGCCATGGTCGTGCATGCCGCGTGCAAGCCCGACCACCTGCACGTGATCATCCAGGACGTTCCCAAGGACAGCTGGGGCCGTGCCGGCAGGCTCGGCACCGAGAACGAGCCGGACACCCACTGATGGCAGCCGACGACACGCCGCGCACCCTCGGCTTCGCGCATCTGCTGATGCAGGTCGCCGACATCGAGGCCTCGAAGCACTTCTATGTCGACCTGCTCGGTTTCACCATCCGCCCGGCCAGGCCGCTCGCCGACGGCCGGCCGTTCGTGCCGTTCCTCCAGGGCCTGGCGCTGACCACCGGCGGCCCCGGCAAGCCGCTGCAGATCGACCACATGGCCTACACGGTGCACGATGTCGAAGGTCTGGCCGCGCGCCTTCGTGCAGCCGGGGTGCATTTCTTCCAGGACGTGCACGACGGCATCTACGGTCGCACGATCTATGTCGCCGATCCGGATGGCACCAAGGTCGAGCTTTACGAACCGCCGCGCTGAGCCGTTCTTCGATATCCGTCGCGCCGGGCTGTACCGCCGCCACTCCCGCGATACTGTTCGTCTTCCCGTGGAGCAAGCAATGTCATCCAGTCTTTCCTCGAGACGCCGCTCCGTCCTTGTTGCCATCGCGCTTTCCCTGGCTGGCCCGACGGTCCTGCTCGGCGCGGTGCCCGCCGATGCCCTGGCGCAGGCCTGGCCGGTACGTCCGATCAGGCTGATCGTCCCGTTCGGTGCCGGCTCCACTGCCGACATCATCGCGCGGCTGATGGGAGCCCAGTTGTCGAAGGAACTCGGCCAGGGTGTCGCCGTCGACAACCGTCCGGGCGCGGCAGGCACGATCGGTGGTGCCGAAGCGGCACGCGCCGCACCGGACGGCCATACCCTGGTGCTCGGCACGGTCGCGAGCCACGGTACCGGTACCCTGATGATGGCCAACGTGCCGTACGACCCGGTGCGCGATTTCCAGGCGATCACGCTGATCACGAACGCCCCCGGGCTGATCGCGGTGCATTCGTCGCTGCCGGTGAAGACGGTGAAAGACCTTGTCGCGCTCGCCCGGCGCGATCCGACGATGAACTACACGAGTTCCGGCACCGGTACGACCACCCACCTGTCGGGCGAATTCCTGTTCGCCCGGGCCGGCGTCAGGATGACCCACGTCCCTTACAAGGCGCAGGGGCAGGCGATCGCCGACTTCGTCGGCGGGCACCTGCCGGTGATGATCTACGCGATCCCGGCGCTTCGGCCCTACATCGACAGCGGCAAGATCCGCCCGGTAGCGGTGACCTCGATCAAGCGTGTGCCGAGCCTGCCGTCGGTACCGACGGTCGCCGAATCGATGATCCCAGGCTTCGATTTCACCGCGTGGTTCGGGATCATGGCGCCAGCCGGCACACCGCGGCCGATCATCGACCGTGTCCACCGGATCATCCTCGGCGCGATGGAGACCGCTGAACTCAAGCAGCAGCTCGCCGCGCAGGGCCTTGAGCCGGTCGGCATGGGTCCGGACGAATTCCAGGCGTTCATGAAGGTCGACCTGCAGCGTTGGCGCGAGGTGATCGCGAGCACCGGCATCAAGGGCCAGTGATCGGTCGCACGGCCTGCGGACGATGACCGCAGGCCGCGCGGCATCAGGTCTTGAGCAGTGCGCCGGGGATCGCGCGAGGGTCGCGCACCTTCCAGGCGTTGTTCTCGACCTGGGCCAGGAACTCGGCGACGAACTGGTTGAACAGCGCCGGCTCCTCGAGGTTGACCGCATGGCCCGTCTTGGGCAGCACGACCAGGCCGCACGCCGGCAGGATGCGCTTCAGGAAGATGCCCGGCTGGATGCAGTGATCGTCTTCGTCGCCGACGATCAGCAGTGCAGGCACCTGCATGTTGCGCAGGCCGTCTTCGAGGTCGTAGAGCGACGGCCTGCGCGCCTGTACGCCGCGCATCGTTGCTGCCGCGCCGACCTGCGAGTGCTGCTTCAGGCGCTCGATGAAGGCACGCCAGCCGCGCGGATCCTTGTTCTGGAACTGCACGCGCGCGGCCGCTTCGCCGTAGATCTCGGCGAACTTCGCTGGACCCATCGATTCGAACTTGCCCGCGGCGACCTCTGCCTGGGCGCGCATATCGCCTTCGAAGGCCTTCTCCGCCCCGTAGCCGGCGGCAGCTGCGGTCAGCGACAGCGCCCGTGCGGGGTGGTTGAGCCCGAAGTGCAGGGTGGCGAAGCCGCCCATCGAGATGCCGACGATGTGTGCCCTGGCAATGCCGAGGTGGTCCATCACCGCGGCGATGTCGTCGCAGGCCTGCCGCTGCGAATAGCGCTCGACGTCCGACGGTATGTCCGACGGCGGATAGCCGCGGGCTGCGTAAACGATGCATCGGTAGCGACGCGAGAAGAAGCCGACCTGCTGTTCCCAGCTGCGGAAGTTGTCGCCGAACTCGTGCACGAACACGATCGGCGTGCCCGAACCGGCTTCTTCGTAGTACAGCTTCACGCCATCGGCGGCGGTCGCGTAGGGCATTGCAGGCTCCTCGGGTTGGGGTGGGTGCGCGGTCAGCCGCGCATGCCGGTGATGAACATCGCGATCACGAGGGCTGCCACTGCGCCCGCCGCCCAGACCCACTTCGGCACCGCGCCGATCGGGTCCTGGTTCGCCGCCGCCGGTGGCATCGGGGCCTCCGGTGCTTCGGCTGCAGGCGCTGCGGCTGCGGGCGCAGGCGTCTCGTCGCTGGCATCGGCGCCGCCGGTCGCGACGACGTTCTTCTCGAACGCGTCGAAGAATTCCTGTGCGAGCTTGGTCGCCGTGCCTTCGATCAGCCGCGAGCCGACCTGTGCCAGCTTTCCTCCGACCTGCGCATCGGCGACGTAGTTGAGGCGCGTGCCGCCGTCGACTTCCAGCAGGGTGACCGTCGCCTTCATCTTGCCGAAGCCGGCGACACCGCCCTGGCCCTCGCCGACGATCGTGTACTGCTCGGGCGGCATCAGGTCGACCAGCTTCACGTTGCCCTTGAACCTGGCTTTCACCGGGCCGACCTTCAGGGTGAGGGTCGCGTTGAGCTCGGTGTCGGACACCTTGTCGATCGTCTCGCAGCCGGGGATCGAACGCTGCAGCACGCCCGCATCGTTCAGTGCTGCCCAGACCACCGGCCGCTTGGCCGGAATGATTCGTTCGCCTTTGATTTCCATCGTCGTACCTGCCTGTGTGGGTGAGTTCGGGCGGAGGTGCCGTGCCGTGATTGCCGCGGGTCAGAACCGGAACAGGCGGCGCGGGTTGCCATCCGCGATCAGTTCGATGTCGCGGGCGCCGATCCCGGTCGCCCGCAGGGTTGCCATCGGATCGTGGTCGGCGGGCGGGAATGAATCGTCGCTGCCCAGCACCACGCGATCCGCGCCTACGCGTTCGATCAGGTAGCGCAGCGCAGCAGGTTCGTGGAGGATCGTGTCGTAGGACAGCCGCGTCAAGTACGACGAAGGTGCCATGGCGGCGACATCCTGCTGCTGCTTCCGGTCCATCCGGCCGTGCATGCAGTCGAAACGGCCGATGAGCCAGGGCAGCGCGCCGCCGCCATGCGACAGGATCAGTTCCAGCTTCGGGAAGCGGTCGAGCACGCCGGAACCGATCAGCGATCCGACGCACAGCGTGGTGTCGTACGTGTATTGAACGATCTGGTTCAGCGCATGGCGCGCGGTGCGTGCGTTCGGGGCGGGCGCGGCCGGATGGATGAACACCGGCACGCCAAGCGACTGCGCGCACGCCCAGTATGCGTCGAGGTCGAGGTCACCGAGGTTGGTGCCTTCGATGTTGGCGGCGACGACGCCGCCGACGGCACCATCTTCGCGCACCGCACGCTCGAGTTCGCGCGCGGCACCCACCGCATCAGGCAGGGCGCCGGAGGCGAGCCAGGAGAAGCGCGACGGCTCGCGTGCGCAGAGGCGTGCCAGTGAATCGTTCAGCAGCCGGTGCCAGCGGGTACCCTGGGCATGGGGCAGTGCGTAGGCGAAGATGTCGGTCCATACCGACAGCACCTGCCGGTCGATGCCGGTATGGTCCATGCTCGCTACCCGATCGGGCACCGGCTCGACCAGCTTGCTGAAGAACGGGCGTACCTGCAGCCCGTGGGCGAAGCGCAGGCAGTGGCAGCCCGGCGAGGATTCGACGACCGACACGCCGAAGTCGGCAGCGCGGGCTGACAGGGGCTCTAGGATCTCGAGCGGGACGTAGTGGGCGTGGACATCGATCGGCATGGCGGCAATTCTCTGGCAGTACGGTGGAAATCCGCGCGTACGCGGCAGGTTGATTCGGCGGGCAGGGGGGCGAACGCTTGGCCACCGATGCCCGTGGGCTCAGTTCGCGCCCGCTCTGGTCCGTGCCTCGCGCATCGCGCGCGCAAGGCGTTCCGGGGACAGCGGCAGGTCGGTGATCTTCACGCCCAGGCCGGCGAGTGCCGCGGCAACCGCATTGCCGAGCGCGGCACCGGTGGCGACGATGCCACCTTCGCCCGCACCCTTGACGCCCAGCGGATTGAGCTTCGACGGATGGGCCTCGAGCGTGATCACTTCGATGTTCGGGAAACCGGTGGCGGTTGCGACCAGGTAGTCAGCGAGCGTTCCGGTAACCAGCTGGCCGCTGTCGTCGTACACGAGCTCGTCGAGGAAGGTCGCGCCGATGCCCTGTACCGCCGCACCGATCGCCTGCCCGTGCACCAGCAGCGGGTTCACCGCGCGCCCGATGTCCTCGATCGCCAGGAATCGCAGCAGCTCGACTTCGGCCGTCTCCGGATCGACCGCCACCTGCGCCACATGGGTGCCGTAGGTGTAGGTGCGCTTCTTCACCTCGAACACCGCTACTGCCTCGATCGCCGCGGCCGCGCTCGTGTCGCCGGCGTCGGCCAGCGCGGCGATCTCGGCGAAGGTACCCGGGTGCAGTGGCGCAGGTTCGCCGCCGGCGGCAGGCGGGTCGGCCCGGCGCAGGAACCGGCCCGCCCGATAGTCGATCATCGACGGTTCGATGCCGTGGTGCTGTGCGCACCATGCGCGGCCCTGCGCGAGCAGCTTCTCGCCGGCGCGGTGCAGGGCGCTGCCGCCCACGACGACCGCACGGCTGTGGTAGGTGCCGTAGCCGAACTCGACCAGCGTGGTCGATCCGTGGTGCAGGGTGAAGGCCTCGACCGGCCGCTCCAGCACGTCGGCGACGATCTGCGCCATCACCGTCTCGTGCCCCTGCCCGGACGCGGAGCAGGCGGTGAACAGATCGATGCCACCGTCGGGCCGCGCCTTGATACGGCCGGTCTCCGAAGGCCCGGCACCGCTGGATTCGACGAAGCAGGCGAGTCCGACGCCGAGCAGACGCCCATCGGCGGCGACGTTGCCTGCCTTCAGCATCTCTCCATAGCCGGTCTCGGCGAGAGCACGCTCGAAGGCCATCGGATAGTCGCCGGTATCGAACTCGATGGCGGGCTCGTACGGGCAGAGCTGGCCGCTCGGGAACGGCATCTCGTCCGGGCCGATCAGGTTGATGCGCCGGATCTGCGCCGGGTCCATTCCGAGGTCCGCCGCAGCGAGGTCGATCAATCGCTCGCGGAAGAAGTTGGCCTCGTAACGGCCCGGTCCCCGGTAGGTACCGACCGGCGTCTTGTTGGTCATCAGCGCCAGCACCTCGAACTCGCAGTCGGGCATCCGGTACGGCCCCGGCATGAACTGGGCGGCCTTCGCCGGCACCACGCCGCCGTTGGTGCGCACGTACGCGCCGAGGTCGCCGAGCACCCGGCCGCGCAGGCCAATGAAGCGCCCGTCGGCCTCGCAGGCGATCTCGAGCGTGCATTCGATCTCGCGCGAATGATTGGTCGCGAGCAGGTGCTCCCTGCGGTCCTCGATCCACTTCACCGGACGCCCCAGCGAAAGCGCGGCGAAAGGCACGAGGAAGTCTTCGGGATAGAGTTCGCCACGCACGCCGAAGCTTCCGCCGACATCCAGTTCCAGCAGCTCGACCGCGGACTCCTCCATCGAGAAGACCTTCGCCAGCCAGCGGCGGTTGAAGAAGGTGACCTTGGCCGCTCCCCAGATGCGCAGCACGCGCTGCATGGCGTCGAACTCGGCCAGCAGGCCACGGGTTTCCATCGGCAACGCAGCCTGGCGGTGGCAGCGGAACGTTTCGCGGCGGCGGTAAGGCGCACGGCTGAAGCCACCATCGGGATCGCCGCGCGACACCGTATACCGGGCGGCGATGTTACTGCCGGCGTCCGGATGGACCAGCGTGCCGTCGGCCTCGGCCTGGTGCACGTCCGTGACCGGCGGCTCGGTGTCGTACTCGACGTCGACGAGGTCGAGCGCGTCCTCCGCGACATAGCGGTCGTCGGCCACCACGAGCGCAACCGGTTCGCCGACATGGCGCACACGGTCTTTCGCGAGCGGGTACTGCAGGTAGCGTTCGAATCCCTCGAGTGGCGCGAGCCGGATAGGTATCGGCTGCGCGATCGAGGCGATGTCTCCCCAGGTGTAGACAGCAACCACGCCAGGCAGGGCGAGTGCTCGTGTTGCATCGATGCCCAGGATGCGGGCATGCGCATGCGGGCTGCGCACCACCACGGCGTGCAACTGCCCCGGACGCTTGAGGTCATCGACGAAGGTCGCGCGGCCGGTCAGGAAGCGCACGTCCTCGGTGCGCGGGAGGGCACGGCCTACCTGCGGACCACCTGCCGTCGCGCCGTGTTGTCCCGGCACGCTGGCCGTGGCGTTCAAGCCGTCGGTCCTTCGCGCAGGCGCCGGGCTGCGTCGAGGATCGCCTCGACGATCGGCACGTAGCCGGTGCAACGGCACAGGTTGCCGGAGATCGCGTGACGAACCTCGTCCGGCGTCGGGTCGGGCGTTTCTTCGAGGAGTGCATGCGCGGTGGTAAGCAGCCCGGCGGTGCAGAAGCCGCACTGCAGCGCATGATGTTCGCGGAACGATTCCTGGAGCACCGACAGCCCGGTTTCGCCACGCAGCACTGCCGGACCGTTCAGCGGGCAGCGCTCGGCCAGACCCTCGACCGTCACCACCGACGAGCCGTCGGCCTGCACCGCATACATCAGGCAGCCGCGCACCGAGCGGCCGTCGACCAGCACGGTGCACGCGCCGCACACGCCATGCTCGCAGCCCAGATGCGTGCCGGTGAGGTCGAGCGTCTCGCGAAGGAAGTCGGCCAGCGTCATCCTGGGTTCGACGACCTGTTCGAACCGCTTTCCGTTGACCGTCAGGCGGATGGAATGCGTCATCGGGCAGCTCCGGAGGGGGCGCCAGGGGCCAGCGCCTTTGCGAGGGTGCGCCGGACCAGCACGCGCGCGAGTTCACGCCGGTACTCGGCGCTGGCCTGGTGGTCGGAACGCGGCTCCAGCCCGTCGGTGGCGAGCGGGGCGACCTGTTCGGCTATGCCGGACACCGCCGGCTCGCCGATGAGCGCGGCTTCGACCGCGCTCGCGCGGATCGGCAGGTCTGCTGCACCGAACAGCACGACGCGCGCTGCGCTGATGCGCGAGGCCGCATCGACGTCCACGCTCAGTGCGACGCCCAGCATCGCGTAGTCGCCATGGCGCCGCGCGATCTCGGCAAAGCCGTGCCGGCGGCCCGCCGGACAGCGGGGGAAGCGTACCCCGATCAGTATCTCGTCGCTGGCGAGCGCCGTGGTGAACAGACCCCGGAAGAACGATCCAGCCGCGACTTCGCGCTGGCCGGAAGGCCCCCGGAGCTGCAGGGTGGCGTCGCAGGCAACTGCGACCGCCGGCAATTCCGCCGAGGGGTCTGCATGCGACAGGCTGCCCCCGAGCGTGCCACGGTTGCGGATCTGCACATGGGCGACCCAGGGCATCGCCGCATGGATCAGCGGCTGTACGCGGGCCAGTTCCGGCGAGAGTTCGAGGGTCCGGCTGCGAACCATCGCACCCGCCAGCACCGAGCCATCGGCTTCGATCTCGAGTATTCCTAGCCCTTCGACCCGGTTCAGGTCGATCAGGACCGCCGGGCTGGCCAGCCGCAGCGCGAGCACCGGCGCGAGGCTCTGGCCCCCGGCCAGCAGTCTCGCATCGTCGCCGTGCTGCGAAAGGGCTTCGACTGCCTCGTCGAGGCTGCGTGGAGCAAGGTAGTCGAACGCGGCGGCTTTCATCGCGAATGCTGCATCCCTGTTCTGGTCAGCGTACCGGGCTGCACCGCCCGGCCGGCCCCACAAGCTTACGGCAGATCCGAATCAAGGTTGGCACCGGCTCCAGTCCTGTCCCCGACCGGGCGCGGCTCAACGTCCGATGGCCGCCAGCTTCTGGCTGATTTCGTCGGCCGCCCGCCGGGTCAGCGAAATGATCCGTGTGCGTTGCCGCTCTGTGAGCCTGAAGGCAGGCCCGGCGACCGAAAGCGCCGCGGCCAGCCGAGTGCCCTCGGCCACCGGGGCGGCCGCAGCCCAGATATCGGGCGTGATCTCTTCGGAACTCTCCGACCAACCCTGGCGCACGATGGTGGCCAGTTCTTCGGCGAACGGACCCGGCCGGCGCCGCAGGTCGGGATCGATCTTGCGCGCGCGGGCCAGGTACTCGTCGCGTTCGCGGTCGGCCATGTAGGCCAGCAGCAGCTTGGGCGAAGCGCCGCGATGCAGCGGGAAGGACGCGCCGACCTCGAACGACAGCCTGACGCGCTGGACCGATTCGGCACGTTCGATGCAGATCGCGGCATCGCCCACGCGGCGCACTAGGATCACCGTCTCGCCGGAGGCGTCGCGCAGTTTCTCCATCACCGGAAGCGCGACGTCGATGAAGCTGAACGCGGCGCGCGAGGCGCGGGCCAGTTCGACCATGCGCGGGGAGAGGTGGTAGCCACCATGGCCGTCGTCGGTGACCAGGCCGACCTCGCGCAACAGCGCGATGTAGCGGTAGGCGGTCGACAGCGGCACCTTGACGCTCTTCGCGATGGCATCGACGGTGACGATCGGGCGGTCGGGCGTGAACGAGGTGAGTACCTGCAGCACCTTGCGCGAGCTCGCGGTGCCGCGGATGCGCTTGGCCGGCGCGAGCGGGAGAAGCGCCTTCGGCCGGGGTGTCGCGGCGCGGGGTGCGGTTGCCCGAGCCTTCGGGGTCGTCTTTCTGCTTGGCATGTTGGCGGTTTTCTGGATTGATTCTTCTTACGGGCCAGTATAGCCTTATCTGTAAGTGAGATGTCGTTGGCGACGTCAAGCCACCCTCGATCAGGCGGCGCCGGGGTGGCTGATCGACGGTCCCGCGAAGTGCAGGGCCACGTCTTGTGGCCGGCGCTGGCAATATCCAACCCGGCCATGCGCCGGCGAACCAACACACGGGAGAATTCGATGGACCTGCAACTTTCCGGGAAGAAAGCCCTGATCACCGGTGCCAGCATGGGGATCGGCAAGGCGATCGCGCTGTCACTGGCCAGGGAAGGCTGCGACGTGGCGCTGTGCGCGCGCGACAAGTCGAGGCTCGATGTCGCCGCAGACGAGATACGCACCGAGACCGGGCGGACGGTGTTCACCATCGCCGCAGACCTCACGCGCGCCCCCGACGCCGAGGCGTTCGTCCGCGAATCTCATCGCGCGCTGGGCCGCATCGACATCCTGGTCAACAACGCGGGTTCTGCGCCCGGTGGAGTCATCGAAACGCTCAGCGAAGCCGACTGGGAGCAGGCGCTGCAGCTGAAGTTCATGGGCTACATCCGGTGCCTGCGATACGCCTTGCCGATCATGGTCGCGCAGGGTGGCGGGCGCGTCGTGAACCTGATCGGCAATGACGGCATCAAGGAATCGTACTGGGAGATCGCTCCCGGCGCGGCCAATGCCGCGGGACAGAACATGAACAAGGCGCTGGCCGGTCAGTACGGGCGAAACAACATCAGTTTCGTCGCCGTCAATCCCGGCCCGGTACGTACCGAGCGCTGGGATGGCCTGGTCAAGGCGATGGCGCGGGACATGAAGCTCTCGTACGAGCAGGCGGACCAGCTCGCGCCGCGCAGCATTCCGCTCGGGCGCATCGCCGAGGTCGACGAAGTGGCGAACCTGTGTACCTACCTCGCGTCGCCGCTGGCGTTTTTCGTCAACGGCACCATGATCGAGATCGACGGCGGCCAGCAGAAGCCGTTGATGGACCAGTTGCGCGACCGCTAGCCCGCGCGCATGAGCCCGGACGGCGGGCCGGCAAGGCCGCTGATCGAAGCGCTGCTGCAGCGCATCGGCCGCGAGGATCCCTCGATCCATGCGCTGAGCGCGCGCATGGAGCAGTCCGCGCTCGCCGCAGCGGAGCGTCTCGATGCGCTTGCGCCGGCATTGCGTGGCGCACTCCCGCTCGCCGGGATGCCGGTGGTGGTCAAGGATCTCATCGACACGCCGCCGGCCGCCTGCCGGGGCGGGCTCGACCTGTTTTCCGACTGGTATCCCGCCGCGCCGGCCGAGGCCGTGCGCCGGCTCGAGGCAGCCGGCGCCGTGGTGGTCGGGGTCGCCGAAACCGACAACGCCGGGTTCGGGGTGCGTACCGCACAGGTACGCCATCCGCGCGCGCCAGGGCATACCGTCGGAGGCTCGAGCGGCGGTTCGGCCGCGGCTGTCGCGGCCGGCTGGGTGCCGGTGGCGTTGGGCACCGATACCGGCGGCAGCATCCGGATACCCGCGGCCTGCTGCGGCGTGGTCGGCTTCAAGCCGACCTGGGGGCGCGTGCCGGTAGAGGGCGTGCGTACGCTGGTCGCGTCGCTCGACCATGTCGGGCCGATCGCCTGCGATGTCGCGACCGTGCGGCGGGTGCAACAGATACTCGACCCTGACGGCGTGCCGGCGCGCGCCGGTACGCCAAGGGACGGAAATCTCTGGGGGCAGCTGCGGATCGGCATCGCCGCTTCTCGGGTTGCCGAGTGCGACCCGGCCACCTCGGCGGCGATCGAAAGGGCAGTCGAGCGGCTCGCGGCCTCGGGAGTACGGCTGGCTTCGGTCGACCTGCCTGGCGATCCGCTGCTCGACCGGGTGCACGAGACCGTTTTCTGCCATGAGGCGGCGCAGGCCTGGCGCGCAGTGCTGCGAGACCCGCAGCGACTGGCCCGGCTGCCCCCGATCGTTCGCGACACCCTGCTGGCCGGCGCGAGCATTGCACCCGGGGTCTATCAGGCGGCGATGGCCGAACGGGTGCGCCTGCGCGACACCGTCGATCGGCTGCTGGATTCGGTGGACCTGCTGCTATGCCCGACGATACCTGTGCTGGCGCCGCGGGTGGACGCCCGGCAGGTACGGCTGCGGGGCCGGGATCACGGCTTTACCGGGCTGCTGATCCGCGATACGCGGCTGTTCAACCATACCGGTCATCCGGCCCTGGCGCTGCCACTGCCGGTGGCAGACCCCGCCGACCTGCGGCTGGCCAGCCTGCAACTGGTCGCTGCTGCGGGTCGGGACGGCTGGCTGCTCGAAGCTGCGGAGGCTATCGAGGCATTGCTCGCCGACCGCTGAACCGGCGTCCCTCGGTCGAGAACAGGCGCCCGCGCGGTGCCGGATGGTATTCCTGGACCTGACGCTGCGCTGTCGGGAGTCCGGATCGAACGCACCGGCCACCAAGGAAGCGTTTGGCCGGATCGTTGAAGGGGACAAGTTGTCCGGAATCAGTCAAAATTCCGATCAAGGCTCTGTTGTCGCGAGAGCCGTGTTCGGCCGGGTTGGCGCCCGGTACTCAAGATGTAGCGCCGCAAGCCGTTACCCCAACGGAGCTTGCTCAACTGGAAACCAGAGGCCCCCGTGCTTACCAAAGGACTGTTCCGTTTTCTCGCCGTCACCGGTTTCGTTGCCGCCGGCATGACCCCCGCCATCGCCCAGCAGAGCGCGATCGACTCCCAGTTGTCGCGCCTGAGTGGGCGCATGGAGGCGCGCAACATGGCCCAGGCCTCGCGCGATCTCACTGGTTCACTGCGCAACGGCCAGCGCACCGACTGGACGATCTTCCTGGTGAAGGAAGTCGACTACCGCATCCACGGGGTCTGCGACAACGACTGCCGCGACCTCGACCTGGTCCTGCTCGACGAGCGCGGCAACGAGATCTCCCAGGACACTTCCACCGACGACATCCCGATCGTCAACGCACGTCCCAAGTGGACCGGCCGCTTCACGCTGCGCGTGATCATGGAAGACTGCAAGGTCAACCCCTGCAACTACGGCGTGCGGTTCTTCGCCGAGAAGTAACCGGTCGGTGGCGGCCAGCCGCGGTTCAGATGATGCCGCGGCTGCGCAATGCCTCGATCTCCGCAGCCGAGCGCCCCAGCAGTTCGCCAAGCACGCCCTCGGTGTGCTCGCCGAGCAGCGGTGGACGCCGGTGCTCCACTGGCGTGGCGGAGAAACGCATCGGGCTCGCGATCGTCGGTACTTCGCCGGCGGAGGGATGCGGCAGCTTCATCGCCAGCCCGCGTGCGCGCGCCTGCGGATCCGCGAACACCCGGTCCATCGTGTTGATCGGCCCGCAGGGCACGCCAGCGGCCTCGAGCGCGCCGATCCAGTGGTCCATCGTTTCGCAGGCAATCGCCGCCGCCAGCAACGGCGCGAGAACCGAGCGGTTGCGCACGCGGTCCGCATTGCTCAGGAAGCGCGGATCGTCGGCCAGCGCGGGCGTACCGATCACCGCGCACAGCCTGCGGTACTGGCCATCGTTGCCGGTGGCGACGATGATGCTGCCGTCCTTGGCGCGGAAGGTCTGGTAGGGCACGATGCTGGGATGACCGTTGCCGATGCGCGGGGGAATCTCGCCCGACACCAGGTAATGCATTGCCTGGTTCGACAGGTAGGCCACCTGCACATCGAACAGTGCGAGGTCTATGTGCTGGCCGGTGCCGGTCGAGTGCCGCGCCTGCAGCGCTGCCAGCACCGATATCGTCGCGTACTGGCCGGTCATGATGTCGGTGACGGCAACGCCTGCCTTGACCGGACCGCCGCCGGGCACGTCGTCGGGTTCCCCGGTGATGCTCATCAGGCCACCCATGCCCTGCATCAGAAAATCGTATCCGGCGCGCTCGCGGTACGGGCCAGTCTGGCCGAAGCCGGTGATCGAGCAGTAGATGAGCCGCGGGCAGGTCACCGACAGAGACGCATAGTCGAGCCCGTACTTCGCGAGGCCACCGACCTTGTAGTTCTCCAGCAGGATGTCGGATTTCGCGGCCAGTTCCTTCGCGATCGCCTGGCCTTCCGGGGTGGCGATGTCGAGCGTGATCGAACGCTTGCCGCGGTTTGTAGACAGGAAATAGGCGGACTCCCGGGTCGGTTCGCCTGCGGCATCCTTCGCGAACGGCGGACCCCAGCCGCGGGTGTCGTCACCGGCACCCGGGCGCTCTACCTTGATCACCTCCGCGCCGAGGTCGGCCAGGTTCTGGCCGCACCACGGACCGGCCAGCACTCGCGACAGATCGAGCACCCTGCAACCTTCGAGCGGACCGCGCATCGTGTGTCCCTTGTCATTCATCGCCGACGAACGGCAGGAGCGCCTGCAGTACCGCGGGCGAGGAAAACAGGCGTCCGGCGTCGTCGCCGGCATCGGCGGCCTCCACCAGCCGCCAGTAGACAGGCCGCCCGCTCTCCAGTGCCGCCTGCCGGCCGGCGCTGAGCAGGTTGCGTCCGCGCGCGAGCAGCGAATCACCGGACGGCCCGCCGGCTGCGCGATCGGCCGGGCTGCTGCCCAGTACGAGCGTCAGGGGCTGGGCGAGGTATGCGCGGATCGCGGGTTCGCTCGCCATCGAACCGGGCAGTTGTCCGAACCCCCAGGGGAAATCGAGCGATCGATTGGGCATCAGCGTGGTGCGCGGATTCGCCGCGACGATATGCATCGCCTCGGTCGGTGCAAAGGCGGACCAGCGCACCAGCGCTTCCGCACCGGCCCCGTGGCCGAGCAGGGCATGGGGCACCGGGGCGCCCGCGTCGCTGCGCAGTTGCCCGATCAGCGAGGAGAGCACCGCATCCAGCCTGAGCGCGGGCGGTTCCGGCTCGATCACCACGCCGTTATCCGGAAAGGTGCGCCGCGCGACGCCTGCCCACGGATAGCGCCACGCCGAGAACCGCTCGGCATCGAGTTGCGGGGCGGCGATCGTATAGCCGTGCGCCTCGGCGATCGGGATCGCGAGGTCGCGGTAGTGCCGTGCGTCGCCGCCTTCGTCGTGCAGCACCACCAGCAGCGGACCGCGCACCGGCCGGTTGGCCGCCGGGTGTCCGGGAAGCGGCGGTACGGCCGCGGGCCGATAGGTGAAAACCGTAAGCGCCAGGCCGCCGGCCTGCATGTCCAGCCGGCCCGGACCGAGCGGAACCCTGGGCACGGCAGGACTCGCGGCGATCGAAGCAGCCGCGTCTCCGGCCTGCGCATTCGACGTGGCTGCAGCCAGCCCGCCCAGCAGCGCGGCGGCCAGCAGGACCGACGACAGCACGCGCCGGCTCAACCGCCGAACGCGGGGATCCCGGTCTGCGCACGGCCGAGGATCAGCGCATGGATGTCGTGCGTGCCCTCGTAGGTGTTGACCGCTTCCAGGTTCATCACATGCCGGATCACGTGGTACTCGTCGGCGATGCCGTTGCCGCCGTGCATGTCGCGCGCGGTGCGCGCGATCTCGAGCGCCTTGCCGCACGAGTTGCGCTTGAGCAGCGACACCATCTCGGGGGTGAGCTGGTGAGCATCCATCAGCCGTCCGAGCTGTAGCACCGAATGCAGGCCGATCGTGATCTCCGTCTGCATGTCGGCGAGCTTCTTCTGGATCAGCTGGTTGGCGGCGAGCGGGCGGCCGAACTGGCTGCGGTCCATCGTGTACTGGCGCGCCGCATGCCAGCAGAATTCGGCGGCACCGAGCGCACCCCAGGCGATACCGTAGCGTGCACGGTTCAGGCAGCTGAACGGACCCTTGAGGCCGGTCACGCCCGGCAGCACGTTTTCGTCGGGGATGAACACGTCCTGGAACGACAGCATGCCGGTGATCGATGCGCGAAGGCTGAACTTGCCCTCGATCTTCGGCGCGCTGAAGCCCTTCATGCCCTTCTCGACCAGGTAGCCGCGGATCACCCCCGCGTCGTCCTTGCCCCATACCACAGCGACATCGGCGATCGGAGAATTCGTGATCCAGTTCTTCGCGCCGTTGAGGATGTAGCCGCCGTCGACCTTGCGCCCGCGGGTGGTCATGCCGGCCGGATCGGAACCGTGGTCGGGTTCGGTCAGGCCGAAACAGCCGACCCATTCGCCCTTCTGCATGCGCGGCAGGAACTTCTCTTTCTGTGCATCGCTGCCGTAGGCGTGGATCGGGTACATCGCCAGCGACGACTGCACGGAGAACGCCGACCGGTATCCGGAATCGACGCGCTCGACCTCGCGCGAGATGAGACCGTAGCTCACGTAGTTGACGCCGGCGCACCCGTAGCCGTCCAGCGTGGCGCCGAGGAAACCCATCTCGCCCATCTCGTTGAAGATCTCGCGGTCGAAGGTCTCGTTGCGGTTCGCCATCAGCACACGGGGCATCAGCCGGCCCTGGCAGTACTCGCGTGCCGAATCGCGGATCATCCGTTCCTCGTCCGACAGCAGGTCGTCGAAGCGCAGCGGGTCGTCCCACTGGAATGCGGCTTTGGCGGACAGCTTCTCGGGTTTCATCGCGTTTCCTCCGGAGGGCGCAGTGCTGCGCGGGGCCGGGCCTGGAGGCATGCGTGCACGCGGGCGGAAGCCTGCGAAGCTTCGTACACTCGCGGATCCCGGCCTCCTCGACCTCGATCCCCTCGATTGTAGGCAATCGCCGGGAGTGCGTCCCGGAATCCTGCGCTTGGCAATCACCGGCTTTGACATCCAGCACGACGTGCGCCGCCGGCCAACCGGGCCCGGGCCGGCCGCACTCGCGCTGGCCGGCATGTTCACGCTGGCGGTCGCGATGGCCATCGGCCGCTTTGCGTTCACGCCGCTGTTGCCGATGATGCAGGCCGACAGCGGGCTGTCGCTGGCCGCGGGCGCTGCGCTCGCATCGGCCAACTATCTCGGATACCTGGCCGGGTCGGTGCTCGCGGTGCTGCTGGGCTCGGCCAGCCACCGTGCGATCCGCGGCGGACTCGCGGGCGTGACGCTGGGTACGCTGGCGATGGGACTGGTCGAGGGGCTGTGGCCCTGGCTCGCCTTGCGCTTCCTGACGGGTGTCGCGAGTGCCTGGGTGCTCATCTTTGCCGCGACCTGGATGTTCAACCGCCTGGCAGAGGCGGGTGAACCGCGCTGGGGCGCCTTCGTGTTCACCGGCATCGGCTGCGGCATCGCCGCCACTGGCCTGGCCTGCATGGGCATGGTGATGGCCGGTGCCACCGCACGTGCGACCTGGCTGCTGCTCGGGGTCGCGTCGGCGCTGTCGACGCTGTTCGTCTGGCGCTTCTACCGTCCGAGGCCTGACGCCGGGGCGGCGACCGCCCGGGCCGCCAAGGCACGGTTGGGGGGCGCTGCCCGCCGGCTGGTCGTGGCCTACGGGCTTGCCGGCTTCGCCTATATCGTGCCGGCTACCTTCCTCCCATTGATGGCACGCGAGGCGCTCGCCGGTTCCGCTGCCGCGCAGTGGGCCTACGCGGGCTTCTGGCCGCTGGCGGGCCTGGCCGCCGCGACCTCCACGCTGCTCACGCTGCGC
>CANGXU010000041.1 GCA_947457885.1 Betaproteobacteria bacterium
CCCGGCACGGCCGTCCCCGCTCCGTCCGTCACGGCCCCGCCGCCTGCCCCCGCGTCGGTGTCCGCGGCGCCAGTCGCCGCAGACACCGACGACGTACAGACCGGCGTGGCTTCGGGCCTGCACGCCTCGCCATCGGTGCGCAGGTTCGCGCGCGAACTCGGCGTCGACCTCACGCGCGTGGCCGCGTCCGGCCCCAAGGCGCGCATCCTGAAGGAGGACGTGCAGACATTCGTGAAGCAGACCCTCGCTGCGCCGCCGGCGCTGGTCGCGGCCCCGTCGGCAGGTCTGCCGTTGAACCTGCCGCCGATGCCACAGGTCGACTTCTCGAAGTTCGGCCCGGTCGAGTCGCTGCCCCTGAGCCGCATACAGAAGCTGTCCGGCCCGAACCTGCATCGCAACTGGGTGAGCATCCCGCATGTCACGCAGTTCGACGAGGTCGACATCACCGAACTCGAAGCGTTCCGCAAGGCGCAGCTGGAATCGCTCAGGAAGCAGGGCGTGCGCCTGACCGTTCTGGCCTTCCTGGTGAAGGCGGTCGCCGGGGCGCTGCGCGAGTTTCCGACGTTCAACGCATCGCTTGCACCCGGGGGCGACGCGCTGGTGCTCAAGAAGTACTTCCATGTCGGCGTGGCGGTGGATACGCCCGACGGGCTGGTGGTGCCGGTGATCCGCGACTGCGACCGCAAGGGCGTGGCCGATATCGCGCGCGAACTGGCGTCCCTGTCCGAGGCAGCGCGCGAACGAAAGCTGAAGGCGGCCGACATGCAGGGCGGATGCTTCTCGATCTCCAGCCTCGGCGGCATCGGCGGCACCGCATTCACGCCGATCATCAATGCGCCCGAGGTGGCGATCCTGGGCGTGTCGAAGGCGACGATCCGGCCGGTGTTCAGCGACGGTACCTTCGTGCCAAGGCTGATGCTGCCGCTGTCGCTGTCCTACGACCACAGGGTGGTCGACGGGGCCACCGGCGCACGCTTCATCGCCCACCTGAACGGGTTGCTGGCGGACGTGCGCAGGCTGCTGCTCTGATGCCAGCCCACGCCGGCACCGCCGGGTGCACCCGCCGTTGAAGCCGATCGGCATCCTCGGGGGTACGTTCAACCCCGTCCATTACGGGCACCTGCGCATTGCCGAGGAACTCGGCGATGCGCTCGACCTGGACGAAGTGCGGCTGATGCCGGCCAACATGCCGCCGCTGCGCACCGTGCCCGCCGTATCGGGCGCGGAGCGGCTGCACATGGTGCGGCTCGCGATCGCCGACAACCGCCGGCTGGTCGCCGACGAGCGCGAAGTCGCCAAGACCTCTCTCTGCTACACCGTCGACACGCTGGCCGAACTGCGCGCCGCATTCGGCCCCGAGCGGCCGATCTGCCTGATGCTGGGTGCCGACGCGTTCGCCCGGCTGCACCGCTGGCACCGCTGGCGCGACCTGTTCGCGCTGGCCCACTTCGCGGTGGCCGAACGCGGCGGGCATGCCTCGATCGCCACTGCCCCGCTCGACCACGAACTGGCCGCCGAGCTGCGTGCCCGCCGTGTATCCGAGGTCGGACTGCTCGCCGAGCAGCCCGCCGGCGCGATCTACCTAGCGCCCACCAGCGTGCTGCAGATCTCGGCCACGCGGATCCGCGGCCTGATCGCGCATGGGGCAAGTGCCCGATACTTGCTGCCGCAACCCGTGCTCGACTACATTCATGACCGTGGCATCTACCGGCAGGCCGAAGATCAATGATCGAGTGCGCATGAGAATAGACACGATGAAGCGCGCGGTGATCGACGCGCTGGAAGACGTGAAGGCCAAGGATATCGTCGCCTTCAACGTCACCAAGATGACGACCCTGTGCGATTGGGTCATCATCGCTTCAGGCGACTCGAACCGCCAGACGAAGGCGCTGGCTGCGAACGTGCGCAACAGGCTGAAGGACGCCGGCGCCGAGGTGATCGGCGTGGAAGGCGAGTCTGTCGGCGAGTGGATCCTCGTCGACCTCGGCAAGGTGATCGTGCACATCATGCAGCCCACCATCCGCGCACACTACAATCTGGAAGAACTCTGGGCACCGCCGCCGCGCGCCCGCCGCCGCGCCGCGGGCGCCGCCGCGTCCGAGCCGGCGTCCGAGCCGGCGTCCTGAGGCCAGCGGGCCAGCGCATTGCGATTCCGGGTCATCGCCGTAGGCGAGCGCGTGCCGGTCTGGATCGACGAGGGCATCGCCGAGTATCGCGGGCGCCTGCCTCGACTGTACAGGCTGGAAGTGACCCCCGTGAAGGCGAGCCCGCGCACCCAGGGCAAGCCGGTGGCAGCGATGATGGAGGCAGAGGCCAGCCGCCTCGAGGCAGCCGTGCCCGAAGGGTTCGTACGCGTCGCGCTCGACGAGCACGGACGCTCGCTCGATACACGGGCATTCGCCGCAGCGATCGAGCGCTGGCGCGCGCAGGCCCCGGGCATAGCCTTCTGGATCGGCGGCCCGGACGGACTCGACCCGGCGCTCGCAGCCCGGGCGTCGATGACCCTGGCACTGTCCGCGTTGACACTGCCGCACGCGCTCGCGCGGCTGGTGCTCGTCGAACAGATCTACCGCTGCGTCTCGCTTCTGGAGCATCATCCGTACCATCGCGAGTGAGAAACTTCCGCCAGCCCGAGCGAACGCAAGATGACCATCACCCGTCCACTGCTCTACCTGGCATCGCACAGCCCCCGACGCCGCGAACTGCTGCGCCAGATCAACGTGCGTTTCGAGACGCTCCTGCTGCGCTCTGACCTGGTTCGCGGCAGCGACGTGGAGGAAATCCCGCGCGACGGTGAAGCGCCCACCGACTACGTGAACCGGGTCACCGCCGAGAAGGCGCGGATCGGTGCGGTGCGCGCGCGGGAACGCGGGCTCGCCCCCGGCGTGGTGCTGGCAGCCGATACCGAGGTGGTGATCGACGGTGAAGCACTGGGCAAGCCGCGCGATGCAGCGGCGGCAACCCGGATGCTGTTGAGGCTGTCGGGGCGCAGCCATGAGGTGCTGTCCGCGGTGGCGGTAGCGACCAGCGAGACGCGGATCGACGTCCGGCTGACCCGCAGCGTGGTCACCCTGAAGGAACTCGAGCCGGCCGAACTGCGCCGCTACGTCTCCAGCGGCGAGCCGCTCGACAAGGCCGGGTCCTATGCGATCCAGGGTATCGGGGCACTGTTCGTCACGCGCATCGAGGGTAGCTACTCGGCGGTCATGGGCCTGCCGCTGTACGAGACGGGTGAGCTGCTGCGCAGCAGCGGCTTCGACATTCCATGAGCGAAGACATCCTGGTCAACGTCACCCCTCAGGAGACCCGGGTCGCCGTGGTCGAGCAGGGCAGCGTCCAGGAGCTGCACATCGAACGCACCCGAAGCCGCGGCCTGGTCGGAAACATCTACATGGGACGGGTAGCGCGGGTACTGCCAGGCATGCAGTCGGCGTTCATCGACATCGGGCTGGATCGTGCGGCGTTTCTGCACGTGGGCGACATCTTCGGTCACCGCCACGGGAACCCTCCGAACGAGGCTGCCAGGCCGATCGAGAAGATCCTGCAGGAAGGCCAGCCACTGCTGGTGCAGGTCATCAAGGATCCGATCGGCACCAAGGGGGCGCGCCTGTCGACGCAGATCAGCCTCGCCGGCCGGCTGCTGGTCTACCTGCCGCAGGATCCGCACATCGGAATCTCCCAGCGCATCGAGAACGAGGCCGAGCGCGACCACCTGCGCGAGATGGTCGAGCGCGCCCGCCCCGCGGACGAGCATGGCGGCTTCATCATCCGTACCGTCGCCGAGGCCGCGACCGAGCGTGAACTGGCCGACGATATCGGCTACCTGCGTGCGCTCTGGGCATCGATCCAGGAGACCGTGGCCACCGCCGCCGCGCCCTCGCTGGTGCATGAAGACCTGAGCCTCGCGCTGCGCGTGCTGCGCGACATGTTCAACGAGGACACCAGCCGGGTGATCATCGATTCGCGCGAGACGCACCAGCGGGCCTGCGCCTTCGCCGAGCGATTCATGCCGGCCATCCTGCCCCGGGTGGAGCACCACGGCGGCGAACTGCCGCTGTTCGACGTGTATGCGGTCGAGAACGAGATCGAGCGCGCGATGTCGCGACGGGTCGACCTGAAGTCGGGTGGCTATGTGATCTTCGATCAGACCGAGGCGATGACCACGGTCGATGTGAACACCGGTGGCTTCGTCGGGGCGCGCAACTTCGACGACACCATATTCAAGACGAACCTGGAGGCCTGCCTGGTCATCGCCCGCCAACTGCGCCTGCGCAACCTCGGCGGCATCATCATCCTGGACTTCATCGACATGGACAGCCCGGAGCACCGCGAGGCCGTGCTTGCCGAATTGAAGAAGGCACTATCCCGCGATCGTACCCGGCTCACCGTGAACGGCTTCACCAGCCTCGGGCTGGTCGAGATGACGCGCAAGCGCACGCGCGAGAGCCTTGCCCACATCCTCTGCGAACCCTGCCCCACCTGCGCCGGCCGCGGCGAGGTGAAGACCGCACAGACGATCTGCTACACCATCCTGCGCGAACTGCTGCGCGAGGCGCGCCAGTTCAATGCCCGCGAGTACCGGATCCTCGCCTCGCAGGCGGTGATCGACATGTTCCTCGACGAGGAATCGCACAACCTCGCCATGCTCGGCGATTTCATCGGCAAGCCGATTTCGCTGCAGGTCGAGACGGCCTACGGGCAGGAACAGTACGACGTGATCCTGAAGTAGCACCGTCGCCGCATGCCAGGGCTGGTGCGTTCAGATCATGCGGGCCTGCAGGGGCCCGTACGAACGCCGTACAGGTTCCAGGTCGCGCGGGCCACGCAGGTAAGCCTCCTTGCCGCGGCCGGGCTCTACGCGCCGGCGTAAACGCTCCTCATCTTCGCGATATGGTCCGCAGACAGGACGCCGGTCTGCGTCGCCTGCGGGGGGAGCGAGGGCTCCGGCGGGCAGTCCGCAGGCTCGTCAGGAGGCAGCAGCGCCTGCCGGACGTCTTCGAGTTCCGCGACATGGCCGCGCAGCGCCGCCTCGAGCCGTTCCAGCTCTCTGGTGCGGGTCTCTAGCGTGCGCACGTTCTCGGTGATCTTGCGCAGGCTCTCCAGCCGCCGATCGAGCATCTCTTCATGCTCCTTCAGTTGCATGGTCAGCGGTGACAGCGCGCGGTGCAGCCAGTTGTCGGTCTCGGTCGATACCTGCTGGAAGACCTTCTTCGCTTCGGCGACCAGCATGTCGTAGAACTTGCGGATCACGATGCCCTGGGGCTGCATCACCGTGGTCGGGCTCGCGCAGAACGCGATCGTCCCCTGCTTGAGCTGCAGCATGTTGTCGCTGAACCGTGCCAGCGAGAGCGGCGGCGGCGACAGCTTTGCGAACCCGTATTTCTCGTGGAAGCTGATGTACACGGCATCCACCAACCCCTTGATCTGGTTGGCGAAACCCATGATCTTGCCGGTCTCCTTCTCGAAGTGGTCGAACAGCTGCTGCATCATCCGCATGAGCCCGATCGTGAACAGCTGTTCGTTCAGCTTACGCCGGTAGTCCTGGCAGATACCGTCGATCAACTCAGTGGCGAGGTTCGACTGCAGGATCAGGCCCTGCTTCCTCACCACCGCATGCGTGTTCCGGAAGTTCTGCACCGTGTGCTGGTAGGACGCGCGGTCGTGCTCCAGCTTGACCATCGCGGTCTTGACCATGCCCTGGCCCTTGCCACGCAGGCTGGCCAGTTCGGCGAGTTCGGCATGGGTCGAGCGCAGCTTCGCCATCAACGTTTCGTAGGAAGTCTCCACCAGCACACCGAACTCGCGCGCCACGCGTTCGGCGATGATGCGCCGCCGGTCGGGGATCATCTGTACGAGCAGCGCTTCCAGGGCCTGTATCCCGCTGCGCTCGAGCAGGTCCGGGTCGTCCTTGATGCGCGCGATCAGCGCCTTCTGGGCGGACATCGGCAACACGTTGCGGCGCGGCAGGTTCAGTATCAGTGCAGTCGAGTCGAGCTGGCCGTTCACCGCCTGCTCGATATCGCTGTCGCTCTTCAGATCGTCCCAGATCAGGTCGACCTTGTTCAGCACCGCGACCGAACGCACCGCATTGTTCTGCACGTGGCGCTGCCAGAGTTCCATGTCGCTGCGCGTCACGCCGGTATCCATCGCCAGCAGGAACAGCACCGCATGGGCGTTCGGGATCATCGACAGGGTGAGTTCAGGCTCGGTGCCGAGCGCGTTCAGGCCCGGGGTATCCAGGATAGCCAGCCCGGCCTTGAGCATCGGGTGCGGAAAGTTGATCAGCGCATGGCGCCAGGCCGGCACCAGCACCTCGCCGGGACCGACGCCGAGCGCGGCCGACAGCGCGGGGCTTGCGTCGTTGTACAGGCCGAGCCTGCGCGCGTGCTCGATGGTGACCCGCTTGCTCTCGACGACCTTGGCAAGCGTCGCCGCCAGCTCGTCCGCGTCATCCAGAGGAAGCGAGATGCGGATCCACTCGATCGGATTGCGCTTCATCGCCGCGACGCTTTCGTCGGTCTCGCGCGTCTCGATCGGCAGCAGCCGGAGGTACGGCTCCTCGGCCGGATCGTGGAAGATCTCGGTCGGGCACATCGTGGTTCGCCCGATATCGGACGGAAGCAGACGGCGCTTGTAATTCGAGAAGAACAGCGCGTTGATCAGTTCGGTCTTGCCGCGGGAATACTCCGCGATGAAGGCCAGCAGCATCCGATCGGTGCGCAGGCTTTCGATCAGGTCGTACATCCGCAGCGACTGCTCGACGTTGACCGCCTTGGTCGTGTCGAGCCGCGCCCGGAAGGTCTCGATGGCACCTACCAGTCTGTCGCGCCAGGCCTGGTATTGGAGGACGTTCGTTTCGAGGGTACTGTTCATCCGGGGGCAAGGTCGCTGGAGAGGTGTACGGAACGTCGGGGGGAACCGTCAACGGATCAATGACGGCGGATACGGCGACTTCTTGAGCCGTCGGGGCCTTTTCCGCCCCGCAGCACAGGAAAATCAGCTTGTTGGTGAATTCAGATCAGCATAAGCATGATTCGAGCAAGGCCGCCAACCACCAGGATCAGCGCGAGCTGACACAGGATCAGCAGCACCAGCGGCGACAGATCGAAGCCGGAAATCGGCCTGATCCGGGCCTGCAGCGGCCTCAGGAACGGGCGCAGCAGCAGGTCGAGCAGCGGCGCCAGCGGGGAGTGCGGGTTCACCCATGACAGCAGCATCTGGACGATCAGCGCTCCGATCATCATGTAGATGAACAACCGGACCAGTTGAACCAGCGCGGCGACAGCGGACAGGCCGACGCTGGCGCTGAAATCCGCCGTCCCGAGACCGACACGGCCGGCGACCTCGAGCACCAGCCGGGGCTCGATCAGCGACAGCACGATGTTCAGCGCCCAGGCTACCAGCCAGGCCAGCAGCAGCGTCGCCAGATCGAGCCCCCAGAGCCCCGGCACCACTCGGCGCAGCGGCTTCACGCCCCAGTTGGTGACAGACGCGAGCAGCACCGCCAGCGGGTTGTTGAACGGCGCGCGGGCCGCCTGCAGCCAGAAACGCAGCAGCAGGGCGACGAGCAGCAGGGTGCCCAGCGTATCGACGAGAAAGACCAGCGCCTGCGCGATCATGGTGCGTCGCCCCCGGATTCGTCGCCCAGTTCGATCGCGCGCCGGTTGGCCGCCTGTACCGCCTCCTCGACCAGCCGGCGCAGGCCACCCGCCTCCAGCACGGCGATGCCGCGCTCGGTGGTGCCGCCTTTCGACGTGACACGGGCGCGCAACACCGCCGGCGGCTCGGCGTCGCCGGCAGCCAGGTTGGCGGCGCCGGCAAAGGTGGCGAGCGCGAGTCGGCGTGCCTGCGCAGCGTCGAAGCCGACGCCAGCGGCTGCCGCCTCCAGCGCCTCGATCATCATGAACACATAGGCCGGTCCGCTGCCGGAAACCGCAGTGACCGCGTCGATCTGCGCCTCGCGCGCCACCCACAGTACGCCGCCGACGGCGCCGAGGATGCGCTCGACGTGCACACGGTCGTCGGACGACAGGCCGGGGCTGGCATACAGACCGGCGATGCCCTGACCGATCAGGGCCGGCGTATTCGGCATCGCGCGGGCGATGCGGCCATGGCCGCCCAGCCAGCGCGCCAGGTCGGCGGTCCGGACGCCGGCTGCGATGGTGACCACCAGTTGTCCGTCGAGCTGGGGTGCCAGGCCGGCGGCGGCGTGCCTGACCTGTTGCGGCTTCACCGCCATCACCACGCAATCACAACCGGCGACCGCGCCAGCCGCAGTGTCGTATGCGCGGATGCCAAAGCGTTCCGCCAGCCGTTCGCGCTGCCCGGCATCCACGTCGACTGCCGAGATCGAATCCGCGGCAAGGCCGCTCTTTAACAGGCCGCCGATCATGGCCGAAGCCATGTTTCCGCCGCCGATGAAACAGACCTTCATCGAGACAACTCCCGCAGGAATGGACCGGACTTCGCCGGGAAGACACCATAGCCTCGCATCATCCGCCTGCCGCGTCGACCTTCGCTCGAGCCGTCCGGTCACCGAAGATGGCTGCGCCGACACGCACCCAGGTAGCACCTTCGGCAATCGCCGCTTCGAGGTCGTCGGACATACCCATGGACAGTGTATCGACGGCAATACCGGCGGCGAGCAGCCGCTGCTGCATGCGCGCGAGTTCGGCGAACGGCACGCGCCGTGCGTCGAAGCCTTCGGCCGGTGCAGGAATGCACATCAGCCCGCGCAGGCGCAGCCCGGGAAGGGACGCCACTTCGCGCGCGAGGGCCGGCAGTTCCGCCTCGGATATCCCCGCCTTGGTCGCCTCGCCGCTGACGTTCACCTGCAGGCAGACCGACAGCGGGCCGCGGTTTGCCGGGCGCTGATCGGACAGCCTGCGCGCGATCTTCAGGCTCGACACGGAATGCACCCAGTCGAAGTGTTCGGCTACCGCTCGCGTCTTGTTGCTCTGGAGGGGGCCGATGAAATGCCACTCGATGCCGGGGTCGGCGACCTGCGCGATCTTGTCGACCGCCTCCTGCACGTAACTCTCCCCGAACGCCCGCTGGCCCTCTGCTCGGGCGGCGATCACCGCCTCGGCGCCGAAGGTCTTGCTCACCGCGAGCAACCCGATCGACGAGGGATCGCGACCGGCAGCCAGCGCCGCCGCGGCCATGCGCGCACGAACAGCTTGCAAGTTGCCGCCGATGCCTCCCATAATTTACCTCAGGTGCGTCAAGGACTTGAATGCGAGTTGGGGGCGGCCGGAAAGTGATTTCAGCGGCTGGCCACGAGCGGGATGTACCCGATGACTGGGGACCGCGAATCGCGATCCGGGGACGATCGGCCGGTTGCCGGCTTGATGGCGCTAAAGAGCGGTCGTTTCCGGCCGATTACGACTTGCAACATGGCGCCCTGCATACGCATGCGCCAGGGATGCCGCGCGACAGATTCAGTGTCGCATCGAATTCAACCGCCGGGAAAGTATAGTGGACATATCCGAACTGCTCGCATTCGTCGTCAAGAACAAGGCGTCCGACCTCCACCTGTCCACCGGCCTGCCGCCGATGATCCGGGTCAACGGCGACGTGCGCCGGATCAACCTGCCACCGATGGAGCACAAGGATGTGCACGGCATGGTTTACGACGTCATGAACGACCAGCAACGGAAGTCGTACGAGGAAAACCTCGAGATCGACTTCTCCTTCGCGATCCCGAGCCTGGCGCGTTTCCGGGTCAACGCGTTCGTGCAGCAGCGGGGCGCAGCCGCGGTGTTGCGGACGATTCCGACCAAGGTGCTGTCGCTGGAAGACATCAAGGCACCGGCGATCTTTGCCGAGATCGCCAGCCAGCCGCGCGGCATCGTGCTGGTGACCGGTCCGACCGGTTCCGGCAAGTCCACCACGCTGGCGGCGATGATCGACCACGTCAACAACAAGGACTACGGCCATATCCTCACCATCGAGGACCCGATCGAGTTCGTGCACGACAGCAAGAAGTGCCTGATCAACCAGCGCGAGGTCGGCCAGCACACGCTGTCGTTCTCGAATGCACTGCGCTCGGCCCTGCGCGAGGATCCGGACATCATCCTGGTAGGCGAGTTGCGCGACCTCGAGACCATCCGGCTGGCACTGACCGGCGCGGAGACCGGCCACCTGGTGTTCGGAACGCTCCACACCAGTTCGGCGCCCAAGGCCATCGATCGGATCATCGACGTGTTCCCGGCGGCGGAAAAGGAGATGGTGCGGGCGATGCTGTCCGAATCGCTGCGCGCGGTAGTATCGCAGACGCTGCTCAAGACCAAGGACGGTACCGGGCGCGTCGCTGCACACGAGATCATGATCGGCACGCCGGCCATCCGGAACCTGATCCGCGAGAACAAGATCCCGCAGATGTATTCCGCGATCCAGACTGGCCAGACCTTCGGCATGCAGACCCTCGACCAGAACCTGCAGGATCTGGTGAAGCACAACATCGTGTCCTCGGCCGAAGCCAAGATGAAGGCTGCGAACAGGGACAACTTCCAGTAGCATCGGCGGGCGTTGCCGCTGTCGGCAGCGCGCCAAACCCTGCAAGGATCCCCTCCCGAATGGAACGCGATCAGGCCATCAAGTTCGTCCACGAGCTGCTGCGCGTCATGGTCGGCAAGAAGGCGTCGGACCTGTTCATCACCGCGGGCTTCCCACCAGCATTCAAGCTCGATGGCAAGGTCGTGCCGGTGTCGAACCAGACGCTGACGCCCACCCACACCGCCGACCTTGCGCGCTCGATCATGAACGACCGACAGGCGTCCGAGTTCGAGAGCACGCACGAGTGCAACTTCGCGATCAGCCCGTCCGGCATCGGCCGTTTCCGCGTCAATGCGTTCATGCAGCAGGGCCGGGTCGGCCTGGTGCTGCGCGTGATCACGTCGGTCATCCCGAAGCTCGAGGAACTCGGGCTGCCGAACGTGCTGAAAGACGTGACGATGACCAAGCGCGGCCTGCTGATCCTGGCCGGCGCGACCGGCTCGGGCAAGTCGACCTCGCTCGCGGCGATGATCGGCTACCGCAACGAGAACAGCTACGGCCACATCGTCACCGTCGAGGATCCGGTCGAGTTCGTGCACGAGCACAAGAACTGCATCGTCACCCACCGCGAGATCGGGGTGGACACCGATTCCTGGCACAGCGCGCTGAAGAACACGCTGCGCCAGGCGCCGGACGTGATCCTGATCGGCGAAGTGCGTGACCGCGAAACGATGGATTACGCGATCGCTTTCGCCGAGACCGGGCACCTGGCGATGTGCACGCTGCATGCGAACAACGCCAACCAGGCGCTCGACCGGATCATCAACTTCTTCCCGGAGGAGCGTCGGCCGCAGTTGCTGATGGACCTCTCACTTAACCTGAAGGGCATCGTGTCACAGCGCCTGATCCCGCGGCGCGAAGGCAAGGGGCGGATCGCCGCAGTCGAGGTGATGCTCAACTCGCCGCTGATCGCCGACCTGGTGTTCAAGGGCGACGTGCACGAGATCAAGGAAGTGATGAAGAAGTCGGGCGAAATGGGCATGCAGACCTTCGATCAGGCCCTGTTCGACCTGTACGAAGCCGGCGCGATCACCTACGAAGACTGCCTGCGCAACGCCGACTCGGTCAACGACCTGAGGCTGCAGATCAAGCTGCACGGCGCCGAGTCGAAAGACCGGGACATGATGGGCGGCATCGACCACCTCAACATCGTCTGATACGGCGCTCAGCGGTGGGCGCCGGCGACCATCCTGAACTCGAACAGGCGGCACTCGATCGCGCCGTTGAAGAGTACGGTACGTTTCGACGCCTTCAGGCCGAGCTTTCCCGGCAGCTTCATTTCCGGTGAGATCAGGTAGGCGGTCCAGCCGGCGAACGAGGCCTTGAGCGCTGTGCCCAGCTGGGGATAGAACAGTTCGAGGGACTCCCGGCTCTCCATCCGCACGCCGTACGGCGGGTTGGACACCAGGATCCCCGCAGCGGCCGGGGCCTCGCGGCGGCGTACATCGACCACTTCGAACTGCACCGCCCGATCGACGCCGGCGCGTGCGGCATTGGCCCGCGCAGCCACCACCGACGAACCTTCGCGGTCGGACCCGAACACCGCCACCTGGCGACGTCCACGGTCCACGCGCTGGCCGGCGTCATCGAGCAACCGCCGCCACAAGCCCGCGTCGAACCCGTGCAGCCGTTCGAAGCCGAAGCTGCGGCCGATGCCGGGCGCGATACCGAGCATGATCTGCGCTGCCTCGATCGCGATCGTGCCACTGCCGCACATCGGGTCGAGAAACGGGGTGCCAGGCTGCCACCCGGAAAGCGCCACCATGCCTGCGGCGAGGTTCTCGCGCAGCGGCGCATCGCCCGATTCGTCGCGCCAGCCACGCTTGAAAAGTGGTTCGCCGGACAGGTCGAGGTAGACCGTCATCGAATCGGCAGTAAGGAACAACTGCACCCGCACATCGGGCATGAAGGTATCGACGCTCGGGCGCACGCCCTGCATTTCGCGGAAGCGGTCGCAGATCGCATCCTTCACCCGCAGCGTGACGAACTCGAGGCTGCGCAGCGGCGACCGGATCGCCGACACGTCCACGCGCAGCGTCCGGTCGACGCTGAACAGCGCCGGCCAGTCGATCGACTTCACGAACGCGTAGATATCCTGTTCGTTCGCATAGCGGCCATCGCCCAGGCCAAGCAGCACGCGACTCGCGACCCTGCTCTCGAGGTTCGCCCGGTAGCCGACAGCCAGGTCGCCGTCGAAGCCGACCCCGCCAGGTACGGCTGCCACGCGCGACGCACCGAGACGGGTCAATTCAACAACGAGCGTTTCCTCCAGGCCGCGCGGGCATGGCGCAAAATACCGGCTCGAGCCGCTCACCGGAAACCGCCGCTCGTTCCGGACTTCATTACCCTCACCGTCGATCGCATGCGTGCTCCACCGGGAACGCCAGGATGAACAACCTCGCACAGCTGCTGCAGCGTCATGCGGACACGCCGGACAAGGTGCTGTACCGTCAATGGGAAACGGACCCCACGGCCGGTGGCAGCGCAGAAGCGGCTGCGGCGTGGCGCGATTATACGGCCGCGCAGGTGATTGCCCTCGCCGCTCGATGGCAGCAGGCCTTCCGCATCCGGGGCTTCGAGAGGGGCGATCGCATCGCGATCTGCCTGAAGAACAGCGTGCAGTGGGTGGCGATCGACCAGGCTGCATTGGGCATGGGGCTTGTCGTGGTGCCGCTGTACGTGATCGACAATGCCGAGAACATCGCCTGGTGCATCGGCGACTCAGAGGCACGGCTGCTGGTGCTGGACACGCCACGGGCCCTGCCGCGGTTGCGCGAGTTGATGGCAGCGATGCCCGCCGTCGTCTGCATCGAGGCACCGGCGCCCGCAGCGATTGCGCCGGGGCATTCCGCGCCCGCGCCTGTCGAAAGCGTCGCCAGCTTCCTGCCGGAGTCGGCGCCGCCTTTCGAGGTACAGCCGCTCGAGTCCGACGCTCTGGCGACCATTGTCTACACCTCGGGCACCACCGGTCGGCCCAAGGGCGTGAAGCTGGGGCATTCGAACATCCTCGCCAATGTCGAGGCGAGTTCGAAGGTGATCGGCCTGCGCGACACCGACACCTCGCTGTCGGTGCTGCCGATGTCGCACATGTTCGAGCGCACCTGTGGCTGCTACCTGATGCTGCGGGCCGGGGTCTGCGTCGCCTACGCGCGCGGCATCCAGCAACTCGCCGACGACCTCGCTGCGGTGCGGCCCACGCTTCTGGTAGCGGTACCGAGGCTGTTCGAACGCTTCCTCGGGCGCATCGAACAGGCGGTCGCCGGATCGGTAGTCAAGCGCACGCTGTTCCGGATGACCGTACGGTGCGGATGGAAGGTGTTCCTCGGCCAGGCGAACCTGTTCGAGCGGCTCGCCTACGCGCGGCTGCAGCCGCTGGTCGCCGCACCCATCCTCGCCAGGCTGGGTGGCCGTCTGCGCCTCGCCGCCGCCGGCGGGGCGAAGCTCGAACTGCGAATCGCCCGGACCTTCATCGGCCTCGGCCTGAAGATGATCCAGGGCTACGGCATGACCGAAGCCTCGCCCGTGATCGCCGGCAACCGCGAGGACGACAACGATCCCGGTTCGGTCGGGCAGTTGCTCGACGGACTGGAATCGCGCCTCTCCGACGCGGGCGAACTGCTGGTGCGCGGACCGTCGGTGATGCAGGGCTACTGGCGCAACCCGGAGGCCACGGCCAGGGTGCTGTCCCCCGACGGGTGGCTCAGCACCGGCGATATCGTCGAGATCCACGCCGGCAAGATCTATATCCGCGGACGCTCGAAGGACATCATCGTGCTGTCCAACGGAGAGAAGTTCCCGCCCGAGGAAGCCGAGGCTGCGCTGCTCGACAACCCGATATTCGAGCAGGTGATGCTGGTCGGCGAGGGGCGCCATTTCCTGACGTTGATCGCGGTGACCCAGGATACCGACGAGAAGAAACTGGTGCAGCTGGCGAACCAGCAGTTGAAGGACCTGCCGCGCTACGTGCGCGTGAGGCGGGTGATCGCGGTGACGGAACCCTGGACCATCGAGAACGGTATGCTGACCCCGACCCTCAAGGTGAAGCGCCCGGTGGTCATGCAGCGCTTCGCGCATTCGATCGATGCGATCTACGGCCGGGACATGGACGACTGAAGCGGACGAGCGGACATCGGGCGACTGTACGCCGCGCCCCCCGGGCGCGATCCGACGGTTCGATTTTCGCCGATCGGCCTAAAGCACTGCCCGATCGCGCCGTTATTCAGAAGCCGATTCTCTGCATGCCGCCAAACAGAGCCTCCATGACACCCGCACCCATCCCGATCGATGAAGAACAGCGGTTGCTCGCCCTGCGTGCGCTGCTCGTGCTCGATACGCCCCCGGAAGAGCGCTTCGACTGCATCACCCGCTTTGCCGCCAGCGAATTCGGCGTCTCCGTGGCGCTGGTAAGCCTGGTCGACGAAAATCGCCAGTGGTTCAAGTCGCGTACCGGGATCGATGCCTGCGAAACCGCTCGCGACATCTCGTTCTGTGGCCATGCGATCGAAGGCTCCGGGGTATTCGTGATCGAGGACGCCAGGCTGGATACGCGTTTCTCCGACAATCCGCTGGTGACCGGCGATCCGTTCATCCGCTTCTACGCCGGCGCCCCGCTCATCCTCCCGGGTGGCATGCGCGTAGGCACGCTGTGCGTGATCGACACCGAACCGCGCACGTTCTCCCGGATCGACCAGGCCATCCTGGCTTCGCTGGGCGAGGTGACGGTCGAGGAATTGATGCGCCAGGCCTGTGAACCGTGAGCGTGCCGATCGCTGCACATATCGCGCCGGATGTGCTCCTGGCCGATCGCGACACGCTCCGGAGAAGGACGGTCGTGCAGGTGGCGCGCGAACTGGGGCTCGCGCGCATTCACGACACGCCTGACGTGCACGCGGCAGTCTGCGAAATGGACACGCAGCCGTTCACCGCCCTCGTGATCGCCCTGGACAGCGACGGTGATGCATTCGACCTGGTGACGCTCCTGCGCTGCGGTCAGTACCCCTCGGCGGCCTCGACGCCGGTCGCCCTGCTCATCGGGCACGGCCAGGACGCGGATGCGACCCGGCTGGCTTCTCTGGGCGTGCGCGAGACACTGCACGGCGCCTGCTCGGCCCGCGGCGTGCTCGACCTGATCGGCAGGCTCGTGCAGGCTGGTGGAGGCTGACCGGGCGGCTGCGCCGGCTGGCAAGACGACGAGGCGATCGCTACTGTTGCCCCGCCTGCTTCGGCAGCAGCAGCACCACCTCGAACTCGATCCGGTCCCACGGATTGCGCGCCGCACGAAGCTTGGATATGCGTGCCTCGAGCGCAGCCCCGAGATCGATCTGGCGTGCGACCTGCGGGTTGTCGCGCCGGGGCACGTAACCGAGCTTCACCTGCCGCCAGTCGACACGGACCGCGTTCCGGTCGTGCGGGTTGTCCGCTTCGCGTACCAGCGTCAGCCGGTCGCCGACCTGCATCTGCGCGAACAGCGCTTCCCCCGCGTGGAACTGGAAACCCGCCAGCGGAGAACTTCGCACGACGATCATCGCCTCGACGGCGGACGCAGTCGGCGCAGCCTGCAGCGGCGATGCTGGCGGTGCCGCGGCAGTGCCCAGCGATGCCACCAGCCAGAACGCAGGCAGGGTTGACGGCAGCAGCATAGCGCTCTCGGCCACGACCCTGCGCCGGGCCTCAGAACGGCTTGACCACCACGAGCAGCACCACCGCGAACAGCACCAGCACCGGCAGTTCGTTCATCCACCGGTAGAACACATGGCTGCGCCGGTTGCCCCCAGCCTTGAACACCGCGAGCACCCGGCCGCACCACAGGTGATATCCGACCAGCAGCACGGTCAGCGCGAGCTTGGCATGCAACCAGCCGCCGCCGAAGCCGTAGACCAGCCAGAGCGCCGACCCGAACACCAGCGCCAGCACGCCCAGCGGCGTCATGAACCGGTAGAGCTTGTGCGCCATCAGCAGCAGCCGGTCGCGCTCCGCCGTGCTGCCGGCAGGCACCATCGCGAGGTTCACGAAGATGCGCGGCAGGTAGAACAGCCCGGCGAACCAGCTGGTGACGAAGATGATGTGGAAGGCCTTGATCCAGAGCATGTCGGCGGGGTCGAGCGATGGAAGGACTTCAGCGTAACAGCCGCCGGCGCGCCAGTACCAGCGCGATATGGAAGGCTACGAGGCCATAACCCGCCAGCACTGCGACGTGCAGCAGCACCTGCCCGGGTACCTCGCCGGCGAGCAGCGGGCGCGCGATCGCCACCGCATGGGTCAACGGCAGCAAGGCGGACACGACCTGCAGCCAGTCGGGCAGCTGGCCGACCGGGAAGAACACACCGCACACCAGCATCATCGGCGTGACCACCAGCGTGAAGTAGTACATGAAGAAGTCGTAGCTCGGGGAGAGCGCGGTGACGATCAGCCCCAGGCTGGCGAAGCACAGGCCCACCAGCAGCGCGAGCGGTATAAGCCAGAGCACCAGCCACGACTGCGCCAGACCGAGCAGCCAGACCACGACCAGGATGGCCGCGCCCGAGAACAGGCTCTTGGTCGCCGCCCAGAGCGCCTCGCCGGTGACGATGTCGTCGAGCGACAGCGGAGCGTTCAGGATCGCGTCCCAGGTGCGCTGCACGTGCATCCGCGAGAACGCGGAGTACAGCGCCTCGAAGGTCGCGGTGTTCATCGTGCTGTAGCAGATCGTGCCGGCGGCGAGGAAGGCGATGTACGGCAACCCGTCGATCGCCGGGATCAGCGACCCGAGCCCGTAGCCGAGCGCCAGCATGTAGAACGCCGGGTCGGCAAAGTTGCCCAGCATCGACGGGATCGCCAGCTTGCGCCAGACCAGGAAGTTGCGCCGCCAGACATGCAGGCAGCGCAGGCTGAACGAGGGCAGGCGCCAGGGCGAGCTGCGCGCCGGCGCGCCGGCAGGATTCCGTATGGTCGCCATCGGTCAGTCGCGCATCTCGCGGCCGGTGAGCTTGAGGAACAGATCCTCGAGGTTGGCCGGGCGATGCAGGTGGCGCAATCCCGGCCAGCCGGCAAGGCTTGCAACCAGCGGCGCCGCATCGTGGGCGTAACAGAACACGGTCTCGCCGGTTCGCTCGCAGCGCTCGCTGTCCGGTTCCGCATGGCGCGATGCCCACTCGTCGATGCCATCGCCGTACACCTCGACCACCTGCGGCTCGATGTGCTCGGCGATCAGCGCGCGCGGCTCGCCGGTGGCGATGACCCGGCCCTGATCGAGTACCGACAGGCGGGTGCACAGGCGCTCGGCCTCTTCCATGAAATGCGTGGTCAGCAGCAGCGTCTTGCCCTGCGCGGTGAGCTGCTTCAGCCGGTCCCAGATCACGTGGCGCGCCTGCGGGTCGAGCCCGGTGGTGGGCTCGTCGAGGATCACCAGGTCGGGATCGTTGACCAGGGCGCGCGCCAGGGTCAACCGGCGCTTCATGCCGCCGGACAGCGCCTGTATCTTCGCGTCGCCGCGGCCGGCCAGGTTGGCGAACTCCAGCAGTTCGGGGATGCGCGCCTTCACGTGCGCGTCGGACAGCCCGAAATAGCGTCCGAACACCAGCAGGTTCTCACGCACGGTGAAGTCGGGATCGAGGCTGTCGATCTGCGGCACCACGCCGACCCGCTGCCGCGCCTCGCGCGCCTGGCGGGGCAGTTCGAAGCCGAACAATTCGATCGACCCGGCATCCGGCTCGGCGAGCCCGAGGCAGAGCTTCAGCGTAGTGGTCTTGCCGGCACCATTGGGCCCAAGCAGTCCGAAGCACTCGCCGGCCCGCAGTTCGAGGTCCACGCCGGCGACCACCTCGCGGTCGCCGTACGACTTGCGCAACCCGGTGATCCGGGCGATCGCCGGCCCCGGGTGCTGCGCCTCGGATGTCGGGCTCATTCGACGCCGGCGCTCGCCAGCGCGCGTCGCACCAGGCGGGCCAGCACCGGCAGCCGGCCGTGGAAGAAATGGCCGGTACCGGGAACCAGCGAGACCGGCAGTTCCTGGGGCCGCGCCCAGTCGAGTACCGACCGCAGAGGTACTACGTCGTCGTCCTCGCCATGGATCACCACGGTGGACGGGCTCACCGGCCCCACCTCGAAGCGGCCGACCGCGGGCGCGACCAGCACGACCAGCGCGAACGGGTCGCCGGCCGCATCGGCGCGCGCGGCAAGGCGGCTCGCGACGAACCCGCCGAACGAGAAGCCGGCCAGCACCGCCGGCAGCGGCCCGAAGTGCGCACGCAGCGAATCCATCACCAGCGCCAGATCTTCGGTCTCGCCGGTGCCCTCGTCGTGCTTGCCCTCCGACTCGCCGACACCGCGGAAGTTCGGGCGAGCCACCACGTGCCCCGCATCGAAGAACACGCGCGCCAGCGTGGTCACGACCTTGTTCTCGCTGGTGCCGCCGAACAGCGGGTGCGGATGCGCGATGAGCGCGATGCCGCGGCGGCCCGGCCCAGGGTCGTTCAGCTTGACTTCGATCCGGCCCGCCGCGCCGCGGACGTCGAAGCGGCTCAGCGTCGATGGCTTCATGGCATCAGACCCGCAACCGCTCCACCGGACGGCCGTTCAGCAGGTGCTCGTCGATGATCTCATCGATGTCGCCGCGGTCGACATAGGTGTACCAGACCGCCTCCGGGTAGACCACCAGCACCGGGCCGAGTTCGCAGCGGTCGAGGCAGCCGGCCATGTTCACACGGACCTTGCCCTCGCCCGACAGGCCGAGTGCCTTAACCCGCTTCTTCGCGTAATCGCGCACCTCGGACGCACCGTGGTCGTTGCAGCAGGCGGCGCCGGATTCGCGCTGGTTGCAGCAGAAGAAGACGTGGTGGCGATAGTGGCTCATCGGCAGATCCGCAGGGATGGGCGATCATTATAGCCAGGGCGTCGCGCCAGCATGTCGAGCGGCGGGTCGATCCACCGGGAGACCGGCGCTCAACGCGCAGGACCGGCAGCGGGTGCAATCCCGGGCAATGCCCCCCTGCGCAACAGCCGCCGCAGACGGAACAGATACGCGGCGGCCGCCAGCGGCCACAGTTCGGCAACCGTACGCGCAAGCCCGGTGTAGTTGAGCAGCTGACCGTAGTTCCAGCGGAAAGGCCACAGCGCCTCGAGCGGCTGCAGCGGATTCTCGTACAGGTGTATCGACACGAACGAACAGCACAGCACGAAGATGCCGACGCCGGCCACCGCCATGCGGGGCAGCGCAACCATCACCGCCGCGAGTACGACACCGGCGCCGATGCCGACGAGGACCTCGTCGGACAGCCAGATGAAGACCGCCTCGGCCTTCAGCATCGCGAGACCCGCACCGAACTTGATCAGCACGGCCATCGCCAGCAGCGACAGCATCGCGACCAGCGCATGCCAGCGACGGCGCATCAGGGCCATGACGAACAGGCCGACCGCGAGGGTGTTCACCGCCACGGCGAGCGCCGAACCAACAGAGAACTCGCGCGGCGGAATGAAGCCGGTACCCGGGATCGGCACTGTCGCCGGCAGCGCGCGCAACGACATCAGCGGCAGGGACGGGTCGAGCTGGGTCAGGAACCACAGCGCCACAAGGGCCAGCCCCGGCTCGGCGACCCGGCCCGGCAGGCACCAGCGGCGGCGCAGATCGCGCACACTCGTCCAGAACGGCATGCGTCCGGTGCGTACGGCAAGCAGCGTCCCGAGCAGCGTACCGGCCGCATTGAGCATCAGGTCGACGGAGGAGGCGACCCGGCCCGGCAGATACATCTGCGCCGTTTCCAGGGCGAAGCTGAGCGCGGCGCCGGCCAGCGTCGCCAGCAGCACCGCGAACGCCGGGCGCATCCAGCGCATGGTCGCCAGCGTCAGCAGCAGGCCCAGCGGCAGGTAGGCCGCACCGTTGATGAACAGGTCGAAACGCTGCCAGCGGCGCGGCCACGGCTCATCGAGGAAGGCCAGCGGCGGCACGCCGGGCGTCGCCCAGCCGGTGAATGGAGACAGGCTCGCATAGACGATGACCAGCAGGTAAGCTCCGGCGCAATACAACGCCAGCCGGCTTTCCCGCGCCTGATCCAGCCGGAAATCCGTGACGACGTGCGTAACGACTTCTGTATCCGGCCCCGCAGGATTCATCGATGAAATTCTATGACGTTTTCAATGGCGATGCGGATGGCCTTTGCGCGTTGCACCAGTTGCGCCTCGCCGAGCCGCGCGAGGCGATCCTGGTCACCGGCACCAAGCGCGACATCGAACTGCTGGCGAGGGTGGAGGCCGGACGCGGCGACGAGATCACCGTGTTCGACATCTCGCTCGAGGTCAATCGCGAAGCGTTGATGCGCGCGCTCGATGCGGGCGCGCGGGTGCGCTACTTCGACCACCATTTCGCCGGCACCATCCCGCAGCGTCCGCGTTTCCGGGCGCACATCGACGGCTCTGCCGACACCTGCACCAGCCTGATCGTCGACCGGTTCCTGAACGGCAAGTATCGCGCATGGGCAGTAGTCGCGGCATTCGGCGACAACCTGCGCGAAGCGGCGTGGAAGGCGGCCGAACCGCTCGAGATGAACGACATGCAGATGCACACGTTGCGCGTGCTCGGCGAATGCCTGAACTACAACGCGTACGGCGGATCGCTCGACGACCTGCACTACCAGCCCGACGAGCTGTACGAGACGCTGCGCCGCTACGAGAACCCGCTCGATTTCGTTGTGGCCGAGCCGGTGTACGAGGTGCTGCGCACTGCGCTGTCGGACGACCTCGCGCGCGCAGCCGAGCTGGAACCCGCAATGGCGCGCGAATCCGTTGCCGCATTCATCCTGCCCGATGCCGCCTGGTCACGCCGCATCTCCGGCTTCTTCAGCAACCAGCTCACCAATGCGTTCCCGATGCGCGCGCATGCAGTGCTCACCGTACGCGCCGGCGGCTACCTGGTCAGCGTGCGCGCGCCGGCCAGCATCCCGGCCGGGGCCGACGCGTTATGCCGGCAGTTCGAGACCGGCGGCGGGCGCTCGCGTGCCGCGGGCATCCAGCTGCTGCCGGAATCGGACCTGCCGCGCTTCCTCACCGCCTTCGAGAAGGCGTACCCGGGACGCGGCTAGCCCCATGGGGGTCAGGTCTTGTCTTTTGCAGGAAAAAAACGGTTGGGCGCCAGGAAGAATGCCAGCACCAGTGCCCCCTTCGGCGAGCGTGCTGCATGCCGGCTGCCGGCCGGCCGCCAGACGAAGTTGCCGGCGGTGCACTCGCCCTCGTCGTCCTCGATCGCGCCTTCGAGGATGTACGACTGCTCGATGCGTACGTGTTCATGGTCGCCGAGCACCGCGCCCGGTGCCCAATGGAAGAGCGCGGTCAGCAGCCCGGTCGACGGCTCCTCCAGCAGCACCTTCATCCGGATCAGTGGCGAAGGCGTGTCGCGCCAGGGCAGCGATTCGACGTCGACGAAACGCGACGCGAGCGCGGACAACGCGGCATGCGGGCTCGGCAGATCGGGAGTGGTGGCACTCATGCAGGGGCTCCGGCTGTGGATGGACAGGGGGCGAGGCTGCGCCCGCCGCTGCAGGCCGGGCGGGCTCCGGTGTATTGTGCGACATGCTCGACCAACCGATCACTCCCGACCGATGACCACCAGCACGATCCCCACCTGCATCCCTCACGACCCCGCCCCGCGCGCACCGAAGGTGCCGTTCCCGGCCCATGCCTGCGACACGCATGCGCATGTGTGCGGTCCGGCGTCGCGCTACCCGTACTGGTCGGAGCGCATCTATACCCCGCCCGACGCCCTGCTCTCGGAATACCGGCACATGCTGGACACCATCGGCTGCGAGCGAGCCGTGCTGGTGCAGCCTAGCGTATACGACATCGACAACCGCGCAATGCTCGACGCACTGGCCGTCGACCCGAAGCGCCTGCGCGGCGTGGCGGTGGTGCCTTTCGACATACCGGTGGCCGAGATCGAGCGGCTCGATGCCGCCGGCGTGCGCGGCGTCCGTTGCAACATCGTCGATCTGAAGACCGGCAAGGGACAGTTGCCGCTGGATGCCCTGACCGGCCTCGCAAACAAGGTCAGGCCGTTCGGCTGGCATGTCGAGTTCCTGATGCACGTGAACGAATTCCCCGACCTCGACCGCCAGCTCGCCGGCTTTCCGGTGCCGGTGGTGTTCGGCCACCTCGGCTACGTACCCACCGGCAGGGGCACCGCCGACGCGGGCTTCCAGGCACTGGTGCGCCTGATGAAGGACGGCGCCGCATGGGCCAAGATGACCGGTCCGTACCGCCTCACCGGCACCGAGATGCCCTACCCGGACACCGACGAGTTCGCGTTCGCGCTGGTCGATGCCGCGCCGCAACGGCTGATATGGGGCACCGACTGGCCGCACGTGATCGTGAAGACACGCATGCCGAACGACGGCGACATCGCCGACCTGCTCGGTCACTGGGTGCCCGACGTCGCGGTGCGCAACCGCATACTGGTGGACAACGCGGCGGCTCTGTACGGGTTCTGAGCCGGCTTGACCGGCGGATCCGTCCCGCTGAGGTGCCGGACCACTGCAGCGATCGGTCAGAAGGCGCCCTGGCGGAACAGTGCCGCGGCGATGGCCGACAGCCACCGGCGTCCTGGACTGTCCGGGCGGGCGTCGATATGGACCGCGACGCGCCTGACTGCGACGCGGCCGGGCAGTGGGTCATCGCCCTCGATCACGACCCGGTAGAGTGCATCGACCGGTGCCAGGCCACCGCTGGGCCCGGCCGGCAGTACCTGGACCGGACCACCGTGGCCGTCGGCGAGCAACCGGTGCGGGAGGCGCTGGACGCGCGCGCCATCGATCGCCGTGAGGCGGCCGGAGAGCCGGTGCCCGCTGCCTGCGACGATCACCGTCACGGCATCGCCGGCGCGGATGCGCGACAGATCGGCCTCGGCAACCAGCGCCTCGACCTGCCAGCCTCGTGCGTACACCAGCCAGGCGATCGGCGTGGCGGCATCGACCCAGCTGCCCGGAGCGAGCAGCGGGTCGACATCGCGGACGGCACCGGTATGCTCGGCCACGATGCGCAGGCGCGCGAGCTCGCCGGCGCGCGCGCCGGCCTCGGCTCGCCAGCGCTGGCTCTGGCGATCGGCGATCACCTGGCGCGCGGCGCCATCCTGATCCAGGCCGACCGCGCCGCCAGCGGCACGCCGGTAACCCTCGGCCACCGCCAGCGCACGCCGGCGCTCGTCGTCCTCGCGCGGCGCATGCAGCTCGGCGAGTACATCACCGGCCTGTACCGCCTGGCCCTCGCTCACCGACAGGCGTTCGATGCGACCGGCGTAGGGGGCGTACACCGCCTGCTCGCCCGCCGAGCGCAGTACGCCGGGTGCCTGTACCCGGGTCGGCCAGGGCAGGAGCAGCGCGATCAGCGGCAGGCCGATGGCCAGCAGCAGCACGAGGATGCGTGATCGGCGCACGGCCGCACGCTGCTGCCACCATGCACGCAGCTCGGTGGCAACCGGACGTCCGATGAATACCCAGAGTTCCACCGCGAACA
>CANGXU010000042.1 GCA_947457885.1 Betaproteobacteria bacterium
CAGGGCCAGAACCGAGACCAGCATCGTCCACGCTACGGTCAAGCCGCGCACCGAGCGATTGTCCACCAGCGTCCGGGCCGACCCGCAATGCGAGATCGAGCGATTCATTTTTTTGTCTCCGTTTCGTCTTGCATGAACAGCGAAGTGATCCGTTCGGTCCACTCGCCGGCGCCGTCCTGGATGAGTTCCTTCAGCTTCATGCCGGTCTCATCCACCTCGATGACCAGGCCGAAATTCTGGCCCATGTAGTTATTCACGCGCACGCGGAACAGGTTGCTGTCGGGCGTGCGGATCAGAGCGAACAGTGTCTTCCCTTGCTGCAGAGACCCCACCATCTTGAGGTTGTCGAGCGGGAAGGACTCTAGCGGTTCGCGCCGGCGGTTCAGGTCGGGCTGCAGCGCACCCTTGGAACTCTTCGTGGGTTCGATCTTGCGCGGGCGGAACGGATCTTCCAGTTCGGCCGGGTTGTAGACGAACGGTTCGTTCACCTCGACCTTGGGCAGCGGCTCGATGCGGGCGCGCGTGCCGGCGACTGTCTCGGCGTCGGTGACGAACTGCTTGAGGTCCTGGAACTTCTCCGAGCCGCACCCGACCATCGCGAGGCCGATTGCCAGCGGAACCAGGTGGCGGCTGAATCTGCGCAGGGCGTTCATTTCTTCTTCGCGGCGGCGCCTTGCGCTGCCTTGCGTTGTTTCGCGAGTTCTTCCTCGTCCAGATAGCGGAAGGTCTTCGCGACGGCGTCCATCGCGAGCACGCCATCGCGGCCAGTCATCACCGAGACGTCGTTCAGCGTCACGATGCGCGGCAGTCGTGCGAGGTCGCTGGCGAACGCACCGATCTCGTGGTAGCTGCCCGTCACCCGGATGCTGATCGGCAGTTCGGCATAGAACTCGGACATGGTTTCCTGGGCGGCCGGCCGGAACAGCTCGAACTGCAGGCCGCGGCCAAGACCTGCCTGGTTGATGTCGGTGAGCAGCGCGTCCATTTCCGAGCGGTTGGGCAGTTGGCGCAGCAGGGCGCCGAAGGCCTGTTCGATGTCTTCCAGCTGCTTCTGGTACGCGGGCAGGTTGACCGCCTGCCGCTTCTTCTCGATGAAGCTCGTGCGCAGGGTCGACTCGCGCTCGCGCAGGGTGCTGATCTCGGAAAGCTGGTTGCGCCAGTCGAACCAGTAGCCGAGGAAGATCACCAGCAGCAGCAGCAGCAGCAGGGTCACCAACTGCACCGCGATCGGCCAAGACCCGATATTCTGCGGGTCAAGGCGTCTGAGTTCGTTGAGTGTCATGGCAAGTGGCGGCGTGCGGTTGATTTGCGTTCGTGGGTCGGGCTGAGCGCTACTTCTTCGCCGGTGCAGCGCCCGGCGTTGCAGACGGAGCCACTGGCGTGCCGGGCGCTGCGGCTGCAACCTCCGACTTGCGGCGCGCGACGTCGACGTTCAGATTGAATTCATTCAGCCGCTGGGACAACACCGTCGCGGCCTTGATCTCGACCAGCGTGGCATTGTCGAGCCACGGCGACGATTCGAGGTTTCGCAGCAGCGTGGACACGCGTGCGTTCGACTGCGCGTAACCAACGATGTTGATCCTGGTGCCGGTCTGCTTGATGTTGCGCAGGTACACCCCGTCGGGTAGCTGGCGGGCAATCTGGTCGAAAAGCTGAACCACTTCCTCGCGATTCGCCTGCAGCGTCTCTACCACGCGCTTGCGGGCGAGCAGTTGCGCCGTCTGTTCGCGTGTGCGTCGGATATCCTCGATCTGCTTGTTGACGAGCACGATCTGTTCGTCGAGGAACTTGTTGCGCGCACTTTGCGCTTCGATCCGGCTGGCCAGTATACCGTGCACCAGGAAAATCACCGTGACGCCAATCGCGATCATCGCGACCGCAGCAATGATGAACGCGCGCTTCTGTGCGGCGCGCTTCATCTGGCGGTGGGGTAGCAGGTTTACGCGGATCATCTCGGCGGTCGGCGGTGGTTTCGGTTTCGGGGAGGGCGGAGACGGCAGTACGGCGATCGGGAGTGTCCGTTCGCCCGTGCCCGGGCACGACCCCGGACGTGGTGCAGGGGCTGCGTCAGGTGGGGTCGAAGCGGCGCAAGGCGAGGCCGCAGGCAATCATGAGGGAAGGCGAGTCGAGCTGCAGTTGTCGCGGACGGATCTTCGAAGAAACGGCCATCCCGGCGAACGGGTTCGCAACTACGGTGGCTACCTGCGTCCGCCGGCTCACGGCCTGGTCCAGGTCAGGGATCGCTGCACAACCGCCAGCCAGCAGCAGCTTGTCGATGCTGCCGTATTTGCTGGAGGTATAGAAGAACTGGAGGACCCGCGACACTTCGAGCGCGAGGTTGTCCATGAATGGCTGGAGCACCTCCGACTCGTAGTTCTCGGGCAAGCCGCCGTTGCGCTTGGCTACTTCTGCCTCCTCGGCGGTCAGACCGAAGTGGCGCTGGATCTCCTGCGTCAGTTGCTGGCCGCCGAACGGCTGTTCGCGCAGGTACACTGACTCGCCGTTGCGCAGGATATTCACGTTCATCACACTGGTGCCGACGTCGACGATCGCGATCGTCTGGTCGTGGCCGCCGTCCGGCAGTCCCTGCGCGATAAGGTCGAACGCCGCCTGCGTGGCATGGGACTCGATGTCGACGACGATGGCCTTGAGGCCTGCCGCCTCGGCGGCGGCGACGCGGTCCTCGATCTTTTCCTTGCGCGAGGCAGCGATCAGTACCTCGACATCATCCTTGCTGGTCGGCGAAGGGCCGAGCACCTGGAAATCGAGGTTGACTTCATCGAGCGCGAAGGGGATGTACTGGTTGGCCTCCGTCTCGACCTGCAGTTCGAGTTCCTCCTCGCGCTGGCCAGCGGGCACGGCGATCTTCTTGGTGATCACCGCGGCAGTGGGCAAGGCGAGGGCGACATTACGCACCCGGCTGTTGAGCTTCTTCCAGCCGCGCTTGAACGAATCTGACACCTGGTCGAGGTTCACGATGTTGCCGTCGACGACCGAGTCCTTCGACAGCGGTTCGATCACGTAACGTTCGAGACGGTACTGGCCGCGTCCGGCCTCTTCCAGTTCGACGAACTTGACTGCGGACGAGCTGATGTCCACGCCGATCAAAGGCGGAGACGCAGGCCGGAGCAACCCGGTCAGCGCGTCGAATTTGAAGTCAAGTTTTCCTTTGAACATGGAAGGTTCAGGCCATCATTGCATAAACGAGTTTAAAGGCTAGCAACAACTATTTGGACTGTAAAGTGTTTTTTCAGTCAGTGATTGCTGCCTGGGCGTTGCGCTGTCTCTTTTTCGTGTCTGATCCGGGCGAGGACATCTGACTATAATCGCTGATGATCAAACGCTGGTTGCTGATTGCTGCCCTCGTTGCCGCCGGAGGAGTCGGCCTTGCCGTGCTCGTGGTGGTATTCGCAGCGGCAGTTGCTTTTCCCAACCTTCCCTCCCTCGAGGCGCTGACCGACTACCGGCCGAAGGTGCCTCTGCGCGTGTTCAGCGCGGACGGCAAGCTGATCGGTGAGTTCGGCGAGGAGCGCCGGGCGGTGGTGAAGATCGATGCCGTCCCCGACTTGATGAAGAAGGCCATTCTCGCAGCCGAGGATGACCGTTTCTACGAGCATGGCGGGGTTGATTACCTCGGTGTCATCCGCGCAGCTGCCTCCAACTTCACCGGTGGCGGCGCGCGCCAGGGCGCGAGCACGATCACGATGCAGGTGGCCCGGAACTTCTTCCTGTCCCGGGAAAAGACGTTCACGCGGAAGTTTCACGAGGCGCTGCTTGCCTTCAAGATCGAAGCGAGTCTGACCAAGGATCAGATTCTCGAGCTCTACATCAACCAGATCTTCCTGGGCCAGCGAGCCTACGGCTTTGCCACGGCTGCGCAGGTGTATTTCGGCAAATCGCTCGACCAACTTGAGGTGGCCGAGATGGCGATGCTTGCCGGGCTGCCCAAGGCGCCGTCGCGCTTCAATCCGGTGGTCAACCCGCAGCGCGCCAGGCTGCGCCAGCAGTATGTACTCCGGCGGATGAACGCGCTCGGTTACATCGACGCAGCCCAGTTCGCGCAGGCCGAGAAATACGTGATGCCGGTGCGCCGCGAAGGCACGGAAACGACGGTCCACGCAGACTATGTGGCCGAAATGGTCCGTCAGGTAATGTACGAAAGGTTCCGGGACGAAGCGTATACGCGTGGTCTGCGCGTGTATACGACCGTTGTAAGCGAGCACCAACTGGCAGCCTATGTGGCTGTGCGTCGTGGTGTTATTGCCTACGATCGACGGCACGGCTTTCGCGGGCCGGAACGCTTCGTGGATCTGCCGGCGAACTATACCGACGAACAGCTCGAAGACCTGCTGCAGGACGATCCGGACAGCGAAGGCCTGTTTCCGGCTGTCGTGCTGCAGATCGACGACAAGTCGGTGGTCCTCTACCGCCGCGGATTGGGCCGGGTCACCGTGGCCGGCGAGGGCTTGCGCTTCGCGCAGCGTACGATCGGCGAGCAGACGCCGCTCAAGCAGCGGCTGCGGCCGGGGGCGGTGGTTCGCCTGCAGCGCGACGAGAAGTCGAACTGGAACATTACTCAACTGCCGCAGGTCGAGGCGTCGCTGGTCGCGGTAGACCCATCCGACGGCGCGATCCGGGCACTGGTCGGTGGTTTCGACTTCAACCGGACGCAGTTCAACCACGTCACCCAGGCGATCCGCCAGCCTGGGTCGAGCTTCAAGCCGTTCATCTACTCGGCCGCGCTCGAGCGCGGCTTCACGGCGGGGACGGTGGTCAACGATGCTCCGCTCACCTTCGGTGCTCGGGAGACCGGGTCGGAGCCCTGGGAGCCCAAGAACTATGATGGCAAGTACGACGGCCCGATGCGGATTCGTACCGCACTCGCGCGGTCGAAGAACCTGGTGACCATCCGCGTGCTGCAGGCGATCGGTACTCAGTATGCCCAGGACTACATCACAAAGTTCGGCTTCGACCCGAAGCTGCACCCGCCCTACCTGACGATGGCGCTCGGCGCGGGCGGCGTGACGCCGCTGCAGATGGCTGCCGGCTACGCGGTGTTCGCCAACGGTGGTTTCCGGGTTGCCCCTTTCCTGATCCGGCGTATCGAGGACGCCAAAGGGGCCGTGCTGTTCGAAGCAACGCCGGCCGTTGCGAACGCAGGCGCGGAACGGGTGATCGACGAGCGCAATGCGTTCGTGATGACCAGCCTGATGCAGGATGTCGTGCGCGCCGGGACCGCGACGCGCGCCATGTCCCTCGGCCGCAGCGACCTCGCGGGCAAGACCGGCACCACGAACGACTTCCTCGACGCATGGTTCGCTGGCTACCAGCCAGGGCTGGTTGCGGTCAGCTGGATCGGTTTCTCGACGCCGCGCACCTTGGGCAGCGGCGAGACGGGTGGCACGGCGGCACTGCCGATGTGGATCAGCTACATGGCCGTCGCACTCAAAGGCGTGCCCGAGCAGCCGCTGGTCCCGCCGGAGGGTATCGCCATCGCACGTATCGACCCGGCCACGGGCCTGCGCGATGCGGGCGGAGGCGGCATCAGCGAGTTCTTCTACCAGGAGAACCTCCCGCGCGAGTTCGAGGGTGCTGCACCGGGCGCCGATGCCCGACCGCAGGACGAAGTGAAAGCGCAGATTTTCTGAGATCGGGTAGCGCGTGGCACGAGAGACCCATTCAAGGCAGCGCCAGCTGCGCGAGCAGATCGCGCAGCTGGCTGCACGCCTGATCGCCGAGGACGGCATCGACGACTGGGGGCTCGCCAAGAAGAAGGCGGCCCGCACGCTGGGACTGACCGAGGCGCACTGCCTCCCGACCAATGTCGAGCTCGAAGCCGCGCTTCTGGAGTACCAGCGCATCTTCGACGAGGACGGGCAACGGGAAGAGCTTCACTGGCTGCGTTCGCAGGCGCTCGACCTGATGGATCTGTTCGAACGGTTCCAGCCGCATCTGGTGGGGCCGGTGCTTTCCGGGGCGATCGGCAAGTATCCGACCATCCATCTGCACCTTTTTGCCGACGACGAGAAAGCGATAGAGTGGTTCCTGCTGAAGGAAGCGATACCGTACGATCCGTCGCAGCGCCGGGTGTTCATTGGCGGAGACGTATCCATCGTGCCGTGTTTCGAGTTGAACGTCGAGGGAACCGACGTGCACCTGGTGCAGTTCATGGGCGCTGACCGTCACCAGCCTGTCCGGCTTTCGGCCGAGGGCAGGCCGATGGCACGCGCGGGGCGGGCGAGCCTCGCGTCGAAACTGGACGAGACCGCGGCACCGGAACCGTTGCGGATCGAGCGATGAGCCGCCGTCCCCTCAGGCGCGGGAGCCGGCATGACTGCTGAAGACGCCCTCAAGGCCGGCGGCGGCGAGGGCCAGGACCTCAGCCGGTTCCTCGTCCGCTCGCCGACGCAGATCAGGCAGATCCTGTCGGCGATCCGCGATAACCGCGAGATCGTCACCGCCTACTTCAACCGCGGCCGCCAGTTCCTGCTGACCGCGATCGTCGACATCGACGTGCCTGGCGGGCGTATCGTCATCGACCGCGGTTCGGACGAAGCGACCAACGCCAGACTGCTGGAGAGCGACCGGATCGTGCTGGTGAGCGCACTCGAGAAGGTCAAAGTGCAGTTCAGCGTGAAACAGGTGCGCGATATCCAGTACGACGGGGCGCCAGCCTTCTCGATTCCGCTGCCGGCAGAGCTGCTCAAGTTGCAGCGGCGCGAGTTCTTCCGGGTACGTACCAGCGCGAGCGAGCCGGTCCGCGTGCGCCTGCCCCTGCGCGACACCGAGACGCTCGAACTTCACGGCCTCGATCTGAGCATCGGCGGCGTCTCCGCCTACGTGCAGTTGCCCTCCGACCGGGGGACCATCGGCACGCGCTTCGCCGGTGCCAGCGTGCAGATCGGCGCCGGCAGTTCCTTCGCGGTAGAGCTCGAACTTCGGAACGTGAACGACGTGCGCCTGCGCAACGGCACCGACGCGACGCGCGCCGGATTCATGTTCGTCGACCTGCCGGAGTCCGCCCAGCAGCAGATACAGCGATATCTGATGCGGATCGAGCGCGAACGGCGCAGCCGTGAGGCCGAACTCGATCGCTGAGCCGCTCAGCCCTCTTCCCGCATCCACCGGGCCGCGTCGAGCGCGAAATAGGTCAGGATGGCATCTGCCCCGGCGCGTTTGAAGGACAGCAGCGCTTCCATGGCGACAGCCCTTTCGGTGAGCCACCCGTTCGCGCTCGCCGCCTTCAGCATCGCGTATTCGCCGCTGACCTGGTAGACGGCGGTGGGCACGCCGAACGTTTCCTTGACCCGACGCACGATGTCGAGGTAAGGCATGCCCGGTTTCACCATCACCATGTCGGCGCCTTCCGCGAGGTCCAGGGCGACCTCGCGCAGCGCCTCGTCGCTGTTCGCGGGGTCCATCTGGTAGGTGTACTTCGAGCCGCCGCCGAGGGTCGCCGCCGAGCCGACCGCATCGCGGAACGGCCCGTAGAACGAAGAGGCATACTTGGCAGAGTAGGCGAGGATGCGCGTGTGGATGAGGCCGCTGTCGTCCAGCCGGCGGCGGATCGCGCCGATCCGTCCGTCCATCATGTCCGAGGGTGCGACTACGTCGACGCCGGCCTGTGCGTGGACGTATGCCTGCTCTACCAGCACGGCGACCGTCTGCTCGTTGAGCACGTAGCCAGACTCGTCGATCAGGCCGTCCTGTCCGTGGCTGGTGTATGGGTCGAGTGCGACATCGGTCATCACGCCGAGTTGCGGGAAGCGTGCCTTCAGCGCTGCGACCGCTCGGGGCACCAGGCCGGTCGGGTTGAGCGCTTCGCGCCCGTCCGGCGTCTTCAGCGCGGTCTCGATCACCGGGAACAGGGCGATCATCGGGATGCTTTCCTCCACGCAGCGGCCGGCAACCGCCAGCAGCCCCTCGACGTTGATCCGCTCGACGCCGGGCATCGACGGGACCGGCTGCGCGGGCGTACTGCCGTCGTGCACGAACACCGGATAGATGAGATCGTCGGTGGTCAGCCGGTTCTCGCGCATGAGTCGGCGCGAGAACGCGTCATGCCGCATCCGGCGCAGGCGCGTCGTCGGGAAAGCCGGTGAGTTGGCGAGCGCGGGACGATTCGGAATGGACATGCGGCGGACCTCGTTGCGGCGTCGGAAGTGGAGCCGGGATTCTGCCCGCCGCAGCGCAGAGCGGCAATGTGCAGCACGGCGGGAACTTCCAGCCGTGGCGACGGTCTCAATCCACGACGACGCTGTTCGTCTCCCGCACCCTCCCTGAGCGGGAGCCTTAACCCCCTTAAGGCATGCTTTCCCCGGCGCGAGCCCCCTCGCGCCGGGGCTTTTTTTTGCGCTGCCGACCACCCCTCAGGCGCGGCGCGGTGGTCGCTTCGGCACTGGTGCCGAAGCCGGCCTGCGGGCCGCTCGCAGTTCGCTGCTGCTCACTGGCGCTTTTTCCTCGATGCCGAGGAAGCCGGCGACCGCCGACGCGAGGGTGTCGAGCCCCAGACGTTTCGGACTCGACAACGCCTGCACGCTCACCGGCAGCGGTGCCAGGGGCGCCAGGGCAGCGGTTACCTCGCGCACGACCTGCGCCTGCTGCTGCCGGGTCAGCTTGTCGGCTTTCGACAGCACGATGTGCAGGGGCAGTCCGCGCGGGGCGATCCACTCGATCAGCCGGATGTCTAGTGGGGTCAGCGGGTGGCGGATGTCCATGATCACCACCAGTGCAGCCAGTTCCTGGCGCTCCTGCAGGTATCGTTCGAGCAGGATGCCCCAGTCGCGCTTGATGTCTTTCGCGACCTTGGCATAACCGTAGCCGGGCAGGTCGACGATCCGGTGTCCGGGGGTGACCTCGAACAGGTTGATCAACTGGGTCCGCCCGGGTTGCTTGCTGACGAAGGCCAGGCGTCCGATACCCGTCAGGGCATTGATGGTGCTCGATTTTCCGGCATTCGACCGGCCGACGAAAGCGACCTCGCGGCCACCGTCGGCAGGCAGTTTTTCGATTTCGGCAGCGCTTTCGCGGAACACCGTCTTGCTGAATACGGACATCGACAGGATCGCTTTCGCCGATCCGACTGGCGCCGGAAGGGTCGGTCAAGTTAAGATCGAAAGTTACGGGTAATTAACACGAACCGGATTGACGAGTGTCCGGCAGGGAGTCACGAATGACAAGGAATCTTGCGATCGCCGCGCTGATGGCAGGCGCAGCGCTGGCATCGGTTTTCCCGGGTAGCACCGCCCATGCGGCAGCGGCGTCGTCCGAGGCACCGGCCGCACCCAGGGGTGATCCGGCGAAAGGCCAGACGATCGCCTCTGGCGTCTGTGCGGGTTGCCACGGTGCCGACGGCAACAGCGGAGTACCCGCCAACCCGACGCTGGCCGGACAGCACGCCGGCTACACTGCCAAGCAACTGGCGAACTTCAAGTCCGGAGAGCGCAAGAACGCGATCATGCAGGGTATGGTCGCTGCGCTGTCGCCTCAGGACATGCTCGACCTGGGCGCCTACTATGCGCGCCAGCAGGCCAAGCCCCGCCCTGCGAACGACAAGGAACTGGCGCTGGTCGGGCAGAAGCTGTATCGCGCCGGCAACGCCGCCACCGGGCTGCCGGCCTGCGCCGGATGCCATTCGCCCAACGGTGCAGGCATTCCGGCGCAGTATCCGCGGCTGGCCGGCCAACATGCCGAGTATACGGTGGCCCAGTTGCGCGCGTTCCGTGCCGGCGAACGTGGCAACGACATGAACAAGGTCATGCGCACGATCGCCAGCCGGCTGTCCGACCGCGAGATGCAGGCGCTCGCCGAGTACACGTCCGGGCTGACCGGCGTGCGCTGATCGCCCCCGAGGCTTCTGCCTGAGACGGGCCTCCCTCGGGAGGCCCGTCTGTTTTCCGCCGGCGTCAGTCCTTCGCCATCGCCGCTAGTGCTTCGCGCGCGGCAGCACCCGTGGCAGCGATATCTTCCGCGCCGTGGGTGATCGACACGAAACCTGCTTCGTAGGCCGAAGGCGCGAGGTAGACCCCGTGCCCCAGCATCCGGTGGAAGAAGGTGTTGAACCGTGCGCTGTCGCACTGCATCACCTCGGCGAAGTTCGTCGGCGGCTCGCTACGGAAGTAGAGGCCGAACATGCCGCCCACCGATTGCGCCGACAGCGGGATTCCACTACCTTCCGCGGCGCCGACGAACGCGTCGCAGACTGCCCGGGTGGTCGCCGCCAGGCGGTCGTGGAACCCCGGCTTCAGCACCTGTTCCAGCGTGGCTAGCCCGGCGGCTACCGCGACCGGGTTTCCGGACAGCGTGCCGGCCTGGTAGACCGGTCCGGTCGGTGCGACGAATGCCATCACGTCGCGCCGGCCCCCGAACGCCCCCAGCGGCATGCCGCCGCCGATCACCTTCCCGAACGTGCTGAGGTCGGGCGTGATTCCGTAGAGACCCTGCGCGCTGCCCGGGGCCACGCGGAAGCCTGTCATCACCTCGTCGAAGATCAGGACCGAGCCGTGCCGGGTGCAGACCTCGCGCAGTGCCTGCAGGAACCCGGGCTTCGGCAGCACCATGTTCATGTTGCCGGCGATCGGCTCGACGATGACGGCGGCGATCGTGTCGCCGATCTCGCGGAACGTGCGCTGCACCTCGTCGATATCGTTGTACTGGAGCACCAGCGTGTGCTGCGCCAGTTCCGGTGGCACACCGGCCGAACTCGGCTGGCCCAGCGTCAGTGCGCCCGAGCCTGCCTTGACCAGCAGGCTGTCGCCGTGGCCGTGGTAACAGCCTTCGAACTTCACGATGCGGCTGCGCCCGGTGAAGCCGCGGGCGACCCGGATCGCGCTCATCGTCGCCTCGGTGCCCGAGGACACCAGACGCACCGATTCGATCGACGGGACCGCCTCGACGAGCGCCTCGGCCAGCTTCAGTTCGCCGGCTGTCGGCGCACCGAACGACAGCCCGTTGCGCGCTGCACGCTCGACGGCGGCCAGTACGACCGGATCGGCATGGCCGAGGATCGCCGGACCCCATGATCCGATGTAGTCGATGTAGCGGTTGCCGTCGACATCCCACGCGTGGGCGCCCAGTGCCCGCTCGAAGAACACCGGCGTACCGCCGACGGAGCGGAACGCACGCACTGGCGAGTTCACGCCGCCCGGGATCAGTTTCTGGGAACGTTCGAACAGCGCGTCGCTGTTGGGTCGCATCATTGGGCTCCGTTCAGGGATGGCAGGTTCCGGACGGCGCCGATGCCAGCCGCGTCCGGCGTTCGTTCTCGATCAGTTCATTGAAGTCGCGTACGGCGGTGCCGATGTCGGGTGCCGTGTAGAGGGCGCTTATCACTGCGACCGCATCGGCGCCGGCGCGCAGCACTCCGGCTGCATTGCCGAGGTCGATACCGCCGATCGCGACGATCGGGATCCGCAGCCGCGCGCGCGCCTGGCTCAGCAGTTCGTGCGATGCGCGAACCGCCGCCGGCTTCACGCGCGACGGGAACATCGCCCCGAAGGCGACGTAGTCTGCGCCCTCGGCTTCCGCTTGTACGGCACGCTCCAGCGAGTCGTAGCAGCTGACGCCGACCAGCGCATGGCCGACGTGCGCACGGGCCTCGGCGACCGTGCCATCGTCGCGTCCCAGGTGCACCCCGTCCGCGCCGACCGCGGCGGCCAGCGCAGGGTCGTCGTTGACGATCAGCCGCGCGCCGGCAGCCCGGCAGGCTGCGGCGATCATGCGTGCTGCCTCGGCCCGGGCCCGGATACCGCCATCGCCTGCCGGCTTGGCCCGGTATTGCAGCAGGCGTACGCCGGCCGACAGCGAGCGTCCGACCCGGTCGAGCAGTTCCGGTGCCGATGGACCGTCAGGGGTGACGGCGTAGAGGCCGGGGAGGTGCGAGGGCATCGGTGCCCGCCTGTCGGTCGTCTGTTGCAGGATGGTTGCAGCCGCAGCCGCGCTCAGTGGGCTGTCGCCCGGGCCGGTGGCAGGCCACTGGCGGCATCGTCCGCAGCCCCGCCAGCGCCAGCGGCGTCTGTCGCATCGGTACGGGATGCACCCTCCGCGCCCTCCGCAGTGTCGTCGTCGAGCGCGTCTTCGTCGGTCTCGCGGGCCCAGAACAGGCGATCGGGGACGAACTGCCCCATGCCAGGACGGAAACCGGCCTTCAGCGTCTGCCAGGTGTACTCCTGGGCGTCACGCGCGGCTTCCTCGACCGGCAGGCCATTCGCGAGCGTGGCTGCCAGTGCCGAGGCCAGCGTGCAGCCCGACCCGTGGTAACTGCCGGGCAGTCGCTGCCAGGTGTCGCTCCGGATCTCGCCCTGCTCGCCGTAGAGGCGGTTGACGACCTGCACGGTGTTTTCGTGGGTGCCGGTGATGAGTACGTATTCGCACCCGGCGGCGAGCAGGCGCTTTGCGCAGCGCGCGAGGTCGAGGTCTTCGTCTTCGCGGTCGTCGGCGGCGAGGCGGCGCGCTTCATAGCTGTTCGGGGTGATGATCGTGCACTGCGGCAGCAGCAGTTCACGGATCGCCGCGATCATCTCCTCGTTGGCGAACGGATCGCCGCGGCCCGAGGCGAGGACCGGATCGAGGATCAGCGGGATGTTCGGGTAGTCGGCGACGACTTCCGCGATCGCCGCGATGGTTTCGATGCTGCCCAGCACCCCCAGCTTGAACGCGCTGACCGGCATGTCTTCAAGTACGCAGCGCGCCTGGTCGGCCACCCAGTCGGCGTCTATCGCCAGCATATCCTCGACGCCGCGCGTGTCCTGCACCGTCAGTGCCGTGATCACGGGCAGCGGATGGCAACCCATGCTCGACAGGGTCAGCAGGTCGGCCTGGATGCCGGCGCCACCGCTGGGATCATTGGCGGCGAACACGAGCACGATCGGGGGCGTTTCGGGCACTGCGTCGGACATTGGTGAACGGGCCTTCGGTTACACTCGACGTGCAGATCCGTATTGTAGTCGTTCGGTTCACTCCGTTACCTTTCCGTCGCGCCCGACTGTCGTGCGGCCCTCGTCCAGCGGGGCGTCCGGTCTGGCGCCAGCCGTTCAACCTTCTTCCTCGAGGCCAGTACATTCATGTCCGCAGAATCCGAAGCCGGAACCCCGTTCAAGCAGTGGATGTGCCTCGTGTGCGGCTGGATCTACGACGAGGAAGCGGGCTCGCCCGAAGAAGGCATCGCTGCCGGCACCCGCTGGGCCGACGTCCCGCCGAACTGGACCTGTCCCGAGTGCGGCGCCCGCAAGGAAGACTTCGAGATGGTGGAGATCTGAGATGCGGCTGCTGCACACGATGATCCGTGTCGGCAACCTCGATCGTTCGATCGCGTTCTATACCGACGTGCTGGGCATGAAGCTGCTGCGACGGAAGGATTATCCCGAGGGCCGCTTTACCAATGTGTTCGTCGGCTACGGAGACGAGCGCGAGCACGCCGTGCTCGAGCTGACCCACAACTGGGATACCGCGCAGTACGATCTTGGTACCGGCTACGGCCATGTCGCGGTGGCGGTCGACGATGCGGCACAAGCCTGCGACCGCGTGCGTGCGCGCGGCGGCAAGGTCACTCGCGAGGCCGGGCCGATGAAGCATGGCACGACGGTCATCGCGTTCGTCGAGGATCCCGACGGCTACAAGATCGAATTCATCCAGCACGGATCGATCGGCTGAGCATCCTGCGCGTATCCGCGCGACGATGACCCGCTGTCAGGCCGCCGGTGCGCCGGTCCCTGCGGCATTTGCCAGGCGGACGAAGTCGGCGACCGGCAGATCCTCCGCGCGTGCCTTCGGATCGATGCCGAGTTCTTCCAGTCTGCCGGCATCGAACCAGCCACGCAGCGTGTTGCGCAGCATCTTCCGGCGCTGACCGAAGGCCGCCTGTACCACCCGCGACAGCACGCCGATGTCGCGCGCGCCCAGCATGGCGGTCGCGCGGGGAACCAGCCGAACCACGCTGGAGTCCACCTTCGGCGCCGGACGAAAGGCCTGTGGCCCGACCTCCAGCACCGGTTCCGCCTCGAATCGGTACTGCATCATCACCGACAGGCGTCCGTAGTCGCCGGCCTGCGGCGTCGCCACGATGCGTTCCACGACCTCACGTTGCAGCATCACGTGCACGTCGAGCAGCCTCGCTGCCACGTCGAACAGCCTGAACAGGATCGGGCTCGATATGTTGTATGGCAGGTTGCCGACCACGCGCAGCCGTTCGGGAAGTGTCCTGAAGTCGAAGCCGAGCACGTCGGCTTCATGCACCTCGATCTGTGCGCCCGGCAACCGCTCGTGAAGGCTGCGCGCGAGATCGCGGTCCAGTTCGATTACATGCAGCGGATGGCCGGGCCCGGCCGCGTTGATGCGTGCGGCGAGCAGGCCGGTGAGTGCGCCCATGCCGGGGCCTATCTCGACCAGCGCATCACCCGGCCGCGGATCGATTGCATGCACGATCGCTTCGATCACATGCCGGTCGACCAAGAAGTTCTGGCCGAAACGGCGCCGCGCACGGTGCGGTTCCAAAGTCAGGTGCTCCGGTGCCGTGCGAGGTCGATGGCCAGCGCCACTGCCTCGCGCAGGCTGCCGTCCAGGGCGCGCCCGGTGCCTGCGAGGTCGACTGCCGTGCCGTGGTCGACGGACGTGCGGATGATCGGCAGGCCCAGCGTGACGTTCACGCCGACGCCGAAACTCGCGTACTTGAGTACTGGCAGTCCCTGGTCGTGGAACATTGCAAGGACTGCATCGCAGCCCTGCAGCCGATCGGGATTGAACAGCGTGTCTGCGGGCAGCGGGCCTTGCGCGTCGATGCCTGCCACCCGCAGCGTATCGATCACCGGCGCGATCACGTCGATTTCCTCGCGGCCCAGATGCCCGCCCTCGCCGGCATGCGGGTTCAGGCCCGACACCAGGATGCGCGGCTTCGCGATGCCGAAGTCGCGTCGGAGTGCCGTGTGCAGGATCTGCAGCGTACGTGTCAGCGATGCGATGGTGATCGCCCCCGGTACTGCAGACAGTGGCAGGTGGGTTGTCGCCAGCGCGACGCGAAGGCCGCCGCCGACCAGCATCATCACCACCTGCGGGGTGCCGGTGAGTTCGGCCAGCATTTCGGTATGCCCGGTGAACGGCAAGCCGGCATCGTTGATCACGCCCTTGTGCACCGGCGCTGTGACCAGCGCATCGAAATGGCCCGACTGGCAGCCCCGCACCGCGGCCGTGATCGTCTCGAGTACATAGTGGGCATTGGCGGGCTCGAGTCGCCCCGCTTCGACCGGCACGGCTGCGCGCACGACCGCCACGTCGAGCGTTCCGGCCGGCGTGGAATCGGGCGCCTCGCCCGCCTGCCACTCCCGCACCGCCACCGGCCGGCCGAGCGTCCGGCTGCGCGCCTGCAGGACTTCAGGGTCGCCGACGACCACGAGACGCGCACCGGGCGGCGGCGCGAATGCGAGCGCCACGCACAGGTCGGGGCCGATGCCCGCCGGCTCGCCGGATGTCAGCGCGATCGTTCGCGGCGGCCCGCCCGGACCCACTCGGGATACGGCCATCCGGTCGGTCAGCGCTCTTCGAGGCGCAGGCTGACGAATGCGCGATCGCGCATCTGACGCACCCATTCCTGGTAGGTCTCGTCGGCCTTGCGCGCGCGCAAGGCCTGCCGGGCGCCCAGCCGCTGGCGCTCGCTGGACAGGTCTTCGCTGCGGCGCTCGAGGACCTGGATGAGGTGGACGCCGAAATCGCTGCGTACGGGATCGCTCACCTCGTTGACCTTCAACTGGTCCATCGCGCGCTCGAAGGCGGGCACTGTGTCGCCGGGAGAGATCCAGCCGAGTTCGCCGCCCCGGGCGGCACTGCCGTCGTCTGAATGCAGGCGGGCCAGTTCGCCGAATGGCGTGCCGTTTTCGATGCGCTCCTTCAGCACGCGCAGGCGCTGGTTCGCGTCGGCCTCCGGTACGAGCTCGTTCACGCGGATCAGGATATGGCGAGCGCGCGTCTGCTGAACCAGCACACTGTTGCCGCCGACCCTGCGATCTACGATGCGGATGACATGGAACCCGGCCGGGCTGCGCAGCACCGGGCTCACTTCGCCGACCTTCAGGCTCCGTGCCGCATCGGCGAACAGGGTCGGCCAGCGATCGGTCGGCCGTGCGCCCATCACGCCACCCTTCAGTGCATCGGGTGCGTCCGAGAACGCGGCAGCGACCTGTCCGAAGTCGGTGCCCGCCCGGACCTGGCCGAGCGCCTGCTCGGCGCGAGCCCGGCGTTCCGCCAGCTGCTCCGGCGACGCGCCTTCCGGCACGCGTACCAGGATGTGTGCCAGGTTCAGTTCGTCGTTGCTGCCCTGGGCCGCGCTGTTCTTCAGGAAGTTGTCGATCTCCGATTCCGTGACGACGATGCGCGAGTCGACCTCGCGCTCGCGCAGCCGGCTGATCAGCACTTCGTCGCGCAGGTCTTCCCGGAAGCGCGCGAACGCCAGGCCGTCGCGCTCGATCGCCTCGCGGAACTGCGGCAGTGTCAACTTGTTGTCGGCCGCGATGCGGGAGAGGATCTTCTCGAGTTGCCCGTCGTCGATCCGGATGCCGGTTTCCCTCGCCAGCTGCAGCTGCACGCGATCGGAAATCATGCGTTCGAGTACCTGCCGCTCGAGCACCTCGGCAGGCGGGAGCGCCGTGCCCTGGCGCGACAGCTGCGCCACGGCAAGTTTCGTACGCAGCGCGAGGTCGAACTGGGTGATCACCTCGTCGTTCACCACCGCGACGATGCGGTCGACGGTCAGCACGCGCGCGGGCATGGGCCCCTGGGCAGGTGAGACCCCAGGTGCGGCAAGCAGCAGGGCGGCCAGCAGCAGGGCGGGGAGGAGTGTCGGCAGGCGGCGTGACATGGGGGTGGCGGCTCAGGTGCGCGCGTCAGCGCAACGGGTAGGGGATGGTCGTGACCGGCTGGGTCCGGTTCAGTGCGGAGTCGACATAACCGGGGATGCTGCGCCTGAGCAGCTCGAAGGGATTGGAGCCTACCCGTGACAACCCGCCGAGTTCGATCTGGAAGGAGATGGCGGTAGTCGCCTGCTGGGTGGCGACGGCGATGCGGTTGGCGACGAACCGGAAGCTCCAGCAATCGTCATCATACTGGAAGCCCGCCAGCCCTTCCAGAATGGTGCCGTCGCGTAACGAGTAGTTGTAGCGGGCCAGCGTCGACCAGCCGCGGCCCAGCCGCCACTGCGTGGACAGATCGATCTGCTCGAGCTGGGTGCGCGAGTACCGGTAGGACGCGTTGAACACCATCCCGGGTTCCGGGATGAAACGCACGCCGAGCACTGAGCGCTCGACGGTAGACAGCGTCGAGCTGTACTGCAGGCCGGCGTCCAGCGTCCAGCCGCGCCACAGTTGCCCGGTGACCGAACCGATCAGGTCGGACTTCGAGCGGCCGCGCTCGGGCGCCCCGGGCAGCGTCACCTGCAGGCTGTCGAGGTAGAAGCGCTGCGCGAGGCCGAGACGGAGCCGCTCCGAGCCGGTGTCCGGGTCGATGACGCGCGAGATCAGCCCGGCCGTCACCTGGTTCGCATCCGCGATACGGTCGCTGCCCGAGTAGAGATTCTCCTGGAACAGCGTGACGAAGCTGGGGTCCGGCAACGCGCTGTCGAACACCGGCAGGCGGGCCTGGTCGCGGAATGGAATGTACGAATAGAACAGCCGTGGCTCGAGGGTCTGCATGATGTTGCGCCCGAACAAGGACGCGTCGCGCTCGAACACCACGCCGCTGTCGAGACTGAAGACCGGCAGCGTCCGGGTGGCGTCTCCGAGGGTTGTCGTCTGCGGATCCATCACATACTGGGTGTAGTGCAGCGCGACCTTCGGCTTGATGAAGCCGAACGTGCTGAGGAAAGGCAGCGTGATGCTCGGGTTGACGACCAGCCGCTGGCCGTTGGGCAGCGTCGGATGGCTGAAACTGACGTACTCGCTGTTCAGACCGAGATCGCTGCCGAACACGTCGAGCCGGTTGCCGATGTAGGAAATCTGCGGCAACCGCGCGTAGGGAGGCGTGATCGGTGCAAGCGGATCCTGCAGCGTCTGGAATCGCTGCGCACGCAAGAAGAAGACCCCGAACTCATCGCTGCGGCTGAGTATCGCGTCGCGGTTCAGGTTGGTCAGCGAAGTCAGCGCGATGCGCGTGGACATGTCGCGGAAGTACAGGTCGTCCGAAACCTTCTGCATGTTGAGCAGGCCGGTCCAGTTGCCGCCGAGCGGGTCTGCCCCGACCCGCTGTGTGTGCCGAAAGGCCAGCAGGTACCGGTTGTCCTGCATGATCCGGTCATTGGGCAGGAATTCAGCCCGCGCCTCCCCGGCGTATGCGGTGCCTAGGTAGCGGAACTCGTTGCCCACCTGCAGGCCGCGCTTGGTCATCATGCGCGGCGTGACCGTGTAGTCCATGTCGGGCGCGATCGCCCAGTAGTAGGGTGTCGCCAGCTCCGCACCGTTGCGGCCCGACAGCGAGAAAGTCGGCGCGAGGAGGCCCGACTTTCGTTCGCTGGTCAGCGGGAACGACAGCATCGGTGCATAGAAGATCGGGACGCCCTGGAACACCAGCGAGGCATTGCGCGCGGTGCCAACATTGCGTGTCTGGTCGAGCAGCAACTCGTCGGCGCGGATGTACCAGTCTTCGCTTTCCGGTCCGCAGGTGGTGTATCGGCCACGCTCGGCGCGCAGCCGATCCTCCCCTTCGAAGAACACGCGCTCTGCCGTGCCGCGTCCGCCCAGTTCGGTGAGCCGGTAAACAGGGCTGTCCATGAACCCGGTCTGGCGGTCGATGTTGAGGAACAGAAAGGGGCCCAGCACTTCGTTCCGGCGTTGCACGAGGACCACGTTGCCCTGAGCGGTCAGGTCGCCGCTGGCGGCGTTGTGCCGCAGGAAGTCGGCGAATACGGCCTGCCCGCGCCTGCGCAGGATAGCGTCGCCTTCAGCCTCGATCTCGTCGCGGCCGCGCCCGCGGATTGCGTCGGCATCGACGAACAGCGGGACCGGATCCTTGTTTTCGATCGGGATACGGACGAGATCGGACTCGATGCGCAGGTTCACTCCAGGCGACTGACCCGACGACTGGGCGAAGCCCGAGGCGGAACCGGTGGCGAGGAGTGCCGCACAGATGAGCCGCGGCGGAAACCGGCGCATGCGCAGTCAGTGAATGGAGGGAAGAGGGAAGCGGCAAAGAAGGAAGTCGGATGTCGATCTACCTTCGCATAATTCGGAGGTGCAGGCAATCCGACTTCCGGCATGCGGGCCGGGCTGCGCCGCCGGCAGTCGGCCGGCGGCTGCGCGATAATCGAGCCGTGCACGAACCTGGAACGAAGCCTGCGGCGGTACCCCCCGAGACCCTCCCCGACGAGCGGCAGCTTGCAGCCGCACGCTGGGCGGGCAGCGCGCTCGGGCTCGGTGGTCCGGTACCACTGGCGACCGCATCCGCGGATGCCAGCTTCCGGCGCTACTTCCGCCTCGCCGACCCGCGCGAGGGGCGCAGCCTGATCGTGATGGACGCTCCCCCGACGCACGAAGACTGTCGCCCCTTCGTCCATGTCGCCGCGATGCTTGCCGAGGCCCGCGTCAATGCGCCCGCGGTACTTGCCCAGGACCTCGATCAGGGTTTCCTGCTGTTGACGGACCTCGGTCGGGTGACCTACCTCGACGTGCTCGCACAGCGTGATGCCGCGCGGGTCGACGCGCTCCATGCCGATGCAATCACGGCCCTGGTCGCGATGCAGCGCATCGATGTGCGCGGCCGGCTGCCCGCATACGACCGGGCGCTGCTCGGTCGAGAACTCGACCTGTTCCCCGAGTGGTATCTGGGTCGCCATCTCGGTCAGTCGCCGGATGCTGCGGCCACCGCCACGCTCGCGGCCGTCGGCGCCCGGTTGCTCGATCGGGCGCTTGCCCAGCCCCGTGTGTTCGTGCACCGCGACTACCACTCGCGAAACCTGATGTGCAGCGTACCCAACCCCGGCATCCTCGATTTTCAGGATGCCGTCGATGGTCCGATCACCTACGACCTGGCCTCGCTGTTCAAGGACGCCTACATCGACTGGGACGAGGCGTTGCTGCTCGACTGGCTGGCGCGCTACTGGGACCAGGCCCGGCGCAGCGGGCTGCCGGTGAACGGCGATTTCGGCGAGTTCCATCGCGACTTCGAATGGATGGCCGTGCAGCGCCACCTGAAGGTGCTGGGCATCTTCGCGCGCCTGGCCTGGCGCGACGGCAAGCGCGGCTACCTCGATTCGATGCCCAGGGTGCGCCGCTACCTGCGCAGCACCTGCGCGCGTTACCGTGACCTGGCCCCGCTTGCGCGCTGGCTGGACGAGACCGGGACGACGCCCGGATGATTGCGATGATCCTCGCCGCTGGCCGTGGCGAGCGCATGCGGCCGCTGACCGACCGTCTCCCGAAGCCGCTGCTGCAGGCTGGGGGGCGGCCGTTGATCGGGCATCTGATCGACGCGCTGGTGGCGGCGGGCTGCCGCCAGCTGGTCGTCAATACGGCCCATCTTGGCGGGATGCTTGAGGCAGCGCTCGGCGATGGCGGCGGGCTGGGCGCGCAGATCCGCTGGTCCCGCGAGGGTACGGCGCTCGAGACGGCCGGCGGCATCGCGCTGGCCCGGCCGCTGCTTGGCGAGCAGCCGTTCCTGGTGGTCAACGGCGATGTCTGGACCGACCTTGCGTTCGGCCCGTTCATCGCGCGCGCGGGTGCAGCCCTTGCCGACCCATCCTGCGACGCGCACCTGCTGCTGGTCGACAATCCGGCGCATCATCCCGCGGGAGATTTCCGGCTGATGCAGGGCCGCGTCATCGACGATGCCGCCCAGGGCGCCGCCCTCGCGCCGAAGTACACCTTCGCCGGCATCGGCGTCTATCGCCCGCGCCTGTTCGACACGGTGGCACCGGGTGCGCGCGCCGCACTGGCGCCCCTGCTGTTCGACGCGCGGGTGCGCGGGGCGCTGTCTGCCGAGCACTTCGGTGGCGGCTGGATGGACATCGGTACGCCCGGGCGGCTGAGCGACCTCGACCGACGGTTGCGGGCCGGTCCGCGGGCCGGGTCCTCCCTATAATGGGAGACTCTCTCGCCCAGGCACCCTCCATGCCGCCGTTCGAACCGATCCCCCTGCCCGAACTCGCGCGTACTGCGCGTGAGCGCCGTGCCCGTCTCGCCGGGTGTTTCGGCGAGGGCGTTGCCGTGCTCTCGACCGCGCCCGAGCGTGCGCGCAACCGCGACACGCACTATCCGTATCGCTTCGACAGCTACTTCTACTACCTCACCGCCTTCCCGGAACCGGACGCCGTGGTGGTGATCGTCGGCGGAGCATCGCCGCGGCACATCCTGTTCTGCCGTGCCCGCGACCCGGAACGCGAGCTGTGGGACGGCTTGCGCCACGGGCCGGAGGCTGCCTGCGAGCGGTTCGGTTTCGATGAAGCGTATCCGGTGTCGGAACTCGATACGCGGATGCCCGGGCTGATCGCGGACCAGCCGGCGCTCTACTGCGCGATCGGCGAGGACGCAGCCTGGAGCGCGCGCGTCTCGGGCTGGTTGAACGAGGTGCGGGCGATGGCCCGCTACGGGGTTGCTGCGCCTGCCACCCTCGGCGAGGTACGGGTGCTGGTCGACCGGATGCGCGTCGTGAAGGATGCGCAGGAACTGTCAATCATGCGCCGTGCCGCGGCGATCTCGTGTGACGCCCATCGTCGGGCGATGCGCGCCGCGCGCCCCGGCCGCTTCGAGTTCGAGGTGGAAGCGGAATTGCTGCATGCCTTCCGCGCAGCGGGTGCGCAGGCGCCCGCGTACACATCGATCGTCGCCAGCGGCGCGAATGCCTGCGTGCTGCATTACGTCGAGAACGCCTCGAAACTGGCCGCCGGCGACCTGCTGCTGATCGATGCCGGGTGTGAACTCGACGGCTATGCGTCCGACATCACCCGTACCTTCCCGGTCGATGGGCGCTTCAGCGGCGCGCAGCGCGCGGTCTACGAATGCGTGCTCGAGGCACAGCGGCTGGCGATCGACGCGGTGCGTCCGGGCGCGAGCTGGCAGGCGCCGCACGATGCAGCGGTGTCGGCGCTGTGTGCCGGCTTCGTCGACCTCGGGCTGTGCGAAGGGCCGGTCGAGCGCGTGCTGGAATCGGGCGACTACAAGCGGTTCTACATGCACCGGACCGGCCACTGGCTCGGCCTCGACGTGCACGACGCGGGCGACTACAAGCGTGACGGCCAGTGGGTGCTGCTAGAGCCAGGGCAGGTGACCACGGTCGAGCCCGGATGCTACGTGCGCCCGGGTGACAAGGTGCCCGAGGCCTTCTGGAACATCGGCATACGCATCGAGGACGACGTCGTGGTCACCGTCACGGGTAACGAGGTGATCACCGTCGATGCCCCCAAGCGCATCGACGACATCGAGGCGTGGATGCGCGACCGGCCGTGACCGGAGGCGCGCGCTTGCAGGCCGGTGCATGCCCGCCTGCTGCAACGCCCGAGGGCCTGCCACGGCTACCGGTGGCCATTGTCGGTGCCGGGCCGGTGGGTGCGGTCGCCGCGCTGGCGCTGGCCGCTCGCGGCGTACGCGCGCGCGTGTTCGATGCCCGTGAACCGGCCGCCGGCAAGCCCGACCGGCGGGCGATGGCGCTGTCGTGGGGCACCCGGCTGGCCCTCGAACGGCTGGGCGTATGGGCGCGCATCGCGCGTCCCGATCCGATCACGCGCGTGAGCGTCAGCGAGCGGGGCGCCTTCGGCAGCATCGAGTTCACGTGCGAAGACCTCGACACGCCGGCGCTGGGCTTCGTCGTCGACTACGGTGACCTCGCGCTCGCCTGCGGCCATGCGCTAGAGGCCGCCGGGATTCCCATCGAGTGGAAGACGCCAGTGGCCTCGGTCGACCCCGTTTCGGATGCGGTCGAACTCATGCTCGCGCCCGAGGGCGGCGCCGGCTACCGCGTCGCGGCAAGCTGCGTAGTGCTGGCCGATGGCGCCGAAGGCATCGACGGCGGTGCCGCACCGTCCCGCATCGCGCGGGCGTATCGGCAGGTCGCCCTGGTCGGTGACGTCGGCTGCGAGCGCTTCACGCCCGGCCGTGCGTTCGAGCGGTTCGCCGGAAGCGGGCCACTGGCGCTGCTCCCCCGTGCCGGGTACTTCGCATGCGTCTGGATCGTCGAGCCCGAGGTGGCGCAGGACCTGCTCGGGGCGGGTTCGGCCGCGCTGGCGCAGGCACTCGAGCAGGCGGCTGGCCCCGGGTTCGGCGCGATGCGCTGGCTGACGGTACCGGTGCGCGTGCCGCTGACACTGCGGCGCGCCGGTCGCGCGGCCGATCCGCGCGTGGTGCCCATCGGCAATGCCTCGCAGATGCTGCATCCGGTGGCTGGGCAGGGCTTCAACCTTGGCGTGCGCGATGCACTGGGGCTCGCCTCTGCCTGGCCGTTCGGCGACCCGGCGGCGACCGTGTCAGGCGACGCTCTGGCGCGCGCACTCGCCGCCTTCGCCCGTTCGCGCCTGGTCGACCGCAGCTTGACCGTCGCCGCGACCGACGCGATTGCGCGCGTGACCGCAATCGACAATCCCGTCGCCGCGGCCTTGCGCGGTTTCGGTCTCGCCGCCATCGATGTGCTGCCTGCGGTGCGCCGGCGCGCGCTCGACACGCTGGTCTTCGGCGCATCCTGACGGCGCGTCGCGGTCGCGGCTTCGTTGGCACTACCATAGGCGGGTGCGCGGCGGGAAGCCGGGATGCGGCGACGCGGGCGGCTTTGCACCGAAGCGCGCAGTCATTACAATCCGCTTCCCCCCGAGGTTCGTCGATGGCGCGTTGGCCGGCGTTGCATTGCCTCCCGCGCAGTTTCCAGTGACGTCGGCGATCCTCGCTTCCGAACGCTCCATCCAGCCCGTGACGCCATGCGCATCGGTCCCCACGACATATCGCCTTCACTCGTCGTCGCGCCGATGGCCGGGGTCACCGATCGTCCGTTCCGCAGCGTGTGCCGCCGCCTGGGAGCGGGGCTCGCGGTGTCCGAGATGGTGTCGG
>CANGXU010000043.1 GCA_947457885.1 Betaproteobacteria bacterium
CGGGATCCTGGCCATGAAGCTGCCGTCTTCGGGGTCGAGCAGGTGCACGAAGCCCTGATAGTCGCCCACCACCAGCGCCTTGCCGATCATGCGCGGCGCGCTCACGTTGCGCAGCTGCAGCGCCGCCTGGCGCCACAGGCTGGCACCGCTGGCACGATCGAGCGCATGCACCACGCTGCGGTCGTCAACCACGTACACCGCGCGTGAATCGAGAGCCAGCCCGGCGATACTCGAAATGTCGCGCGACCAGGCGAGCGTACCGCGTTGTGCATCGAAGCAGGCGACGCGCCCCTGGAAGGCTGCCGCGCATACCTCATTGTTGTCGAAGGCCGGGACGCTGGTGATCTCGACCACGCGTTCGAGTTCGGTGGCGCCGCGCGGCAGCGCCACTGCGACGTCCAGCCCGACCAGGCCTGTCTTGAGGTCGAGGCCGACCAGGCGACCGTTGCCGAAGCCGGCGAACAGCGCGCCGCGCGAAACGGTGAAGCCGACGTGGGTGCGCACGGACAGGGTCGGTGCCGCACCGCGCTGGTAGACCCAGCGCTGCCGGCCAGTGTCGGCCTCCAGGCCCCAGATGCGGGAATCGCCGGTGCGCACCAGCACCAGACCGTCGGTGATCAACGGTGCGGCGAGAACCTCGCTCGAAAGTCGGGCCTCCCAGGCGAGCTTGCCCGCCTGCGAGTAGACCTGCACCTCGCCGTTCTGCCCGCCGACCGCAACCAGGCCGTTGCCGGCACCGACACCGCCGGCGGTGGGCCGGATTACCTGCTGGCGCCAGCCGAGCCTGCCGGTGCCCGATTCGAACGCAGCCAGGTTGCCGTCGGTCCCGATCGCGAAGACCATCCCGCCATCGATCGCAGGCGTGTACACATAGCGCCCGGAACTGCCGACGTTGCCCTGCCAGAGCACGCGCAGGGAGAGCTTCGACTGGAACGGCACCAGTACCGCCGGACTCAGGCGCGGATCGACCTTGCGTCCGAACAGGCTATCGTATGCCCCGCCCACCGTGCTGCAACCGGCGAACGCGGACGGCGCAAGGGTGGCCGCCGACAGCGCACGCAGCAGGCTGCGCCGCGCCGGGCGCGCGAGGGCTGGGGATACGGTCTTCGTGGGTAGTGTCCGGCTCATGGCGTTCACCTCGCCTCCCCCAGCGCATCGAGCTTCAGCTGGACCAGGTTGCGGTACGGACTCTTCTCTTCGAGCTTGTCGAACGCCAGCTGGTACGTATTGCGCGCGGCATTCGCATCGCCCTGCGCGAGCAGCACGTCCCCGCGCAGATCGAGGAACAGCGCATCGAATGCGCTGCCGCGCTTCGCGTCGAGCACGCGCAGCGCGGCCACGAGGTCGCGGTCGTCGACCAGTACCGCTGCGAGCCGCAGCCGCGCGAGGTCTCGGAACTCGTCCTGCTTCGCGTTGGCGATCGCCCATTCGAGGCGGGTGCGCGCCGCCTTGGTGTCGCCACCCTCGAAGTCGAGCCGGGCCGCGATCAGTGCCGCGAGCACTGCATACCCGGTGCCGGGATACTTGTCGGTGAGCTGGACGGCTGCCTCCCGGACCCGGGTCTGGTTGTTCCCCTGGAGGCCCTCCTGAACCGCCAGATAGAGTAGCGACGCCCGCTCGGTCTGCCGGTTCTGGTACCAGCGCCAGCCCGACAGGGCGGTGGTCGCAAGCGCCACAACGACCACGGCGACCGTGACAAGGTTGCCGTAGCGCTCCCACCACGTCTTGATCGCGTCGATCTGTTCCTGCTGTTCCAGGTCGAAATGGGCCATCGGGCTTCCGGGTCGGTTGGGTCGGTGGTAGGGCGGAGTTGGATACTGCGTTGGGGCGCCGGCGCTGCGCGGGACAGCAGCCCGGCCATGACGGAGGCAGCAGGCGTCAGTGTTGTTCGTCCAGCAGCGCGGCGACCGCGTCGGGTGCGAGCAACTGCTGTTCACCGGGGATGCGCAACGGCTTCAGGCTGACCTTGCGTTCGGCCAGTTCCGACTCGCCGACGATCAAAGCGTAGCGCGCACCGCTCGCATCGGCGCGTTTCATCTGGGCGGCGAATTTGCCGCCGCCACCATGCACGACCACCGCATGGCCCCGGTCGCGCAACCCCTCGGCCACTTCGACTGCAAAGCGTGCCGCGGCGTCACCCTGATGCACCACGTAGGCTGCTGGTAGCGGCGCTTCGCGCAACGCGGTACTACCCTCGATCAGTGCAAGTATGCGCTCCAGACCCATCGCGAAACCACAGGCCGGTGCTGCGCGCCCGCCGAGTTGTTCGACGAGCCCGTCGTACCGACCGCCGGCACAGATCGTGCCCTGCGCGCCGAGGCGGGTGGTCACCCACTCGAACACCGTACGATTGTAGTAGTCGAGTCCGCGCACCAAGCGCGGGTTCAGGGTGAAGGCGACTCCAGCGTCGGCCAGCCGAGCTCGCAGCCCGTCGAAGTGGGCCGCCGACTCGGCGTCGAGCATATCGACCAGCTTCGGCGCGCCGGCCACCATCTGCTGCATCGCCGGGTTCTTGGTGTCGAGGATGCGCAGGGGATTGGTATGCAGCCTGCGCAGGGCATCTTCATCGAGCAGGTCTCGATGCTGCTCGAGGTAGGCGACCAGCCGGCCGCGGTGGGCCGCGCGCGTGGCTGCATCGCCAAGCGAATTGAGCTCGAGCGAGATGTCGGTCAGCCCGAGTTCGCGCCAGAGCCGCGCGCAGAGCACGATCTGCTCGGCGTCGATGTCGGGCCCGGCGAAACCGATCGCCTCGCAACCGACCTGATGGAACTGCCGATAGCGCCCCTTCTGCGGGCGCTCGTGGCGGAACATGGGCCCTTCGTACCAGAGGCGCTGCGGCGTACCGTAAAGCAGGTTGTGTTCGATCGCCGCACGCACGCAGGCGGCCGTCCCTTCGGGGCGTAGCGTCAGGCTTTCGCCGTTCAGTTCGTCGCGGAAGGTATACATCTCCTTCTCGACGATATCGGTGACCTCGCCGATGGTGCGCACGAACAGTTCGGTACGTTCGAGCACGGGCGTGCGCAACTCGCTGTAGCCATAGCGTGCGAGCACAGCCGAGACGCACTCGACGAGGCGACGGTAGCGCGCGGCTTGAGCCGGCAGCAGGTCGTTCATGCCGCGGACGGCTTGGAGTGAAGTACCCATCGGGGACGATTCTGTTCGGTCGCCGGTGGCGACGGCAAAGCCGCCGAGTATAGCGCGCCGCGGAGGTCAGGCCTCGGCGGCCGTCGTGTTGCGTGCCGAGTAGTGGGAACGGACGTATTCGTCGACGATTGCCTTGAACTCCGCCGCGATGCCGTCGCCCTTCAGGGTCACCGTCTTGCGGCCGTCGACGAACACCGGCGCGACCGGCGTCTCGCCCGATCCGGGGAGGCTGATGCCGATGTTGGCATGCTTGCTCTCGCCCGGCCCGTTCACCACGCAGCCCATCACGGCAACGGTCATCGTCTCGACCCCGGCATACTGGTCGCGCCACACCGGCATCTGCGCGCGCAGGTAGCTCTGGATGCCGTCGGCGAGTTCCTGGAAGAAGGTGCTGCTGGTGCGGCCGCAGCCCGGACAGGCGACCACCATCGGCGTGAATGAACGCAGGCCCATGGTCTGCAGGATTTCCTGGGCGACGATCACCTCGCGCGTGCGGTCGCCATGCGGCTCGGGCGTCAGCGACACGCGTATGGTGTCGCCGATGCCTTCCTGCAGCAGCACCGCCATCGCGGCGGTCGACGCGACGATCCCTTTCGAGCCCATTCCCGCCTCGGTAAGCCCGAGGTGCAGCGGGTAATCGCAGCGCCGCGCGAGTTCGCGGTAAACGGTGATCAGATCCTGTACCGCGCTGACCTTTGCCGACAGAACGATGCGATCGCCCGGCAGGCCGATCGCCTCGGCTTCGCGTGCGCTGTCGATCGCCGACACCACCAGCGCTTCGCGCATCACCGCCGAGGCTTCGGCCGGCCGGGGCGATTGGGCGTTCTCGTCCATCAGCCGCGCCAGCAGTGCCTGGTCGAGGCTGCCCCAGTTGACGCCGATACGTACCGGCTTGCCGTAGCGGATGGCCGCCTCGATCATCGTGCCGAACTGTTCGTCACGCTTCGTACCGCGGCCGACGTTGCCCGGGTTGATCCGGTAGGCATCGAGTACTGCGGCGCACTCGGGATACTGGGTGAGGAGCCGGTGCCCGTTGAAGTGGAAGTCACCGACCAGCGGTACGTTGCAACCCATCGCATCGAGCCGGGTGCGGATCGCCGGGACCTGCGCCGCAGCCTCGGGGCTGTTGACGGTGATCCTCACCACTTCGGACCCCGCACGCGCGAGCTGCGCGACCTGCATTGCCGTACCCTCGGCATCGGCGGTGTCGGTGTTGGTCATCGACTGGACCATGATCGGCGCATCGCCTCCGATCCGCACATGGCCTACCCTGACCTGCCTCGTCGGCCGGCGCGCCTCCGCACCGACTCCCTCTGCCCCGGAAGACATCCCACCGACATTCGACATCGCCATTCCCTCCAGATCCGATACCCGACTCTACCCCACCACGGCGGCCGACGAGTTCAGTCCAGCGTGAACCGGGCGACGTCGACGCGGGTGTGCGGGCCAAGGTCGATGTCGCGGTCGCCATATGCAAGGCGGACGCTGCGCGCGTTGCCGACCACCAGGGACAGTGGAGGCTCTCCCTGCACCACCTGAGACGAGCCCGGTGGATTGAGTTGGGAGAGGATCAGTCGTCCGCGTGCGTCCCGTATCTCGACCCACGACTCCCGGTCGAACGACAGGCGTACCGTGCGCGGCCCCGGGCTGAAGGTACTGCCGATCTCGGAAGGCACCGAGGAGGATGCACCGACGGGTGCCGGGAGCGCGCTGGACGGACTCGCCCCGGGTGCCGAAGGGCTCGGTGGTACAGGCGTTGCCGCAGCCGGATCGACCGCTGCTTCGCCCGGGGCGGCGTCGTTCGCTGCGGCTGGCTGCAGAGGCACCGCCACCCCGGATTGTACGACCGGCGGCGAGGCGACGTCGCGTACGGCCTGCACCGGCATGTCCAGGAACCGGGAGGGCCCGAGCCATTCGAATGCGAGGAAGCCGACGACCACTGCGGCGACCAGCGCGGCTACCGAATGCAGGCGGCGCGACGGCTGGTCTCCGGTCCGCAAAGGGATTGCGGACGGTGGCGGCTGCCGCATGGTGCCTTCGCGCGTGCCCCCCTGCGGGACCACGATCGCGGGCTGGACCGGCAGGTGCTGGTCCAGGGCCCGCATCACCTGCCCCGGATCGAGCTTTACCAGCCTCGCATAGCTGCGGGCAAAGCCTCGGATGAACATCGGCGAAGGCAGGCGGTCGAACGCATCGGCCTCGAGCGCCTCGACCTGGCGCATCGACAGCTTGAGGTAGTTCGCCACCTCTCCGACCGACAGTCGGCAGCGCTCGCGCGCCTGCGCAAGCATCAACCCGGCCGAACACGTGGCCGGTGCATCCACCGCCGGCGTGTCCGGCCGGAAGGCAGTGACCGCCTCAGCGCTTTCGCACGCGAGGCCATCGTCACGTTCGGCCCTGCCCGCCGCGTGCGGGTCGTGGAGCTTCGGGTCTTCGCTGGTATCCATGCTCATCGCCCACCTTGCTGGGTCAGCAACTGCGTCTCCGGCGCGCCCGGGAAGAGCCGCCGCAACTGTTGTGCATAGAGTGCTTCGGCCTGCCGGTCATTGAGGGCCCGCTCGAGGCGTACACCGAGCCACAACACCTCGGCGGTCGGTGCCGCAGCCTGCATGTAGCGGTTCAGGAATACGCGCGCCTCCGGCAGGCTTCCGCTGGCGAACGAAAGTTCGGCCAGGTTGAACAGTGCGACCGGCTGGTTGCTGCGCACACCCAACGCCTGCTCGAAGAAACGCCTGGCTTCGGCATTGTCTCCACGCCGGCGGGAACAGACACCGGCGTTCACCAGCGACCGGTCGACGTTGGTGTACAGCGGGCTGCGCACTGCCACCATGAAGAACCTGATCGACTCGGCATGCCGGCCCCGCTCGCAAAGGAACCAGCCGTAGTTGTTGTTGATGTCGGGGTCGGAACCGGCCAGGCGCAGCGCACGCTCGAAATTCACGACGGCCTGCCCGTCTTCCTTGATCGACATGTTGATCAGGCCGAGCAGGTTGTAGGCCTGCGCATTCTCGGGATCCAGCTTTGCTGCGGAGTTCGCCTCGTCGAGTGCCGGTCCGATGGAACCCCGGGAGAAGTACAGCGACGCGAGTTCAACGCGCAGCCGGGCCGCTTCCTTCGGATCGGGCTTCTGATCCGGTGTCTGCGGCTGAGGGCCTGTGCCGACGTTCTTGCTGGCTGCCGTCGATGCCGAAGACGCAGCAGAGCCGCCGAGCAACGATGTGGTGCAGCCTCCGAGCAGCAGGCTGCACGCGCACAGCGACAGCACCGCAGCCAGACGCACGAACCCGTCGCTGGAGCGCCACACCTGCAGCGTACGCGCGCTCAATGGACCGCTCCCTGTCGACGGATCACGCGCCGGGTACGGTCCTGGACCTGTCCGGCAAGTTGTCCGCAGGCCGCATCGATGTCGTCGCCACGGGTCTTGCGAGTGGTCGCGATCAGGCCGGCGGCATGCAGCACCTCGGCAAAGCGTCGCACCGCATCGGGCGGGGAGCGGCGGAAGCCGGATTGCGGGAACGGGTTGAACGGGATGAGGTTGATCTTGCAGGGCACAGAAGAGACGGTACGCACCAGTTCGCGCGCCTGTTCGACCGAATCGTTGACGTCCTCGAGCATCACGTATTCGAACATGATGAAATCGCGCGGCGCGTGGTCGAGGTAGCGCACGCACGCGGCCAGCAACTCGCGGATCGGGAAGCGTTTGTTGATCGGTACCAGCCGGTCGCGCAAGGCATCGTTGGGGGCATGCAGCGATACGGCGAGCGCAACCGGGCATTCGCGTGCGAGCCGGTCGATCTCCGGCACCACGCCGGAGGTGGAAAGCGTGACCCTGCGGCGCGACAGTCCGTACGCGTGATCATCGAGCATGATGCGCAGCGCAGTCACCACGTTGCGAAAATTCGTCAGCGGCTCGCCCATGCCCATCATCACGACATTGCTGATGATGCGTTCCGGGTTCTCCTTGGCCGCGGCCGCGGCTGCGCGTCGCTCGATCGCGCCCAGTTCGCGGTTGGCCATCCAGAGCTGACCGATGATCTCGGCCACGCTCAGGTTGCGGTTGAAGCCCTGCGCACCGGTCGAGCAGAACGCGCACTCGAGCGCGCAGCCAACCTGACTCGACACGCACAGCGTACCGCGGTTGACTTCGGGAATGAACACGGTCTCGATCGCGTTGCCGCTGCCCGAGGCCAGCAGCCACTTGCGCGTGCCGTCGCCGGCAGTACTGTCGGAGAGGATCGGCAGCGGTGCGACCTCTGCGGTGTCGGCGAGCTTCGCGCGGAACGATTTCGCGAGATCGGTCATCCTGCCGAAGTCGCTCTCGCCAGCCTGGTGGATCCAGCGCATCAGTTGCTCGGCACGGAACGCGCGCTCGCCCATCGATGCGCTGTGCGCAACCAGTCCCTGCAGATCGAAATCGAGCAGGTTGACCTTCATCAGCGGGGATGAATCTCCAGGCCAGGGAAGAAGAACGCCACTTCGATCGCGGCATTCTCGGCGCTGTCGGAACCGTGCACCGCGTTGGCGTCGATGCTGTCGGCGAAGTCGGCCCGGATGGTTCCCTTGTCGGCTTTCTTCGGATCGGTCGCGCCCATCAGTTCGCGGTTCTTGGCAATCGCGCCTTCGCCCTGGAGCACCTGCACCATCACCGGACCGGACGTCATGAACTTCACCAGGTCGCCAAAGAACGGGCGTGCACGATGCACGTCGTAGAACGCACCAGCCTGGGCGTCGGACAGCTGGGTCATGCGCGCGGCAATCACGCGCAGCCCCGCCTTCTCGAAACGGGAATAGATTTCGCCGATCACGTTCTTCGCGACTGCGTCAGGCTTGATGATCGATAGGGTGCGTTCTACAGCCATTTGAATCTCCTGAATTTCATTGATCGTTTGTCGCAGGCAAGCACCTGACCTGCGGCATTTCGAAGCAGGACTGCACGGACTGGCGGCGGGGCCGGCGCACCGCGCCTGCCGCGGCTGGACCGAAGCGACGATCGGATGCGGCGCCAGCAAACGCCGACTTGACCCTGCGGCGTGGGACACGTCGACAACGTTGTTGCCCGAACAGCCGGAAGGTTAACAGAAACGTTCTGCAGAATAAAGCCTAAGAGTCCGTTTTTCTTACCTTTTTTCCTGTCCGGACCGGGACGCAAGAGTCCCTGCCGGCTACGGCTCCGACCCGCAACGGTGCTACGATCAGGCTCGAAGCTCGGGCATGGCCGCCAAAGGACTGCACTGGCGGACAGACCGTAGCCGACCGTAAGGCGACTTTCGCTGTCCGCCCCCGTTGCTGTCCTGCCGCCCAAGGAGACGTTCCATGGCGTCCGCCCCGCCCAGTGCTCTGGCTGCATCCGACGACGCGGCCGATATCCGGCGCCGGGCGCTGCGCCGGCTCGTGATTGCCGTATTGATGCTGACCGCGGCCTTCGGCGCGCTTCTGGCCTACGAACAATTGAAGTCCCCCCGCATGATCACGCCGGTAGCCAAACCGTCCCCGGCTGCCGTGCCGCCGGCGCCGAAGCGATTGATCGAGGCCGCGCCCGAAGCGACGCCTGCCGCAGAAGCGACGGCACCGACGCCAGCCGCAACAGCCGCCGCGGATGTACCGAACGCGCCACCACCGCCGCCCGAGGTGATCAACACCGAGCCACCGACATCGAAAGCGGCCCCTGCGCCCCGGTTCGTGCCGACACGGCCGGAAACCTCCGTGCCGAAGGTCGTCGCCACGACGGCGCCACCACCCGCCGCGGCTGCGGCGTCGGGCGCCGCCACGGCATCCGGCGCCGCAACGGCGCCCGGTGTCACGCCCCGCCCAGCCCCTTCCACCTCCTCGCCAGGCGCCACCCCGCCGGCGGCAAAGACGGATGCATCCCGCGGCTATGTCGTCCAGCTCGGGGTATTCACGTCTCCGCAGAATGCCGAGGCGCTGCAGCGCAAGCTGATCGAAGGCGGCGTATCCACGTTCACTGAAACCCGGGTGCTGATCGGCCCCTTCAGGGACCGCGCCGAAGCCGACCGTTCGATGGAGACCGTGAAGAAACTCGGGCTCGGCGCAGTGGTGATGCAGGCGCGCCAGTGATCCCCGGCGCGCGGTCGAGCGGTCGACACCCGGCCCGCCACCGACCGCACTACTGCTCGATGCGGATCTTGCCTTCGCGGATCAACCGCTCATAGAGGACGAACTCCTTCTTCTGGAACTCGAGGAACTGCTGCGAGGTCGACACGATCGGCTCGAAGCCCTGGGTCGACAGACGCTCGCGCGCCTCCGGCCCCTGCATGATCTTCGACAACGCACCGGTCAGCGTAGCCACCACTTCCTTCGGCAGGTTTGCTGGCCCGTACACGCCGTGCCATGAATACATCTCGAAACCGGGGAATCCCTGCTCGATCATCGTGGGCACGCCGGGCAGCACCGCAGAGCGTTTCGCCGCGGTCACGCCGAGCGCGCGCACCTTGCCGGCGAGGATCTGCGGACGGGTAGCGATCATCGTGCCGAACATGCCGGCAATATGGCCGCCCTGGATGTCCACCAGCGCCGGGCCCGCACCCTTGTAATTGATGATCTCGAAGCGACTCCCGCTGGCGTTGCGGAACAGTTCCATCGCGAGGTGCCCGGCCGAGCCGATGCTCTCGGTGCCGGTGTTGATCAGCCCGGGACGCTTCAGGATCAGCGCGGCGAACTCGCGCGCATCCTTCGCCGGGATCGCGTTGTTCACGATCAGCACGGTCGGCCCTTCGGACACCCGGGTGATGTGCGTAAAGTCCGTCCACGTGTCGTAGGGGAGCTTGGGCAGCAGCGCGGCATTGATCACATGGACCGAGGCCTGCACCAGGAGTACCTGCCCGTCGGGTGCGGCTTTCGAGACCAGTTCGCTGCCGATGGTACCGAAGCCGCCAGGCCGGTTCTCGACGATGAACGGCTGACCGAGCGTCGCCGTCAGCCGTTCCGCCAGCAGACGCCCGACGAAGTCGACTGCGCCACCCGGTGCGAACGGCACGACGATGCGCACGGTGCGCGACGGATACCCCTGCGCCGATGCGCTGCCTGCAGGCAGCAGGCCGGCGACTGCCGTCGCCAGGGCCAGTACGAAGGCTGCGCCCATTGCCGGCAGACGGCTGCGCGGCTGGCGCACGCAGCCAGAGGAGGATTGCGCTGAATCGAAGGCTACGGTGCGTTCACGCATGCGGCAACTCCATGGTTCGGTCTCGAATGATGGGAAAGGCTGGTACATCGTGCACGTTGCACCAGCCGGCCCCTGAAGGTCAATACGTGGCGGGATAGCTTCCGCCGTCGATCAGCAGGTTCTGCGCGGTGATGTAACCCGCATGCGTGGAGCAGAGGAAGGCGGCGTAGGCGCCGAACTCCGCCGGATCGCCAAAGCGGCGTGCCGGCACCGCCGCTTCGCGCGCCTGCCACAGCGCATCGAACCCGGGACCGTCCGGCCCGACCAGCCCCGCCACGTGCCGCCGCTGGGCGTCGGTCGCGAACAGGCCGGGCAGCAGGTTGTTGATCGTCACGTTGTGCTGCACCGTCTGCCGGGCAAGGCCGGAGGTGAAGCCGACCAGCCCGGAGCGGGCGCCGTTCGACAGCCCGAGTTCATGCTGCGGGATCTTCACGCTGCGCGACACGATGTTCAGGATGCGGCCGAAGCGGCGAGCCATCATGCCGTCGACGGTCAGACGCATCATCTCGATCGGCCCGAGCATCATCGCGTCCATCGCGCAGATCCAGTCGTCCCGGCTCCAGCGTCGGAAATCGCCGGGCAGCGGACCGTCTGCATTGTTCAGCAGGATATCCGGTTCAGGACAGGCTTCGAGCGCCGCTGCGCGGCCTTCGGGCCGGGCCAGGTCTGCAGCCACGGCGGTCACCTGCACTGCCGGACACTCACTGCGGATGGCGGCAGCAGCCTCGGCCAGCGGGCCCGGCGTGCGGGCTACCAGCGTGACATCGACACCCTCGCGCGCGAGCTGCATCGCGCAGGCACGCCCCATTCCGCGGCTGGCGCCGAAAAGCAGTGCCCTGCGTCCTGCGATGCCAAGATCCATCGTGCGGCTCCGGTGACGATCGACGCGCGGATCATCGCATGTGAACCGACGCATGCGCCGGGGATCAGGCGGGAAAGACCCCGGTGGACAGATAGCGGTCGCCGCGATCGCAGACGATGGTCACCACGACCGAGCGCGGGCTGGCCGCAGCGGTTGCCAGGGCAACGGCCATCGCACCACCGGCGGAGATGCCGGCGAAGATGCCCTCCTGCGCAGCCATCCGGCGCGTCGTCTCCTCTGCCGCGTGCTGGCTGACGGTCTCGATACGATCGATGCGGCTGCGTTCGAAGATCGAAGGCATGTAAGCCTCGGACCATTTCCGGATGCCGGGTATCTGGGCGCCCTCCGCCGGCTGTACGCCCACGATCTCGATGGCCGGATTGCATTCCTTCAGGTACCGCGACACGCCCATGATAGTGCCGGTCGTTCCCATGCTGCTCACGAAGTGCGTGACCCGGCCCGCGGTATCGCGCCAGATCTCCGGCCCGGTCGACTCGTAGTGCGCGAGCGGATTGTCCGGATTGCTGAACTGGTCGAGCACGATGCCGCGGCCCTGTGCCTGCATGTGCAGCGCGAGGTCGCGCGTTGCCTCCATTCCGCCGGCCTGTGGCGTGAGGATGATCTCGGCACCATAGGCACGCATCGTCTGCCGGCGCTCGATGCTGGCGTTCTCCGGCATGATCAGGACCATCCGGTAGCCGCGCATCGCGGCGACCATGGCGAGCGCGATCCCGGTGTTGCCGCTGGTACCTTCGATCAGGGTATCTCCGGGACGGATCCGGCCGCGCGCTTCCGCGCCGCGGATCATCCACAGCGCGGGCCGGTCCTTGACCGAACCCGCGGGGTTGTTGCCCTCGAGCTTGCCGAACACCACGCCGCCGCCGGCTGCGGGCATGCGCAGCAACTGCACCAGCGGCGTATCGCCGACCGCCCGCTCGAGTTCGATGACGCCCGCCATCTCGCGGACGATCAGGCCTGGCGCCGGGACGATGCGCCCGACGCGGGTTCGGCCAGTTGCAAAGGCACAGCATCGACAGCCATCCGGGCAGCGACGGCCCGGAAGTTCTCGCCGACCACGATCAGCGCCGGCCCGCCGCTCAGGCGGGACGCTGCTGCGCCGAGCGTGGCGAGCGTGCCCGGGAGCACCTGCCTTGCCGGCAGGGATGCCTGTTCGATCAGGACCGCCGGCGCCGCCGGGTCGCGCCCGGCAGCGATCAGCGCAGCACCGATCGCAGCCGCCTCGTGCGAGCCCATGTAGATGACCGCGGTGTCGGCGGCGGCTGCGGCATGCAGCCAGTTCGACCGATCCTCGCCGGCGCCCACGCGCGGCGTGACGAAGGTGACGCTGCGCGACAGCCCGCGCGCGGTCAGCGAGCGCAGCGTGTCGGCGCTCGCCGCCAGCGCCGAGGTCACGCCGGGCACCACCTCGATCTCGACCCCCGCCGCAAGCAGCGCATCGATCTCCTCCTGCGCGCGCCCGAACAGCATGGGGTCACCGCCTTTCAGGCGCACGATAGTGCGATGGGTCGTCGCCGCATCGACCAGCCGCTTGTTGATGAAGCGCTGCGCGGTCGAATGCCGGCCACAGCGCTTGCCCACCGCCACGCGCTCGGCGCCGGCCGCAATCGCGACGATCTCCGGATTGACCAGGGCGTCGTGGAACACGATGTCGGCCTGCTGCAGCAGGCGCATCGCACGCACCGTCAGCAGGTCGGGCGCGCCCGGGCCGGCACCGGTCAGCCAGACCTTGCCGGTCATGCCGAGGCCCCCGCTGCGCCTGCCGATGCGGGGCGGTCGAACGGTGCGACGCGATCGCCGGCGCCCTGGTAGACCTCGTCGAACGCCGCGAACTCGGACAGCGCAGCCACGGGGTCTTCCCCCTCGCGCAGCTCGAAGCTGTCGAAACCGCAGCGTGCCATGTAGAACAGCACGTCGCGGGTCAGCGGACCAGCCGCACGCAGTTCGCCGCGCCAGCCGTACCGCTCGCGCAGCAGGCGGGCGATCGAGAACCCGCGCCCGTCGGTGAACGACGGGAAGTGCACCGCCACCAGCGACAGGCAGTCGACGTCCCCGGCAATCAGCGCGGGATCGTCGCCCGGTTCGAGCCGCACGCCCACCCGCCCCGGCCGCTCGAGCAGGATGAACCGGGCATCGAGCCAGGCCTGCAGCGGCACCAGCAGGTCGCGTCCCGCAGGGGCATCGCCGACGGCGCCCTGCAGTTCGCGCCACGGATCGGCGGTGACGACCGCCTGCCTACTGATCAGCGAGTGCATAGACGTTCCGCTTGAAGGGTTCGATGCCCAGCCGCTGCACGGCGTCGATGAAGCGCTCCGCGTCCGAATCGCGTTGGCGCAGGTAGACCTCGATCAGCCGCTCGATCACGTCGGGCACGTCGGCCCGGGCAAAAGACGGCCCGATCACCTTGCCGAGCGAGGCCGTCGGCCCCTGGCTGCCACCGATCGAGACCTGGTACCACTCCTGCCCGTTCTTGTCGACGCCGAGGATGCCGATATGGCCGACATGGTGGTGGCCGCAGGAATTCATGCAGCCGGAGATGTTCAGGTCGAGGTCGCCGACGTCGTGCAGGTAATCGAGGTCGTCGAAGCGTTCCTGGATCGCTGCGGCGACCGGGATCGAAACGGCATTGGCGAGCGAGCAGAAGTCGCCTCCCGGGCAGGCGATGATGTTGGTGACCAGCCCGCGGTTCGCAGTCGCCAGGTCGAGCGCCTTCAACCCGGTCCACAGCGCGTACAGGGATTCGCGCTCGACATCGGCGAATACCAGGTTCTGTTCGTGCGTCACCCGCAGTTCACCAAAACTGTGGCGCTCGGCCAGGTCGGCGATGCCCTCCATCTGGGCGGCCGTGATGTCGCCCGGCGGCACGCCAGTCTTCTTCAGCGAGATCGTCACCGCTGCATAGCCGCTGACGCGGTGCGGATGCACGTTGCGCGCGACCCAGCGCGCAAAGACGGCGTTCTCGTGCAGGTGCCGCTCGTGTGCCGAGGACATCTGCGGCAGCGTCCCGTAGGCGGGGCGGGTGAAGCGGGCCTCGACGCGCGCGATCTCTGCCGCGGGGAGCGTGCCCGGTCCACCCTCGAGGAACGACCACTCGTGCTCGACCTGCCGCCGGAATTCGGCCACGCCCAGTTCCTTCACGAGGATCTTGATGCGCGCCTTGTACTTGTTGTCGCGCCGGCCGTGCAGGTTGTACACGCGCAGGATCGCATCGAGGTAGGTGAGCAGGTCGGCTGCCGGCAGGAACTCGCGGATCACATGGCCGACGATGGGCGTGCGCCCGAGGCCGCCGCCGACCACCACCGTGAAGCCGGGCTTGCCGTCGTAATCGAACAGCGCCTTCAACCCGATGTCGTGCACCATCACGGCCGCCCGGTCTTCCGGCGAACCCGACAGTGCGATCTTGAACTTGCGCGGCAGGAAGGCGAACTCCGGGTGCAGCGTGGACCACTGCCGGATGATCTCGGCATACACCAGCGGGTTGAGCACCTCGTCGGGTGCAACGCCGGCGAAATGGTCGACCGTCGTGTTACGGATGCAGTTGCCGCTGGTCTGGATCGCATGCATGTCGACATCCGCCAGTTCGTCGAGGATGTCGGGCACCCGCTCGAGCGCCGGCCAGTTGTACTGGATGTTCTGGCGCGTGCTGAAGTGCCCATAGCCGCGGTCGTACTCGCGGGCGATGTGGGCGAGCCTGCGCAGCTGGACGGACTTGAGCATGCCGTACGGGATCGCGACGCGGAGCATCGGCGCATGACGCTGCACGTACAGGCCGTTCTGCAGCCGGAGCGGCCGGAACTCATCCTCGCTCAGCGTGCCCTCGAGGAAACGCTCGGTCTGGCGCCGGAACTGCAGGGCTCGCTGCCGGACGATACTGCGGTCGATCGTGTCGTACTGGTACATGCGCGGTCGGACCGGCCGTGGGGCCGCCCCGTGTCGGATGGAGTATCGCGATTCTCGCTGCCCTCGCACATGAGTAGAACGAATATAATCCTTTATCGTTATCTCTAAGATCATATATAAGACGACCTCGATGAACTTCCAGCAACTGCGCACCGTTCGCGAGGCCGTACGGCACGACTTCAACCTGACGGCCACCGCAGCCGCGCTGTTCACGTCCCAGCCGGGAGTCAGCCGCCAGATCCGCGAGCTGGAGCAGGAGATCGGCGTCGAGATCTTCCGGCGCTACGGCAAGCGGCTGCTCGGGCTGACCGCGCCGGGCGAGACCGTGCTGGAGATCATCGAGCGGCTGCTGCACGAGGCAGACAACCTGAAGCGCGCTGCGGAGGAACACTCCAACCAGCGCGGCGGACACCTGATCGTCGCTACCACGCACACGCAGGCCCGCTACGTGCTCCCCAAGGTGGTCGGCGAGTTCAAGCGCGAGTATCCGGACGTGAAGCTGGCACTGCAGCAGTCGCGGCCGGCACAGATCGCCGAGCAACTCCTGGGCGGCCGGGCCGACATCGGGATCGCCACCGAATCACTGCTCGACTATCCCGAACTGGTCGTGATGCCGGGCTACGAATGGCGCCATGTGGTCGTGGTGCCCGAGGGCCATGCGCTGCTGTCGACCGCGCCCCTGACGCTGCAGGCGCTGTGCGCATGGCCGCTCATCACCTACGATCCGGGCTTCACCGGACGCCCGCACATCGACGCCGCGTTTGCCCGCGCGAAACTGCGTCCGGAAATCGCACTGACCGCGCTCGATTCCGACGTGATCAAGACCTATGTCGAGCTGGGCCTGGGCGTGGGCATCATTGCCTCGATGGCCTTCGATACCCGCCGCGATGCCGGCCTGCGCACGATCGAGGCCAGCCACCTGTTCGAATCGAACCTCACCCGGGTGGCATTGCGCCGGGGTACCTATGTGCGCGGGTTCATGCTGACCTTCCTGGAACGCTTCGCGAGCCACCTCACGCCTGCGTACGTGCGACAGGCGATGGCGCGCGACGGGGCGCAACGCTGATGCCGATCGGTTGCCGCTGGGCGGCGTCAGACCGCATACTCGAGACGCGACGGTCAGGCCTGACGGTCGCCTTCTGCGGCAGAGGAACTGCGCGTTGAGCGAAACACGGAACATCCCCAGCCCCGTGACCTGCCGTGCCTGCGCGCGCGGCCGGCCCGCTGCACTGACCGGAGCCTTCGTGGCCCTGTCCTGGGCAGTCGCACCCAGCCATGCGCAGTCGCCGCAGGGCTACCCGTCCCGGCCGGTCCGCGCGATCGTTGCCTTCGCACCGGGTGGCGCCAACGACGTGGTGGTCAGGCTGGTCGGCAACAAACTCTCCGAACTCTGGAGCCAGCCGGTGGTGGTCGAGAATCGTCCGGGCGCCGGGGCCACCCTCGGCATGGAAGTCGTCGCCCGGTCGGCGCCGGACGGTTACACGCTGGGCGCAGGCAACCAGTCGAGCCTGGTGATCGGCCCGCTGCTCAACCCCAAGGCGGGATACCACCCGCTCAAGGATCTCGCCCTGATCGGAAGCACCGCGCTGACCGCCTATGTGCTTGCGGTAAACCCGAGCGTGCCCGCGAAGACAGTGTCCGGGCTGGTGGCGCTCGCCCGGGCAAAGCCGGGTTTCCTGTCCTACGGCACCGCCGGGTCAGGCACGATCTCGCATATCGCGACCGAGATGCTGCTCGGCGCCACCGGCACGCGCATCCTGCACGTGCCATACAAGGGCGCAGGGCCCTACCTGAACGCACTGCTGTCCGGCGAGATCGACCTGGCTCTGGTGGCACTGCCGGCGGCGGAGGCATTCGTGCGCAGCAACCGCCTGCGCCTCATCGCCGCCGCCGGCGCGAAACGCGCCGCGGCGGCGCCAACGCTGCCAACCCTCCTCGAGTCGGGCATCGATATCGCGCCGGTGGAGGGCCGCTATGGCCTGGTCGGGCCGGCCGGCCTTCCGAAGGAACTGGTGTCGCGCATCAACACGTCGATCGGACAGGCGCTGGCAGCACCCGACTTGCGCCGGCGACTGATCGACGGCGGCTTCGAACCTCTGGCCGACACGCCGGAACAGTATGCCGCGTCGGTCCGGCTGGAGATCGACACGTTCAGCCGCATCATCCGGCAGCACGGCATCAAGCCGGACAGCTGAACGGCGATTCAGGCGCGGCGGTCGGTCAGCGACCCGCGCCGGCCGACTTGCGCGGCGGCTCGCCGCGCGCGGCGAACAGTTCGGCCAGTTCGGCCAGCCGCGCTTCCTGCAGCATCGTGCGCGCCTCGAGTTCGGACAATGCCTGCACCACAGGATCGTCCAGGTCGCGGGTCAGTGCGTAGGCGGCAAAGCCCTTGTCCGGACTGGCACCGTCGGCCGCGATCACCCGCGCCGGGATGCCCACGGCGGTGGCCAGTACCGGCACATCATGCACCACTACCGCATTGGACCCGATCTTCGCTCGGTCGCCGACCTGAATCGGACCGAGGATCTTGGCCCCGGCGCCGACGATCACGCCATTGCCCAGCGTCGGATGGCGCTTGCCCTTCTGCCAGGAGGTGCCGCCCAGGGTCACGCCATGGTAGAGCGTGCAGTCGTCGCCGATCTCGGCCGTCTCCCCGATCACTACGCCCATTCCGTGGTCGATGAAGAAGCGGCGCCCGATGGTCGCCGCCGGATGGATCTCGATGCCGGTCACCGCACGCGACAGGTAGGCCAGGAAGCGCGCGAACCAGCGCAACCGCAAGGCCCAGAGGCGATGCGCCAGCCGGTGCACCAGCACCGCATGCAGGCCCGGGTAACAGGTGAGCACTTCCCAGGCCGTGCGCGCGGCCGGATCGCGCTCGAAGATGACCGAGATGTCTTCACGCAGGTGGCGGAACATGGAAGGGTTCGAGAACGCCTTCAGATCGGCAGGAGATTGTATCCTCGAACGAAACGCGCGATGCCCGGCCGGCATCCGAACGATTCCGGAGGATGATGACCCATGGCCATGCAGCGATTCCAGCAGCTTGCCCACTGGGGCGCCTACACGGCGGTGGTCGAGGATGGCCGCTTCGTGCGTGCTGAACCGTTCTTCCGCGATGCGCATCCGTCGCCGATGCTGGAAGCATTGCCAGAACTGGTCTATTCCGACCGCAGGGTACGGCGCCCGTCGGTGCGCGAAGGCTGGCTCGCCCGCCGCGACCGCAAGCGAAGCGGTCATGAGCGCTACGTTGAAATCGACTGGGATACCGCGCTGGGGCTGGTCGCCGGTGAGCTGGCCCGGGTGCGCGGCGAACACGGCCACCACGCGATCTTCGGTGGCAGCTATGGCTGGTCATCGGCCGGCCGCTTCCACCATGCGCGCTCGCAGGTGCGCCGCTTCCTGTACTCCGGTGGCGGCTCGGTCGACCAGCTGGGCAACTACTCCTGGGGCTGCGCGCAGTTCTTCCTGCCGCACGTGATCGGCACCTTCGCCCCGGTGACCGGACGGGTCACCGACTGGAACTCGATCGTCGGGCACACGAACCTCATGATCGCCTTCGGCGGCCTCGGGCTGAAGAATGCGCAGGTCGCCTCCGGCGGCTCGGGCGAGCACACGCTCGAGACCTGGCTGCGGAAGTCGAAGGCCGCCGGCATCGAGTTCGTCGTGATCAGCCCGACGCGCAGCGATGCGCCCGCCTTCCTCGACGCGCACTGGATCCCGATCCGCCCGAACACCGATGCCGCACTGATGATGGGCATCGCGTTCGAACTGGTCGCGCGCGGCACGCACGACCGTGCATTCCTCGCACGCTGTTGCACCGGCTACGAGCGCTTCGAGGCCTACCTCACCGGGCGCAGCGACGGGCTGGCGAAGTCACCCGAGTGGGCGGAGTCGATCTGTGGCGTGCCGGCTGCGGACATCCGCGCACTCGCCCGGCGGCTCGAGGGCGTGCGCTCGATGCTCACCCTGACATGGTCGCTGCAGCGGGCGCACCGCGGCGAGCAGCCGTACTGGATGGCGATCACGCTCGCCTCGATGCTCGGCCAGGTGGGGCTGCCAGGCGGCGGCTTTGCCTTCGGCCACGGCTCGATCCAGGGGGTGGGCGCGCCGCGCGACGTGCGCGCCGCATCTCCCGAACTGCCGCTCGGCCGCAATCCGGCAGGTGCGCATTCCATCCCGGTCGCGCGCCACACCGACCTGCTCGAGAACCCGGGCGCCAGCTACGACTTCAACGGCGAGCGTCGGACCTACCCCGACATCCGGATGGTGTACTGGGCCGGCGGCAATCCGTTCCACCACCACCAGGACCTCAACCGGATGCGCCGCGCCTGGCAGCGGCCGGAGACCATCGTGGTGCACGAGACGCACTGGACGCCGACCGCGAAGCATGCCGACATCGTGCTGCCGGCAACCACCTCGCTCGAGCGCAACGATATCGGCGGCGCCTCGCGCGACCGCTACATCATCGCGATGCAGCGCGCGATCGACCCGCAGCACCAGGCGCGCGACGACTTCGACATCTTCCGCGACCTGGCGGCGCGCAACGGCCATGAACCCGCGTTCACCGAAGGGCGCGATGCCGACGGCTGGATACGGCTGATGTACGAGCGCACGCGCGAGGCGAACGGGAAGATCGGCGTCCGGCAGCCAGCGTTCGAGGACTGGTGGCGCAGCGGCTGGTACGAGGTTCCGCCGCCGGAGAAGGACTTCGTACTGTTCGATGCGTTCCGGGCAGACCCGGCCGCGCACCCACTGTCCACCCCATCGGGGCGGATCGAGATCACCTCCGAGCGCATCGAAGGCTTCGGCTACGACGACTGCCCCGCCCACCCGACCTGGCTCGCGCCGGTCGAATGGCTCGGCGCGGCCGGCGCCGCAACCTATCCGCTGCACCTCGTGACCAACCAGCCGGTGGACAAGCTGCACAGCCAGGCCGACTTCGGACCGCTGGCGCGGGCAAAGCGCATCGGCGGCCGGGAACCGATCCACATGAATCCGGCCGATGCACGAGCGCGCGGACTTGCGCAGGACGACGCGGTGCGGGTGTTCAACGCGCGCGGCGCCTGCCTGGCATCCGTAGTCCACGACGAGGGCGTCATCCAGGGTGCGGCGATCATGGCCACCGGTGGCTGGTACGACCCGCAGGATGAAAGTCCGGACCCGCTGGAACTGCGTGGCAACCCGAACGTGCTGGCCCCCGACCTTGGTACCTCGAAGCTTGCACAGGGCTCCAGCGCGCTATCGATCCTCGTCGATGTGGAACGTTGGCCAGGCTCGGTCGCGAGGCAGGCTTGACGCGGCGCCTGTACGCTGACTATCGTGCGGCTCGGCACCCCGGAACGGAGCATCCCCATGTCCGCAGTCATCGCCCTGCGCCACGACGGCAGCGTTGCCGACCTCGAGGCGGCCATGCGCGCCCATGTGGGACGCCATGCCGAGAAGATCCCCGACTGGGACGCCTTTCCTGCCAGCCGCGGCTTCCCGGAGCTCGACCGGGCGCAGATCCGCTTCATCGGCGCCGGCGGCTCGCCCAAGGTAGGCGACCCGAACACCCTGCCCGCCGACCATTTCACGATGAGCATGGTGCACCAGCCGGTCGGCAAGTACGCGGTGCTGCATGCGCACGAGATCGAAGAAGCCTTCCTGGTGCTGTCGGGCGTGCTCACCGCAACCTGGCAGTACGACGGCGAGATCATCGAGGCGAAGCTCGGTCCGAAGGACATGGTGCTGCACATGGCCGACCGGCCGCACGGCTTCCGCAATGACGGCTACGAACCGGTGCTGGTGTCGATCATGCTCGGCAAGGGGCGCCCGGAGATGCCACGCTACCTGTTCCATCCGAAGACCCATGGCAGCGAGCTGTCGGCCCGGTATGGCGCCGATCCGGCACACACGCACCCGCTCGACTTCCACAGCGACGACCCGCGCCACCGGGAGTTCGCGCGGCATGTGGTGCGCTACAGCCAGCAGCGGCCGCATTGGAACGATGCCGGCTTCGCCCGGCTGGTGTACATCGGCGCCGGCGGCGCCCCGGCTGGCACTTATCGCAAGGACCTGGTCCGTCTGCCGAAGGGATGCGGCGTACAGTCCTATGTGCGCGACGTCGAGGATGCATACCTGGTGCTCGAAGGCGTGGTCACCGTCGGCTGGGAAGAAGACGGCCGCAGCGTCGAGCAGCGCCTCGGCCCGAAGGACGTGATGCTCAACCCGGCCGGACGCCGGCACTGGTTCCGCAACGACGGCTTCGCCGATGCCGAGTTCATGATGGTGGTGGGTACGCCGAAACCGGAAGACGTGCGCTTCGTCGGGGCGGTGCCAGCATGAGCCGCCTCATCGGACGCGCTGCCCTGCACGCCGCCGCCGCGCTGCTCATCGCTCCCGTGTTGGTGCGGGCGCAGGCGGGCTGGCCGAGCAAGCCGATCACGCTGGTAGTCACCGTCCCCGCCGGCGGCTCCATCGATGCCGTGGCGCGTATCGTCGGCGAAGAGATGTCGCGTGGCCTGGGCACGCCGGTGCTGGTCGAAAACCGCGCCGGTGCCGCCGGCAGTATCGCAGCTGGCGTGGTCGCGAGGGCAGCGCCCGACGGGCACACGGTGCTCGTATCCGGCACGAACACGCTGACACTGAACCCTATCCTGCAGAAGAAGGACGAGAACTGGGTCGATCCGATCAAGGGCTTTGCGCCGATCGGCACCTCGTCGCGCACCAACTACGTGCTGGTGGTCGGGCCGCACATCAAGGCGACTACTGTAGAAGAATTCATCGCCTTCGCGCGCAGGAATGACGGCAAGCTCACCTATGCTTCGTCCGGCAGCGGCAGCCTGATCCATGTCGCCACCGAGATGTTCAACGCGGCCATCGACGTCAAGGCGGTGCACATCCCCTACAAGGGCCTCGCCCCGGCCGTGCAGGACCTGCTGGCCGGACGCATCGACTACATGTTCGATTCCGCCACCCTGGTCGAACAGGTCCGGGCCGGGCGAGTACGCGCGCTGGCGGTGATCGGGCCGCAGCCGCTGCAGGCCATGCCGGAACTGAAGGCCCTGTCCGCTCATGGCGTGAAGGGGCTGGAAGTGCTCAGCGGCTGGTACGGATGGTTCGCCCCGGCTGGAACGCCACCCGATGTCGTGCGGCGTCTGAACGCCGAGCTCGCCCGGATCGTCACCATTCCCCGGGTTCGCGACCGAATGCTCGCCCAGGGTACCGAGCCGATGACGATGTCACCGGAGGATTTCGCGAAACGGCTGGCCGATGACATTCGCCGCTTCGAACCCGTACTGAAGAAGATGGGCATCAGCGTCTACTGACGCAGACCCGCGATCGGGCATTGCCGGATGGGCACCCGCGCCGCCGGAATCGAGGGAGGAGACACACATGGATCGCCGTTCCGCGCTGAAGGCTTCCAGCGCACTGGTCGCGCTCGCTACAACCGGCTGCAGCAGCATGCCCGGCATGGGCAACTGGATACCGCTGTTCGACGGCGGGGGTATCGACGCGTTCAATCCGATCGGAAAGGCCAATTGGCGCGTCGTCAACGGCGTGCTCGAGGCGGACCAGGGACCGGGCTTCCTGGTCTCGAAACGTTCGTTCGACAACTTCCGCATCAGCGCCGAGTTCTATGCGAACGCGGATACCAACAGCGGCATTTTCATTCGCTGCCAGGATCCGTCGAAGATCATCGCGACCAGTTCGTATGAAGTCAACATCTGGGACCAGCGCAAGGACCCGACCTACGGCACTGCCGCTATCGTGGACTTCGGGAAGGTTTCGCCACCCTATCCGCAGGCCGGCGGGCGCTGGAACACCTTCGACATCACCGCCGATGGCCCACGGCTGGTCGTCGTCTTCAACGGCCAGACCACCGTCGACATCCGCGACACGAAGTACACGCGGGGGCCGATCGCGCTGCAGTCTTCGGGTGGGCTTATCAGGTTCCGGAAGGTGCTGGTGCAGGTGATCTGACGGGGGTGGTGCCGGGACGCGCGCACCGGGCTGCCGGGCTCTTTGACGGTGGTGCCGGGACGCGCGCACCGGGCTGCCGGGCTCTTTGACGGTGGTGCCGGGACGCGCGCACCGGGCTGCCGGTTCCGCTCGTGTCCCCCGCCGCCGAGCGCGCTCGCGCCCGGCGGCTCCTCCTTTACCTCGCTCCACCGGCAGCCCGCTGCACGCGTCTGCTCCACCACCGTGCTTTGTTGAGTAAAGGGGCTGGCGCGACGGCAGGTGCGTATCCCGACCGCCGAACGGTTGCATGGTTCCTCTCTCACCACAGCACCGGCGCTGATCGAGGTGAGGGGCCACCTGGCGGAGCGAGGTAAAGGAGGAGCCCCCGGGCGCGCTCGCGCCCG
>CANGXU010000044.1 GCA_947457885.1 Betaproteobacteria bacterium
CCGGGGCCGGTGCCGCCGCGGCGGCGTCGTCTGTTTCGAGCATCAGCACGAGCGTACCCTGCGACACCTTGTCGCCGACCTTGAGCTCGATCGACTTCACCGTGCCGGAGGCCGGGGCGGGAACTTCGATCGTCGCCTTGTCGGATTCGAGCGAGATCAGCGGATCTTCCTTCTCGATGCGCGCCCCGGGCGAGACCATGATCTCGACCACCGGCACGTCCTTGAAGTCGCCGATGTCGGGGACCTTCACTTCCATCGTGTTTGCCATGCGTCTACACCGTCGTCGGATTCGGTTTGTCGGTGTCGATCCCGTAGCGGTCGATCGCCTCGGCCACCTTCTCGATCGTGATCGTCCCCTCGTCGGCGAGCGCCTTGAGTGCCGCCACCGCAACATAGTGCCGGTCGACCTCGAAGAAGCGGCGCAGGTTCTTCCGGGTGTCGGAACGCCCGAACCCGTCGGTGCCCAGCACCACATAGCGCCCGCGCACGTAGGGTCGGATCTGGTCGGCGAAGTTGCGCATGTAGTCGGTTGCCGCGACCACCGGCCCCGCGCGGTCCTTCAGGCATTTCTGTACGTGGGATTCGCGCGGCGGTTCCGCCGGGTGCAGCATGTTCCAGCGTTCGACGTCGATGCCTTCGCGCCGCAGTTCGTTGAAGCTGGTCGCGCTCCAGATGTCGGCTTTCACCCCGAAGTCCTGCTCGAGCAGTTCCGCGGCGGCGATCACCTCGCGCAGGATGGTGCCGCTGCCGAGCAACTGCACCCGCGGGGCCTTGTCCTTCTTCGACACCGCGGCCTCGCGGAACAGGTACATGCCCTTGAGGATGTCCGGCTCCACGCCCGCCGGCATCGCCGGGTGGGTGTAGTTCTCGTTCATCACGGTGATGTAGTAGTAGATATCCTCGCCGTTGGCGTACATCCGCCGCAGGCCATCCTGGATGATCACCGCGAGTTCATAGCCGAAGGTCGGGTCGTAGGTGATGCAGTTGGGTATCGTCGCCGCCATCAGGTGGCTGTGGCCATCCTCGTGCTGCAACCCCTCGCCGTTGAGCGTAGTGCGCCCCGCAGTGCCGCCGAGCAGGAAACCCTTGGCGCGCGAATCGCCCGCGGCCCAGCAGAGATCGCCGACACGCTGGAAGCCGAACATCGAATAGAAGATGAAGAACGGGATCATCGTGACCCCGTGCACGCTGTAGGCGGTCGCCGCGGCGATCCACGAGGACATCGCACCAGCCTCGTTGATGCCTTCCTGCAGGATCTGGCCCTTCTTGTCTTCCTTGTAGAACATCAGCAGGTCTGCGTCCTCGGGCTTGTACAACTGCCCGACCGACGAGTAGATGCCCAGCTGCCGGAACATGCCCTCCATGCCGAAGGTGCGCGATTCGTCGGGCACGATCGGCACGATCAGCTTGCCGATCGCCTTGTCGCGCACCAGTGTGCCGAGGATGCGAACGAAGGCCATCGTGGTCGAGATCTCGCGGTCCTCGGTGGACTTGAGCACCGACTCGAACGCCGACAGCGGCGGCACCTCGAGTGCGCCGGCGCCGCGCCTGCGCTGCGGCACCGAGCCGCCCATGGCGGCGATGCGGCTGCGCAGGTACTGCATCTCTGCGCTGTCCTCGGCGGGCTTGTAGAGCGGCACTTCGTCGAGCTGGTCGTCCGGGATCGGGATGCCGAACCGGTCGCGGAACGCCCTGATCGAGACGGTACCCATCTTCTTCTGCTGGTGGGTGATGTTCTGGCCTTCGCCCGATTCGCCCATGCCGTAACCCTTGATGGTCTTGGCGAGGATCACGGTTGGCTGGCCCTTGTGCTCGGTGGCCGCCTTGTAGGCCGCGTACATCTTGTGCGGGTCGTGGCCGCCGCGGTTCAGGCGCCAGATGTCCTCGTCGGACATGGTGGACACCATCTCGCGCAGCTCCGGGTACTTGCCGAAGAAGTGCTCGCGTACATAGGCGCCATCCTTCGACTTGAAGGTCTGGTATTCACCGTCGACGCACTCTTCCATCCGCTTGAGCAGCAGCCCGGACTTGTCCTTCGCCAGCAGCTGATCCCAGTAGGAGCCCCAGATGACCTTGATCACGTTCCAGCCGGTGCCGCGGAAATCGGCTTCCAGCTCCTGGATGATCTTGCCGTTGCCGCGTACCGGGCCGTCGAGCCGCTGCAGGTTGCAGTTGATCACGAACACCAGGTTGTCGAGACGTTCGCGCGCCGCGAGCGAAATCGCGCCCAGCGATTCCGGCTCGTCCATTTCGCCGTCGCCCATGAAGGCGAACACCTTGCGGTTCGCGGTGTCTGCGATGCCGCGGTCGTGCAGGTACTTCATGAAGCGCGCCTGGTAGATCGCCTGCAGCGGGCCCAGGCCCATCGACACGGTCGGGAACTGCCAGAAGTCGGGCATCAGCCACGGGTGCGGGTAGGACGAAACGCCCTTGCCCTCGACCTCCTTGCGGAAGTTGTCGAGCTGGTCCTGGGTGATGCGGCCTTCGAGGAAGGCGCGCGCATAGACGCCGGGGGAGGAGTGCCCCTGGAAGAACACCAGGTCGCCGCCGTGGTCAGCCGAGGGCGCGTGGAAGAAATGGTTGAAGCCGACGTCGTAAAGCGTGGCAGCCGATGCGAAGCTGGCGATATGGCCGCCCAGTTCGGACGACTGCTTGTTCGCGCGCACCACCATGGCCATCGCGTTCCAGCGGATGATCGAGCGGATGCGGTGCTCGAGCTCGTGGTTGCCCGGCGACTTCGCCTCCATGTGCGGCGGGATCGTGTTGATGTAGGCGGTCTGCGCGCTGAACGGCAGGTAGCCGCCGCTGCGCCGCGCGACATCGACCAGCTTCTCGAGCAGGAAGTGCGCGCGTTCCGGTCCTTCGTTCGCGAGCACACCCGCGAGCGCGTCGATCCACTCCTGCGTCTCGGCGGGATCGGGGTCGGGCGTCGCGCCGGTGTGCATGTCGGTCAGGTTCATGGGGGGAGACCTTGGGTAGAGGTTGAACTGTCGTCCGCTGGGACGAGGCCGGCGCGCGCTCGTGGCACGCGTGGCAGTGTTTCGATCGACGACCGAGTCACTCGATCGCGAGCGAGTATAACGCGCGCTATTTCGCGTCCCGGACCGTCGATGGCTCCCGCGAGGAAACGATCTCGTGACCCGGGGAAACTTGCTGCGACGCGGCATCGGCCTTTCCCACGACGACTGCGGTTTCCTGTCGCGCTGCGGCAAAAGTGCTCTCGAACCAGTCGGCGACTCGGGATGCCACCTCGGCTTCGCGGCCACGATAGAAGTGGTCGCAGCGATCGACGATCGACACCGTGCACGGCCCCCCGGAGCGCCGCGCGAACGCCTCGGCCGGATACAGATCCGCCGGCTCGCTGTCGCCGCGCAGGTACAGGGTGGGACAGCGGACCTGCGGTGCCAGGCCGAGCGTGTCCGGGAGGGAATCCATCCGGTCGAGGAAGCTCTCGGCGCTCGATACGTACCACCAGCCGGGAAGGTGCATCAGGTCGCGGCCGCGCCCCAGCGCGACCTTCCTGCGCGCTGTCTCCGCGACCGCGTCCAGGTCGATTCCGTCGAGCGCGCCTGCCGCCGCCGCGTGCCGCACCATCGATGTGCCGCCGCACTGGGCCGAAAGCAGCACCAGCCCCGGCGTGCGCGGATGGTCGGCTACGTGCCGCACCGCCAGCATGCCGCCATTGCTGTGGCCGATCACCACCGGATCCGGCAACCCCTGCTGCGCCAGCCAGCGCGCTGCTATCCGGTTGTCCTCGATCGCTTCGTGTGTCATCTGCCATGCTGCGCCCTCGGCCTGGCGCGAGTCGCGGATGCTCATGATGTCGTGGCCGCGCCGGTTGAATGCGAGGCATGCGTAGCCCAGGCGGGTGAGCACCGGCGGCAGGAAGCGCGGCGCGCCCCAGAGGAAGTTCATCCGGTTGCCGTGGAACAGCAGCACGCTGCCGATCGCAGGCTTGTCATCCGGCTGATAGAACGCGCCGTCGATCGGGGTGGTATCCGTGGCGAGTGTGATCAGTTCGGTGCGCATCGCACATATACTCCGAAGAAAGGTGCCTGCGGGATGCCCACGGAAGACATCGCCCGGGCGCGGCGCCATCGATGGAGGATACCCAGTGACACGCAAGACCACTGCAGTTGGGCCGGTGCGGCAGGCGAATGCCCGTGCATCCACGACATCCACGAAAGCTGCGCTGGGCGCCACATTCTGTGCGCTATGCGCGATGCTTGCACCGCACACGGCATCTGCGCAGCCCGGCGAGTTCCCGGTGAAGCCGATCCGCATCCTCGTGCCCCTCGCACCCGGCGGCGGCAACGACGCCATCGCGCGCATGGTCGGGTCCAGACTGCAGGATCGCTTCGGCCAGTCGGTCGTGGTCGACAACCGGCCCGGAGCTGGTGGCGTCGTCGGCACCGAGATCGCCTCGCGCGCGGCACCCGACGGCTACACGATGATCGTGGTGAACAACTCGCACGTCATCATGTCGGCGCTCTATCCGAAGCTCTCGTTCGACCCGCTGCGCGACTTCGCCCCGGTGGCGCTCGCCGCCAGTTCGCCGTTCATCGTGGTGGTCCATCCTTCGCTGCCGGTCAACAACATCCAGGAGTTGCTGGCCTGGACGCGCGCCAACCCGGGCAGGATGAACTACGGCACGTCCGGCGTCGGCAGCCCGCCGCACCTCGCCGGCGAACTGATGGCCCAGATGGGCAAGGTCGACATGACCGCTATCGTGTTCAAGGGCATCGGCCCGGCGCTCGCTGCGGTGCTGGGCAACGAGATCCCGATGACCTTCCCGAACCTGCTGGTCGGCATCCCGCAGATGAAGGCCGGGCGTGTGCGCGCATTGGCGATCACCAGCCTGAAGCGGTCGGACGCGTTGCCCGATCTGCCGACTGTTTCCGAGGCCGGGCTGCCGGGTTTCGAGGCCAACATCTGGTTCGGTTTTCTGGCCCCGCGCGGTACGCCGGTGCCGCTCGTCGACCGGCTCAATCGCGAGATCGTCGGCGCGCTGAAGCAGCCCGAGGTGCGCCAGCAGATCGTCGGCATCGGTGCCGAGCCGCTCGGTGGCACCCCGGCCGAGTTCGGTGCATTGATGAAGGCTGACGCCGAGCGCCTGGGCCGGCTGATCCGCGAGCGCGGCATCCGGGCCGACTGACGGCTTGCATAGCACCCGCGCCCGGCACCGGCTGTGCCGGGCAGCGGTGGCGCCGGTCAGCGGCCTTCGAACACCGGCGGCCGTTTCTCGAGGAACGCGCGCATGCCTTCGGTCTGGTCTGCGCTCGAAAACGCGAGCCCGAACAGGTCGGATTCGACCGCGCACGCCTGCGCGAGGTCGAGCGCCTGGCCCCTGTGCCAGGCCTGCTTGACCAGGCGAACCGCGAATGGTCCCTTCGATGCGATCGTGCGCGCGAGTTCCAGCCCGCGAGCGAGCAGGGCATCGCCCGCCACCTTCTCGTTCGCGAGGCCGATGACAACAGCCTCATCCGCCTTGACCTGCCGGCCGGTCATCAACAGTTCCAGCGCCTTGCCCGGGGCGATCCGGCGCGGCAGGCGCTGCGTGCCGCCGAAGCCCGGGGGTATGCCGAGATTGACCTCGGGCTGCCCGAACACCGCGCTATCTGCCGCGACGATCCAGTCGCAGGCGAGGGCCAGCTCGCAGCCGCCGCCGAGCGCATAGCCGTTCACCAGGGCGATCGCCGGAATCGGCAGTGCCTCGATGTCCAGGAACAGCCGTGATGCCTTCCACGAGAACGCGCGCGCCTGGTCCGGCGACAGCGACTGCATTTCGGAGATGTCCGCCCCGGCCACGAATGCCTTCGTGCCGCCGCCGGTCAGCAGCAGCGCGCGCGCAGTCGGGTCAGCCGCCAGGGCAGCCACCACGCAGGTCAGTTCGGCCAGCGTTGCGCTGTCGAGCGCATTGAGCGCCCTGGGCCGGTCGATCGTCACGACATGGAGGCCCGGCTCGGGCTGTTCGTGGCGCAGGTTCTGATATCGGGCGAGGGTCATCTGGGTCCGGGGCAGGGGTTACCCGGCTCGCTTCACTTGCCGGGGTAGTCGAAGAAGCCGCGCCCGCTCTTGCGGCCGAGGTGGCCGGCGTCGACCATCTCGACCAGCAGCGGGCAGGGTCGGTACTTGGAATCGTTGAAGCCGTCGAGCAGCACCTGCATGATCGCCAGCACGGTATCGATGCCGATCAGGTCGGCCAGCGCCAGCGGACCCATCGGATGACCCATGCCCAGCTTCATCACGGTGTCGATCTCTTCGGCCGTCGCCAGGCCTTCGTACAGGCAGAACGCGGCCTCGTTGATCATCGGGATCAGCACGCGGTTGGCGACGAAGCCGGGGCTGTTCTTCACGTCGACCGGCACCTTGCCCAGCGCGCGTGCCAGAGCCTCGACCGTGTCGCGCGTCTGCCGCGAAGTCTGGCGCGCGCTGATCACCTCGACCAGCTGCATCATCGGTACCGGATTCATGAAATGCATGCCGATCACGCGTTCCGGATGCTCGACCGCGGCGGCAAGGCGGGTCAGCGAGATCGACGAGGTGTTGCTGGCCAGGATGGCATCGGGGCGGCAGGTCGCGGACAGTTCGCGGAAGATCGCGCACTTCACGTCGAGGTTCTCGGTCACTGCCTCGATCACGATATCCGCATCGGCGAGCGCCTCGACCGCGCTGGCGGTCGTGATGCGTCCGAGCGTGGCCGCCTTGTCCGCCTCGGTGATGCGCGCCTTCGCCAGCAGCCGGTCGAGGCTGGACGCGATGGCCGTGCGTGCGCGCTCGAGTGCTGCGGGGTCCAGGTCGCGCAGCACCACCGGGTGGCCGGCCGCCGCACAAACCTGGGCGATGCCGCTGCCCATCTGCCCGGCGCCGAGAACGGCGATGCGCATCATCGCTTCGCCGACCGGCCGGCCCGGGCTGCCGCTGCCGCTGCCGGTGCTGGTACCGGTGCGACTGGCGCCGGGACGGGTGCCGGCTGCGCGGCGGGCGCAATCACCAGGTTCACATACGAGCCCGGTGCATCTTCCAGCACCGGGTGCGCCGCGCTTCCGGGAGCGCGCGCGTCGACTTCCCCGTTGCCGAAGCTGGAGGACACCCACTGGTGCCAGTGCGGCCACCACGAGCCTTCATGCGACTGCGCCTGCGCGAGCCATTCGTCGGCCCCTGCCGTCAGCGGCGCGGGACCGGTCCAGTGCTGGTACTTCTTCGCCGCCGGCGGGTTGATCACCCCTGCGATATGGCCCGATCCGGCCAGCGTGAACTGCACCGGTCCTGCCAGCAGCCCGGCGCCGGCAAAGGTCGACTTCCACGGCGCGATATGGTCCTCGATGGTCGACAGGAAATAGGCGGGGGTGTCGATCTTCGAGACATCGATCGGCACGCCGTCCAGCGTGATGCCGCCGGGCTGGCGCAGCAGGTTCCTGAGGTACATGTTGCGCAGGTAGAAGCCATGCATCGCCGCGGGCATGCGCGTGGAGTCGGAGTTCCAGTGCAGCAGGTCGAACGGGAACGGATCCTTGCCCATCAGGTAGTTGTTGACCACGAACGACCAGATCAGGTCGTTGGCACGCATCAGGTTGAACGTCGCGGCCATCTCGTGGCCCTCGAGGTAGCCGCGCCTGGCCATCTTGCGCTCGAGGTTGTCGAGCTGCGCCTCGTCGATGAACACGCCGAGCTCGCCGGGCTCGGAAAAATCGATCATCGCGGTGAAGAAGGTCGCGCTGGCCACCCGGTCGGACTGTCCCTTCGCCTTGAGCCACGCCAGGCAGCTGGCCATCAGCGTGCCACCCAGGCAGTAGCCGATCACGTTCGCATCCGGCTCGCCAGTGATGTCGCGCATTGCATCGAGTGCCGCCAGCGGACCGAGCCTGAGGTAATCGTCGAAGCCCTTGTCCGCCAGTTTCTCGTCGGGGTTGACCCAGGAGATCACGAAGACGGTGTGCCCCTGGTCCACGGCCCACTTGATGAACGAATTCTTCTCGCGCAGGTCGAGGATGTAGAACTTGTTGATCCACGGCGGCACGATCAGCAGCGGCCGCTTGATTACCTTCGCCGTCGATGGCGTGTACTGAATCAGCTGCATCAGCGTGTTCTGGAACACGACCTTGCCCGGCGTTGCCGCGATGTTCTCGCCCAGCTTGAACTGGGTGCTGTCGGTCATGCTGATGCGCAGCTGGTTGCCACCGCTGCGCTCGAGGTCGCCGAGCAGGTTGGCGAGGCCGTCGAGCAGGTTCTTGCCACCTGTGTCGAGCGTCGCGCGCAGGACCTCCGGGTTGGTCATCGCGAAGTTGGTCGGGGCCAGCGCATCGATGTACTGGCGCGTGAAGAAGTCGACTTTCCTGCGCGTGTTCTCGTCCAGCCCCTCGACGCTGGTCATCACGCCATGCGTGTGGCGCGCGGCGATCAGGTACGACTGTTTCAGGTAGTTGAATACGAGGTTGTTCTCCCAGTCCTCGTGCTTGAACCGCCGGTCGCCCTTCGCTGCCTCCGCTACCGGTGCAGCCCCCATGCCCATGGCCTTCAGCCAGGTCGATTGCCACAGGTTCATGTAGTCGCCCCACATGTTCATCTGCAGCTGCATCAGCTTCATCGGATCGCTCCAGATCTGCTGGAACGCCTCGGTGAAGGCGCGTCCGACGCCCACTTCGTCCATGCCGGCTGCCCCGGGCTCTTTCGACATGTGCTCGAAGTACTTCATCACCAGCTGCGAGCTGCGCTGTGCGAGATCCGTGAACTGGCGCGCCATTTCGGCGGTATCGGCGGGTGTCGCTGCTGCGCCGGCGGGTATGGAATCGGCCATCTTGGGTCCTGCCTTCTCTCGGTCCTGATGCTGGGGGCGGCGGGCGGGTGGCCCGGCGCTGCGATCCGCGGCTGCTGGCGATCGGCCCGCAGCGGGCGGTGGCCGGGCGCCCCCCGCGTTCATTGTCCGGGGGACCGGCGGGGCGTATATTAGGCGCCTCTGCTGCATGGCACAAATCCCGGTGCGGCGCGGCCACTCACAAACACGAGGAGCATCAGCATGAACGATCCGGTCGTCATCGTCGGCGCCGCCCGCACGCCCATGGGCGGTTTCCAGGGCGATTTCTCGAACGTGACTGCTTCGGTACTGGGCGCCGCAGCCATCAAGGCCGCCGTCGAGCGCGCCGGCATCACGCCGGCGGATGTCGACGAGGTGATCATGGGCAACGTCCTGATGTCGGGGCAGGGGCAGGCCCCGGCCCGCCAGGCGGCGCTCGGCGCCGCCCTGCCGATGGGCACGCACTGCACGACCATCAACAAGATGTGCGGCTCGGGCATGCAGGCGATGATGTTCGCGCGCGACCAGCTGCTTGCCGGCTCGACATCGGTGATGGTGGCCGGCGGCATGGAGAGCATGACCAACGCCCCCTACCTGATCCCCAAGGCACGCGGCGGCATGCGCCTCGGCCATGGCGAGATCAAGGATTCGATGTTCCTCGACGGCCTGGAAGATGCCTACGACAAGGGCAAGCTGATGGGGGTGTTCGCGGAAGAGACTGCTGCCCGCTACCAGTTCAGCCGTGAAGCCCAGGACCGGTTCGCGATCCAGTCGACCACTCGTGCGCAGGCCGCGATCAACGGCGGTGCCTTCGATGCCGAGATCGCCCCGATCACCCTGAAGACCTCGAAGGGCGAGACGGTTATCAAGATCGACGAGCAGCCCCTGAAAGCGAAGATCGACAAGATCCCGTCGCTCAAGCCGGTGTTCAAGAAGGACGGCACGGTCACTCCGGCCAACTCCAGTTCGATCTCCGACGGCGCGGCGGCCCTGGTGATGATGCGCCGGTCCGAGGCCGACAAGCGCGGGCTGAAGCCGCTGGCCACCATCGTCGCCCAGGCCAGCCACTCGCACGAGCCGCAGTGGTTCACCACTGCACCGGTCGGTGCCATGCAGAAGCTGTTCGCGGCCACCGGCTGGACGGTCGACGACGTCGACCTGTTCGAGGTCAACGAGGCGTTCGCGGTGGTGACCATGGCCGCGATCCACGACCTCAAGCTGCCCGAGGAGAAGGTCAACGTGAACGGCGGCGCCTGCGCGCTCGGCCATCCGATCGGCGCCTCGGGTGCGCGCATCGTGGTGACGTTGCTGTCGGCGCTGCAGGCCCGGGGCGGCAAGCGCGGCATGGCCACGCTGTGCATCGGCGGCGGCGAGGCGGTTGCGATGGCGATCGAACTGGCCTGAGCATGGTTTCCGGCGAGTCTGGCCAGGCCGGCGGTGCGCCTGCCGGCCCGATCGAGTTCTACTTCGACTTCTCGTCGCCGTACGGCTACTTCGCGGCGCATCGCATCGATGCGATCGCGAAGGCGCACGGACGCGCGGTGGAATGGCGGCCAATCCTCCTCGGGCTGGTGTTCGAGGTCAGCGGCGGCCGCCCGCTGCCGTCCATCCCGATGAAGGGTGACTACGCCCGCATCGATGTCGCCCGGACCGCCCGCTTCCACGGCATCGCATGGCGGCAGCCGTCAATGTTCCCGATCAGCGGACAGGCCGCCTGCCGCGCGTTCTACTGGCTGGCGGCGCAGGATGCGCAGAAGGCGAACCGGCTCGCACTCGCCCTTTTCCATGCCTACTTCGCGGACGGCCGGGACATCTCCAGTCCGCAGGTCAGCATCGACGTGGCGGCGGAGATGGGCGTTCCGGGCCCGGCGCTTGCAGAGGCTCTGTCCGACCCGGCGGTGAAGGAACGCCCGCGCGCCGAGACACAGCGCGCGATCGAGCGCGGCGTGTTCGGTTCCCCCTACTTCATCGTTGACGGCGAGCCATTCTGGGGCAACGACCGGCTCGACCAGGTGGCTCGCTGGCTTTCTGACGGTCGGTTCTAGATCTGCGAGCGGGCCGTCCCGGCCATGCGATGCCCGAAGCGCCGGTGACCAGGATGGCTTTGCCGCGGCGCGGATGTCCTGATCGACCGATCGACCGATCGACCGATCCCCGCGGCATGAACGCCAGGCCGTACGCCATGGCGAGTCGGTTCGTTCAGCGTCCAGTGCCCCTGCGAGCCTTGTTTCGCGGAAAACAAATTGAATGCAATAAGAAAACCTGACAGACTGTAATAAACTGGTAATAATCGTGTAGAAAACCCGATCGAAGTCTTGGCATCAGTCGGCGGTCAGCGTGCAGAGACACGCCGTGTCCTGGCTGACATTGCCGCCGGAGGAATAGCCATGAAACTGAAAACCGCCGCCTGGTCTGTCGGACCGTCCCTGTGTCTGCTGTCCAGCGCGGGCAACGCGCAAGAGTACCCGACGCGTCCGGTGTCGGTGATTGTCCCCTTCGCGGCCGGCGGGCCGACCGACACGATGGCGCGACTGCTCGCGCAGCAGTTCCAGGCGTCCTTCAAGCAGACCGTCGTGGTCGAGAATGCGCCCGGCGCCGGCGGCACCATCGGAGTCAACAAGGTCGTACGCGCCACGCCGGATGGCTATACGGTGCTGCTGATGCACATCGGGATGTCGACCGCTCCGGCACTCTACAAGCGGCTGCCTTTCGATCCGTTGAAAGACCTCGAGCCGATCGGCCAGGTCGCCGACGTTCCGATGACCCTGTTGACGCGTGCGAACCTGCCGGTCACCAGCCTGAAAGACCTGATCACCTATCTCAAGAGCAACCGCGACAAGACCACGATCGCCAATGCCGGCCTGGGGGCTGCATCGCACCTCTGCGGCCTGTTGTTCATGAGCTCGATCGGAATCGACCTCACCACCGTCGCCTACAAGGGGACAGCGCCGGCCATGAGCGATCTTCTCGGCGGACAGGTGGATCTTCTCTGCGACCAGACCAGCAATACGGTCAGCCAGATCAAGGGCGGCAAGGTCCGCGCCATAGGGGTCACGTCGCCGAAGCGCCTGGCGCAGTTGCCCGACGTACCGACGCTGGCCGAACAAGGCCTGAGCGGTTTCGAACTCAACGTCTGGCATGGCCTGTACGCCCCCCGGGGAACGCCCCGCCCGGTGCTCGAGCGCCTGAACAAGGCCCTGAACGCAACCATCAAGGATGCGACGTTCAATGCCCGCATCGCCGAGTTCGGCGCCGTCAGCGTGGCTCCCGCGCTGGCAACGCCCGAAGGGCTGCGCGCGCACCTGGCGAAGGAGATCGCGCTGTGGGGGCCGATCATCGCCAAGGCGGGTCAGTTCGCTGATTGACGGCGGCGCGCCGCAGGGCGTTCCCGGAGGAGACGTCGCGGGTCAGGGCGTTCTCGCAACGCCCCTGCCTGCGGCACAATCCCGGTTTCTCTGAGGGATCCGCCATGGCCCCATCGCCCGACGCCCTGACCGGCATCGCCGTCGCCACCGATGCCCGGGGCATCGCCACGGTGACGCTGGACCGGCCCGACATACACAACGCGTTCGACGACGCGATGATCGAAGCGCTGACCGGCGCGCTGCGCGACCTCGCCGCCGATGCCGCAGTGCGGGTGGTAGTGCTCGCGGCCAGCGGCCGGAGTTTTTCCGCAGGCGCCAATCTCAACTGGATGAAGCGCATGGCCGGCTACTCCGAGGCGCAGAACGTCGAGGATGCGCTGGGGCTGGCAGGGCTCATGCACGCGCTCTACACGTTCCGCAAGCCGACCCTCGCGCGGGTGCACGGGCCGGCCTTCGCCGGCGGCCTCGGGCTGCTCGCCTGCTGCGACATCGCGGTGGCGGTACCCGAGGCCACGTTCTGCCTGACCGAAGTCCGGCTGGGCATGATCCCGGCCGTGATCACGCCCTACGTCGTGGCTGCCATCGGCGAGCGCCAGGCGCGACGCTACTGCCTCACTGCGGAGAAGTTCGACGCCGCCGAGGCGCTGCGGCTCGGACTGGTGCACGAAGTGGTCGACGCGGCGGCGCTCGATGCCAGGATCGACGCGCTGGCCAGGCAACTCCTGCTCGGCGGCCCGGGTGCGCTGGCCGAGTGCAAGGCCTGGGTCGCCGAAGCGGCCGCGCGCCCGATCGACGAGGCACTTGTCGCGGAATCGGCGCGCCGGATCGCTGCGCTGCGCGCCAGCCCCGAGGGCCGCGAGGGCGTCACCGCATTCCTGGAAAAGCGCACCGCCCGCTGGGTCGCCGAAGTGAAGCGGTGAGCGCGGCCGCTAAGAGGGCGGGCCTGCTGCCCGCTGCCGTACGCGTGGTCGAGGTCGGGCCGCGCGATGGGCTGCAGAACGAGCCTGGCAGCATCCCGGTAGCCACGCGCGTGGCACTGATCGACCGGCTCGCGTCGGCGGGCCTCTCGATGGTCGAGTCGGGGGCGTTCGTGTCGCCGAAATGGGTCCCGCAGATGGACGGGACCGCGCAGGTGCTGTCGGCGATCGCGCGGCATGCCGGCACGCGGTTTCCCGTGCTGGTGCCGAACATGAAAGGGTTCGAGGCTGCGCTGGCGTACCAGCAGGCGAGCGGCATTGCGCTGGAGGAGATCGCGGTGTTCTCGGCGGCCAGCGAGACGTTTTCGCTGAAGAACACCCACTGCACCATCGACGAGGGGCTTGCGCGATTTGCCGAGGTTACCCGCGCCGCGCTCGCGCAGGGCTGGCGGGTGCGCGGATACGTCTCGGTGGCGTTCGGCTGTCCGTATGAGGGCGAGGTGGCCGCCGCGCGCGTGCTCGACGTGACGCACCGGTTGCTCGACCTCGGCTGCTACGAGGTGTCGATCGGCGACACCACCGGCATCGGCACGGCGGGGTCCGTGCACCGGCTGTTCGACCTGCTGCTCGCGCAGGTGCCGGCCGCACGGCTGGCCGGACATTTTCACGACACCTGGGGACAGGGGCTGGCCAATACCCTCGCGATGCTCGAGCACGGCGTGGCGACGGTCGATGCCTCGGTGGCCGGCCTCGGCGGCTGCCCGTATTCGCCCGGGGCGACCGGCAATGTCGCGACCGAGGACGTGGTCTGGATGCTGCACGGCATGGGCATCGAGACCGGCGTCGATTTCGACCGGCTGGTCGACGCCGGCTGCTTCATCAGCGAGGCACTGGGACGCCGGACCGGATCGCGCGCGGCGCGCGCACGGCTGGCCGAGCGCGAACGGGGCCAGGCTTCCTGAGTGCGCGCCGCAGGCAGGCTGGCGCTGCAGCGCGGCATGCCGGACAATAAGGGCCCGGCGCGCCGCAGGCGCGCTCCCCGACTGCAGGACACCGAGGCCATGGCCGTGACGCTCCCGACTTCCCGATCGCTGCCCGGGACTGCCGATGCGGCGGACGCCGAAGCGCCGGTGGCATCGCCCTGCGTGCTGGTCTGCCTCTACGACAAGGACCTTGACGCCTGCCGCGGCTGCTTCCGCTCGCTAGACGAGATCGCCCACTGGTCGATCTACACCGCCGAGGAGCAGCGCGGCGTGCTCGAGCGCGTGGCCGCGCGGCGCAGCCGGTCCGGGGCGCAGCCTGCGGGCTGATGGCAGTCCCCTCCAACCGCCGAAGCGACGTTCTCCAGATGCCATTGTCCGAACCTGCCCCGCGTACCGCGATCCATGTCCGCCGCGTCGAATGCCAGGGTTTCCAGCGCGAGGATGGCCTGTGGGACATCGAGGGCCTGATGGTCGATGCGAAGACCCATGCCCACCAGCGGCGCGATGGTGGCGAGCCCCGTGCGCCGGGGGAGCCGATCCACCAGATGCGCATCCGGCTGACCATCGACCTCGATTTCCTGATCCACGACTGCGAGGCGGTGACGGAAGCGTCGCCCTACAGCGGCTGCGGCGACATTGCCCCCGCCTTCAAGGCGCTGGTCGGGCTGAAGATCGGGCCGGGATGGCGGCGCCGGACGCTGGAAGTGCTCGGCGGCACGCGAGGCTGCACCCATCTGCTGGAACTGCTCGGGCCGATGGCAACCACCGCCTACCAGGCCACCGGCCGGGCGCGCACTGCCCGCGACCTGCAGCGGCCGTCCGACAAGCGTCCCTACCAGATCGATTCCTGTCACATCTACCGCAGCGACGGCCCGGCGGTGCTGGAACGCTGGCCTGCCTGGCACACCGGCCCGAAGGACTGACCCCGGCCGCTCTGCGGCCGATCACCACCGCCGCTGAGCGGCCGATGACGCCGGCCGCTCAGCGGCCGAAGGGCGCGACGCCGATCAGCACCCGGTGCAGCCAGAACGCGAAGACTGCCCACAGCGTGATGCCCAGTACGACGGTGGCCACCGTCGGTAGCGTGGCGCTGTTGTACGTCACTCCGGCAGCGCGATCGCGCTGCCGTGCCGAGATGAAGTCGGCGACCGCCCAGGCCAGGAGGCTGCCGAACAGCACGAGGTCGGCCAGCGTGCCGTTGGCGAGCAGGTGGGCGAACGCCCACAGCTTCACCCCGGCAACCATCGGATGGCCGATCGCCGCCTTGATCCGGTTCGTCGGTATGTAGGCGGCCACCAGCAGCACGAAGGCACCCAGTGTCAGCAGGGATGCGGCATGCCGGGTCCAGACCGGCGGCTGCCACAGGAATACCGGGTCGGTACGGGTGGCACCGTAGCCGATCACGATCAGCACCAGTCCGACGAGCGAGACCAGGGAATACAGACCTTTCCAGCCGTTGGGTCCGAGCTTCCCGATCATCGCATCGCGCCAGCCGCTGGCGAAGATGCGTGTCGAGTGGGCACTGAGGAAGAGGATCAGGCCCAGGAGCAGCAGGGTCATGTCGGAATACCTCGGGTTGCGTGAAGAAGTGCCGATCCCGGACTGGGGGGCGGATGCGGTGCGCTGCCCGTGACACCGGCCGGGGGCTGGACGGAAACGCGGGGCAGGTTCAAGGTTTGACGTGCATCCATCGGAAAAGATTCAGGAACACAGACCCTGCCCGAATCGACATTACCCCGGCCGGCCATCGTCGTCCATTCTCGCCGTCGGGTGGACATCGCCGCTGTCTGCCGATGGTCGGCCAGCGGCAGGCGTCGCGCTACTCTGCGGGGTCATGCAGGATGCCTGCGCGGCGTCTGCGCGACCGTCCACAGATCGACGCGAGCGGCGCCCTGGCGCAGCAGTGCGTGCGCGGCTTCGGCACCGGTGGCGCCGGTGGTGGCCACGTCGTCCACGAGCGCCACATGCAGGCCGTCCACCGGACGGTCGACGACGAAGGCGCCGCGCAGGTTTTCAGCGCGTCCGGCCAGCGGCAGCTCCGACTGGGGCAGGGTGTCGCGCGCGCGGCGCAGAACCTCCAGCCGCATCGGGATGCCGGTCTGCTTCGACAGCAGGCGCGCGATCTCGGCCGACTGGTTGAAGCCGCGCCCGGCGATCCGCTGGTCCGACAGTGGCACCGGCAGCAGGCATTGCGGCCGGGCGGCGCTGGCACAGCGCTCGAGCAGGAGTCCGGCCAGCACGGGGACGAGCCAAAGTTCGCCGTCGAATTTCAGGCGCCGGATCATGGCGTCGACCGGAAAGCGGTAATCGAGCGCGGCGACGAGCCGTTCGAACGGCGGCGGCTCGCGCGCGCAGCGGTTGCAGCGCGCAGGTGCGCCGGTCTCCGGCGCGAGCGCGGGCGCGCCGGCCGGTTCGCCACAGCGCGCGCAGGCGTTACCGTCGAGCCACGGCAGCTCGCGATGGCAGCTGTCGCATAGCGATGCGCGCGCCTCGCTGGCGGTACCGCACAAGGCGCAGGGCACGGGGCCCGACCACAGCCTGTGCAGACGCCGCCAGGCCGACGCGCGCGGCGCGCCGTCGGACATACCGGCGGATGCCGGATTGAACGTGGTTTGACATCGCGGCATGGGCGACCGATCATCGTTCGACACAGAATGCCTTTCATTGTTCGACAGCCCGAGTCCATGGACACCCTCGAGAAACCTCCGCATCGCCCCGATTCCCCGTCCAGCCCGCGATCGTGGGCGGTCGACGAGGTGGCAGCGCTGTTCGACCTGCCGTTCGCAGACCTGATGTTCCAGGCACAGACCGTCCATCGGGAGCACCATGATCCGAACGCGGTCCAGCGCTCGACGCTGCTGTCGATCAAGACCGGCGGTTGCCCCGAGGACTGCGGCTACTGCCCGCAGGCCGCCCGGTACGACACCGGCGTCGGCAGCGCTCCGATGCTGTCGGTGGATGCGGTGGTCGAAGCTGCGCGTACCGCAAAGGCCAACGGTGCGACGCGCTTCTGCATGGGTGCCGCATGGCGCAGCCCGAAGCAGCGCGACCTCGAACCCGTGCTCGCGATGGTGCGCCAGGTGCGTGCACTCGGCCTGGAAACCTGCGCGACGCTCGGCATGCTGAAGCCCGGCCAGGCCGGGCAACTGCGCGAAGCCGGTCTCGATTACTACAACCACAATCTCGATACCGCCCCCGAGTTCTACGGCGACATCGTGTCCACGCGCACCCAGGATGACCGGCTCGACACGCTGGCACAGGTCCGTTCGGCCGGCATGAACGTCTGCTGCGGGGGCATCGTCGGCATGGGAGAGACGCGGCGCCAGCGGGCGGGGCTGATCGCGACACTCGCAAACCTCCAGCCGTACCCTGAGAGCGTACCGATCAACCATCTGGTGCGCGTGCCGGGTACGCCGCTCGAGAACGAGGACGCGCTCGACCCGCTCGAGTTCGTGCGTACCGTGGCCGTCGCGCGAATCGTGATGCCGCGGGCAATGGTGCGCCTCTCGGCCGGCCGGGAAGAGATGTCGGAACCGGTTCAGGCGCTGTGCTTCCTTGCCGGGGCCAACTCGGTCTTCTACGGCGATCGCCTGCTCACCACCGGCAATCCCGATGTCGAGCGCGACCATGCGCTGTTCGCCCGGCTCGGCATCCACGGGCTCGACCCCGCGATGCCGCCGGCGACAGCCGACGCCATCCTCGCGCCGGGAACCTGAGGCGCGGTGACCAGGCTGTCCGACCTCGCAGCGCGGCTCGCCGGGCTGGAGGCCGATTCGCTGAGGCGTACCCGGCGCCGGCTGGAATCGCCGCAGGGCGTGTCGGTGACCATCGACGGCCGCGACTGCGTGTCGTTCTGCAGCAACGATTACCTCGGTCTCGCGGCACATCCCCGGATTGCTCGCGCTGTCGAGGAGGGCGTGCGGCGCTACGGTACCGGGGCCGGAGCCTCGCACCTGCTGACGGGGCATACCGACGCGCACGAGACGCTGGAGCGCGACCTCGCCCGCTTCTCGGGGTTCCCGGCGGCCCTGCTGTTCTCGACCGGCTACATGGCCAATCTCGGCATCGCCACCGCGCTGCTCGGCCGTGGCGACGCCGTGTTCGGCGACCGGCTTAACCATGCCTGCCTGAACGACGGCGCGCTGCTGTCGCGCGCCACCTTCCACCGCTATCCGCACGGCGACCTCGCGGCGCTGGAGCGCCAGCTCGCAGGCAGCGACGCACGGGTGCGCATGATCATGGTCGACGGCGTGTTCAGCATGGACGGCGACATCGCCCCGCTGCCCGAACTGCTCGAACTGGCGGCCCGATTCGATGCCTGGCTGCTGGTCGATGATGCCCATGGCTTCGGCGTGCTCGGTGGCGGGCGCGGCTGCCTGGCGCACTTCGGCATCGAGCCGTCCGACGTGCTCGACCGGGTGATCTACATGGGCACGCTGGGCAAGGCGGCCGGGGTGTTCGGCGCATTCGTCGCGGCCGCGCCGGAGGTGATCGACATACTGGTGCAGTCTGCGCGCACGTATGTGTTCACGACCGCGCTGCCGCCGATGCTCGCCTGCGGGCTGCAGGCGAGCCTGGCGCTGATCGAGCAGGAGCCGCAGCGGCGCGAGCACCTCGGCGTCCTGGTCCGGCGCTGGCAGGCGGGCGCAAGCGGGCTGCGCAGCGGGCATGCCCTGCCGTCGTCGACCGCGATACAGCCATGGGTGGTGGGTGCCTCCGCGCGGGCGGTTGCCCTGTCGGCGGCGCTGGCCGAGCGCGGCTTGCTGGTGCCGGCGATACGGCCTCCGACTGTCCCGGCTGGCAGCGCCCGCCTGCGCATCTCGCTGTCGGCCGCGCATACACTCGAGCAGGTCGACCGGCTGTGCGAGGCCATGCACGAGATCGATGCACGGCATGGATGAACGCGCGCGCCTGCCGATCGGCGACTGGCTGCTGGTGCCGGGCTGGGGGTTCGGGGCGTCGGTGTTCGATGAACTGCGGGCCGTGCTGCCGCCGGCGATCGTCGCGACCGCGGTGGCCTGCAGGGCAGCCGTCGCCGCCATCGACCAGCGGGCGGCGGCCGTGCGCGCCGGCGAAGGCCCGCCCTTCGGCATCTGTGCATGGTCGCTCGGCGCGACCCTCGCGGTCGACCGCGCACTCGCCCATCCCGGGGCGGTGGCGGCGCTGGTACTGGTCGGCGCCACGCCCCGCTTCGTGGCCGGCGACGGCTGGGCCCCGGCCATGCCCGTTGCCGAGTTCGACGCATTCGCGGCTGTCGCGGCGGCCTCTGTCCCGTCCGCGCAGTCGCGCCTGGCTTCGCTCTGTGCGATGGGTTCGGCAGATGCGCCGGCGCTGGCACGTCGCCTGCGGCGTTCGTTCGACCGTGCGTTGCCTGGCGAGGCGGCTGCCCTGTTCTCGGACGAAATGATGCAGGGGCTCGACTGCCTGCGCCGCGCGGACCTGCGCGGGAGGCTGTCCGCGCTGGACATCCCGGTCGCCCTGGTGCACGGCGAGCGGGATGCGCTGGTGCCCGCGGCGGCCGCGCACGCGCTCGCCGCCGCGCTGCCGCGCGCACGCGTGCTGGCGGTGGCCTCGGATGGGCACGCGCTTCCCGTCGTACAGGCCGACCGGCTTGCCGCTACGATCGCCGAGATGGGCGGTGCTTCGCGCCGCTCCCAGCCCGAGACCGTCTCCAGCACATGAACCTGCCCCCGACCGAGCCGCACGTGATCGACAAGCGCGCCACCCGCGCCTCGTTTTCGCGCGCCGCGTCCGACTACGACCGTGCGGCGGTCCTGCAGCGCGAGGTCGGCGACCGGATGGCCGAGCGTCTCGATTACATCCGCATCGAGCCCTTGCGCCTGCTCGATGCCGGCAGCGGCACCGGGCATGGCACGCTGGCGCTGGCGGCGCGCTACCCGAAGGCGCAGCGGTTCGCGCTCGACATCGCACCGGCGATGCTGCGCACCGCGCTGGCAAAGGAGCCGGGCCGCTGGCGCTCGGCACTCGGCGGACGCGCGCGCACCCTGCCGGTGTGCGGCGACCTCGAGCGGCTGCCGCTCGCCTCCGGGTCGATCGACATGGTGTGGTCGAACCTCGCGCTGCAGTGGGTGAACGACCTGCCGGCCGCGCTGGGCGAGTTCTCGCGGGTTACCCGGCCGGGCGGGCTTGTCATGTTCAGCACCTTCGGCCCCGATACCCTGAAGGAACTGCGTACGGCGTTCGCAGAAGTCGACGGTTACAGCCATGTCAGCCGCTTCACCGACATGCACGACATCGGCGACATGCTGCTGGAGGCCGGATTCGTCACGCCGGTGGTGGACATGGAGCGCATCACGCTCACCTATCCGTCGCTGCCGGAACTCATGCGCGACCTGAAGGCGATCGGTGCACACAATGCGACCGCCGGCCGGCGGCAGGGCATGATGGGCCGGCGTGCGTTCGACCGGGTCGTCGCAGCCTACGAACGCTTCCGCAGCGACGGCCGCCTGCCAGCCACCTACGAAGTCGTCTACGGCCATGCGTGGCGCGGCGAACCGCGGCGTACTGCCGACGGTCGCTCGATCGTGCGTTTCGAGCGCGCCCGTCCTGGCAGCAGCGGGGGCTGACGCGAATGCGCGGGTTGTTCGTCACCGGTACCGATACCGGCATTGGCAAGACGCGCAGCTGCGCGGTGGTCGCACGTGCGCTCGGCGCCGCCGGTCGGCGGGTCGGCGTGATGAAGCCGATTGCCTCCGGAGCCCTCGCGCCGGAGGGCGACGGCCGCACCCTTGCGTGGGAGGACATCGATTCCGCGGTTGCGGCGGCGAACGTGGCGCTGCCGGCGGCGTGGGTCAACCAGTACCGGTTCGCGGAGCCGGTCGCGCCGCACCTGGCTGCCCGGCAGGCTGGCGTCGCGCTGTCCACCGGGCGGATCGTCGAGGCGGCGCGGGCCGCCGGCGCGCAGGTCGACTGGCTGCTGGTCGAGGGGGTCGGCGGCTTCTGCGTGCCGCTCGCGGACCAGCCCGGTCCGGGTGCCGATACTGCGGCACTTGCCATGCAACTCGGTTTTCCGGTACTGCTCGTGGTCGGCCTGCGGCTGGGTTGCATCAACCATGCGCTGCTCACTGCCGAGGCCGTGCAGCGGCGCGGGCTGGCGCTGGCCGGATGGCTGGCGAACGAGATCGATCCCGGACTCGCACGGGCTGACGAGGTATTCGGGACGCTGGAGCGCTGGCTGCCCGCACCCTGCGTCGGGCGCCTGGCCCATGCGCCCGTTCCCGACTGGACCAGCGCGGCCACGCAGGTGCGGATCGATCGTATCGAAGCCGCCGTCGAACCCACCTGAGACAGGACAGCGCGGTTGAAGGTCGCCTGTCGGCTGTGCTAGATTCTCTACTACATCGAAGGGCCGTGTCTGACCCGGCCCGAAGTTCAACCCGGGGTTCGTCTGATCGTCGTTGCAGGCCTCCCGTCACAGGCTGCATCGGACACCGGGACATGTTCCGACAGCGACGGTGAACCACCGGATGCTGTCCGCATCGCGTTGCATGCAGGTACGGAAAGTCTGTTCCTGCACGCAGTTGGCGCGGCCGATCCGGCCGCACATTCCGGCCAGCGGACCTTTTCGAGAAGTCCGCCGTCGGTCAGGCTGGTGTCCTGTACAGGCTTGTCGGTCGCCAGCCGCGCAGGGAGATTCGAAATCACTACGATCGAGGCCGATGTGGGCTCCGTTGCGATCACCGCGGTGCCGGCGGAAGACCGGAAGCGTTCTGACCCGACAGTCGGCCTGAGCCTGACTGCGCGTCCGAACCGGTCGCTGTCGCCCGCCGCGCGGCGCTGGGTCGCTGCGGGTATGTGCGTTCCGGTGCTGGTCGTGGCCACGGTCGTCACGGCGCAGGGGGCATGGCTGGTGTTGCCGTTCGCCGGTATCGAGGTGGCGATGATCGTATTCGCGTTCCGCTGGCTGCGGGCCGGCGACGGCGACTTCGAAACGGTCACGGTCATCGGCCACGACCTCGTCGTGCGTCGATCGATGCGCGGGCAGATCGCCGAATCGCGTTTCAACCTGCACTGGGTACAGGTCGTCTTCGAACCGGCAGGCATCGCGCGCAAGAGTGTGCTCGCACTGCGTTCGCACGGCCGGCTTCATCCGATCGGCGACCTGATGACCGAGTCCGAGCGCAGCGCCGCTGCCGATTACCTCGTCGCCCGCATCCGGCACGCGCGCACCGTCACCGCCTGATCGAACGCATCGAACCCCTTCCGCAAGAACCGCTTCCGCTATCCTTCTCCCTTCCACGCCACGGCTGCAGGTCGCATCGCACACCGGAGTATTCATGAATCGTCCGCACCACTCCTCAGTCTCCCCGGTCACGGCCCTGGCCGGTGCCGCCAGCCTGCTGCTTCCGGCGGTATCGTTTGCCCAGGATGCCGCCAGCACCGCCTACCAGGCGACGTCGAAGTTCAACCTGCAGCCGCCGGTCAGCGAGATCGCGGCCCAGATCTACGACCTGCACACGCTCGTGCTGATCTTCTGCGCAGTGATCTTCGTGCTGGTGTTCGGCATGATGTTCTACGCGATCATCTACCACCGGAAGTCGGCCGGCCACCAGCCTGCCCAGTTCCACGAGAACACCACCGTGGAGATCGTCTGGACGGTGGTTCCGTTCCTCATCCTGATCCTGATGGCGTGGCCGGCGACGAAGACGGTGATCGCGATGAAGGACACCTCGTCGCCCGATCTCACGATCAAGGCGACCGGGTACCAGTGGAAGTGGGGCTACGACTACCTCAAGGGCGAGGGCGACCTGAAGGATGTCGCCGACGGCATCGCGTTCTATTCCGCGCTGGCGACGTCCTTCGAGGAACGTACCAACGTGAAGCCGAAAGAGGCCGACTATCTGCTCGACGTCGATAACCGGCTGGTGGTACCTGTCGGCAAGAAGGTTCGTATCCTCACCACCGCCAACGATGTCCTGCACGCATGGTGGGTGCCTTCGCTGGGCGTCAAGCAGGATGCGATCCCCGGCTTCATCCGCGACACCTGGTTCAAGGCCAATGCCGTCGGCGTCTATCGCGGCGTGTGCGCCGAGCTCTGCGGAAAGGAGCACGGATACATGCCGATCGTGGTCGAGGTGAAGTCGGTCGAAGATTTCCGCGTCTGGGCGGCCGAGCGGCAGAAAGGCCGCACGGCCGGTGGCAGCACGGCTCCCGCTGCCGCAGCGGCGCCGGGCGCCGAGGCGA
>CANGXU010000045.1 GCA_947457885.1 Betaproteobacteria bacterium
CACGGGCAGCACGCCGGCTGCCGCGAAACCGCCGCCCGGCGGAACGGTTGCAGCGGCCCCAGCGGCGACGCCATCGACGGTGCCTGCCGCGCCCGCGATGGCAGCGACCGCCACGGCGACGACCGCGGCAACCACCGCCACGGCGGTGACCCCTTCGGTGGCCCCGTCGGCGGCGATCGAACAGCAGAACCGCGAGCTGCAGGCGCAGCTCGACCAGATGCGCAAGGCGCTCGCCCAGCTGCAGGCCACGGTGGCGCAGGGTGCTGCTGCCCAGAAGGCGCCGCCACCGCAGGCCGAGGCTGCCCGGCCCTTCGTGCCGCGGCCGCCCGCGCCACATCGCAAGGCACTGGTGATCGGCAACGACCGCTACCTGCACGTGGCCCCGCTGGCCAACGCGGCGGCCGATGCCGAGTCCATGGCACGCACGCTGCAGGCCGTCGGCTTCACCGTCACCCGGCACCTCAACCTCGAAGAGAAGCAGTTCAAGCAGGCGCTTCGCGATTTCCGGATGACGGTTCAGGGCGGCGACGAGGTGATCTTCTTCTTCGCCGGCCACGGCGTGCAGCTCGGTGCCGCCAACTATCTGCTGCCGACCGATATCCGGGCCGACCATGAAGAGCAGGTGAAGGACGAGGCGATCCCGCTGCAGCGCATCCTCGACGACCTCAACGAGCGCAAGGCGAAGTTCGCGCTGGCGGTGGTCGATGCCTGCCGCGACAATCCGTTCCAGTCGAAGGGCCGCAGCATCGGTGGACGCGGACTGGCGCCGACCTCGGCGGCCACCGGGCAGATGGTGATGTACTCCGCCGGCGCGGGGCAACAGGCGCTCGACCGCCTCGGGCCGAACGACAAGGAACGCAACGGGCTGTTCACCCGTGTGCTGCTGCGCGAGATGATCCTGCCCGGCCAGTCGGTGGATCGAGTGCTGCGCAACGTCCGCAACGAGGTGGTGAAGCTCGCGCGCGGCGTCGGCCATGAACAGACGCCGGCCCTGTACGACCAGGCCATCGGCGAATTCTTCTTCGCGCCATGAACCGCACCGATCGCGTGTTCCCGAACCTCGTCCCGGCCATGGCCGGAAACGCCCTGCGCGCACGTGGCGCGTTCGCGGCCCTGATGGCTGTGGTCGTGCTGCTGTTGCTCGTACCTGCGACGACAGCGCTGGCCCAGCCATCCGGTGCGCGTACCGCACTCATCATCGGCATCAGCCGCTATGCGGATCCGTCGGTGACGCCGCTGCGCGGTGTCGAGCACGACATGGCGAGCGCGCGTGCGATCGCACGCGCGATGGGCGTACCCGACACCGGCATGCGGGTGGTGCGCAACGCCGAAGCAACCAAGGCCGGCCTGCTCGCCATCCTGCGCGAATTCGGCGACCGGGTCGGCGACGGCTCGCGTGCACTGGTCTACTTCTCGGGCCACGGCACCCGCTACTTCGATCCGCAAGCCGGCGGCTGCATCGAGGGCCTGCTCACCTACGACGGCCAGGTGATCACCAACACCGAAATGGCGCAGGCCACGCAGTCGGCCGGGCAACGCGCGGACAAGCTGGTGGTGATGCTCGACGCCTGCCACTCCGAAGGCGTGCTGCCCGGACAGGCTGCCGCGTCGCGCGGACTCGGCCCGGCACTGGTGCCCAAGTTCAGTTCGCCACCCGGCGGTGCGTCGGTCGCCGCCTGTTCGATGGTGTCGAACTACCGCACGCGCGGACTGTTCACCGAGTCGACCCGGCTCGGTGCGCTGCGCGAGAACGTGGTGATGATCGCCTCCGCGCGCCCGGACGAAGTGAGCTTCGACGACCCGAACAACGGTGGCGTGGCCACGCAGGGTATCCGCGACTGCATGCTCGGCAAGGCACGCGACCTGGATTCCTCCGGCGCGGTGAGCCTGGAGGAGATCCGGCGCTGCGCACAGTCGTTCGTGAACGAGCGGCTGCGTCCCTATTCGCACCTTTCGCCGCACACCATCACCCTGGCCGGCAACCGCAACCTGGTGCCGGTCCCGGTGGTACGTCCTCCGGCGGCGCCCGTTCAGGCCCCGCTCGCACAGGCGCCTGCCCAGACTGCACCGACGGCGCCCCCGGCACCGCCGCCAGCCGCCCCGCCTGCCCCGGCGGTGCCTGCGCCACCCGCCGTACCCGCCCCGCCCCCGGTGCAGGTGCAGGTGCCAGCGCAGGTAGCCGTAGCCGTGGCGCCGAGCCCGGAGTCGGATCCGGAACCGCCACCTCCGCCACCTCCGCTGGCCTCGCTGGCGACGCTCCAGGACATCGCCGCACAGGCCGACCCGAGGCGTACGCCCCAGGTCAGTGGACAGTCGCGCGCGCTGCGCATCGGTCGCGACTTCCTCGACCTCACGATCACGCCGCCACGCGATGGCTTCCTGTACGTGGTGCTGCTGGGCAGCGATGCCAGCAGCTTCTACCTGCTGTTCCCGAATGCACTGGACAGGGACAACCGCGTGCGCGCTGGCCAGCCGGTGCGGCTGCCGCGCGAGGACTGGCGCATCCGCGCCGCCGGGCCAGCCGGCACCAACCAGCTGCTGGTGGTGGTCTCGGATGCACCGCGCACGCTGGAACGCCTCAGCCGTTCGAAGCCGGATGCGAAGTCTCCGTTCACCTTCGCGCTGAACACGCTGGGTGGACGCGGCGCACTGTTCGATTTCCTGACCTCGGCACCCGCCGGCGGCACCGAAGCCTTCGGTGCGCAACTTTTCACCGTGGAGGAGGTCCGATGAAATCCAGTCTCGCCCCGGTCTGGCTGCTGCTCGCCTTGCTGGCACTGCCCGCTGCTGCACAGCCTGCCGCCGCACCGTCTGCCGCTGCACAACCCACTGGCAACGCGACCGCGAACGACCTGGTCGATCGCCTGGCGCCGCCGCCGGCCGCCACCCGCGGCCTGCGCAACCTGGTGCCCGAGCCGCGCAGCGTCGACCTTGTGGTGCTGTTCGACTTCGACTCGGCGCGTATTCAGCCGGCCAGCCTGCCGCTGCTCGACACCCTTGCCACCGCGATGCGCAGCGATCGCCTGGCCACCCTCCGCTTCCTGGTGGAGGGCCATACCGACGCCAAGGGCAACGCCGCTTACAACCAGAAGCTCAGCCAGCGCCGGGCCGAATCGGTGATCGGGCACCTGGCGTCTGTGGGCATCGAGCGCACGCGGCTGAGCGCCGAAGGACGCGGCGCCACCGACCTGCTGCGCAAGGACCAGCCCTATTCGCTGGAGAACCGGCGGGTGCGCATCACCGCGATGCCCTGACACCTGACCCCTAGCGCTTCCGTCCTGCCGCGCGTGCCTCGCGCTTCAACTCGAACCGGTACCGGTAGCGCTCCTCCGGATGCACGCTGACCGTGGTCTGGAACACCTCGCCATCGCTGCCGGTGTAGGTGCGCATCACCCCCATCGCGGGTGAATCCGCCGGTGCCTTGAGCGCGGCGGCCATCCGCTTCGGAATGCGCATCACGAAGATCTCGATGTCCGCCTGTTCGATCACCTCGTCGAACATCTCGACGATCTGCTCGCACACCGGCATCAGCGTGTGCCGGCGGTGCTTCGTCACGCCGGCGTACTGTGGCAGCACGTAGGTGTCGGTCCAGCACAGCGGCACGGTGGACTTTCCGGCGTAACGCAGTGTGGTGATCTGGAACCATTCCTTGCCGGCTGCGCAGTGCAGCTGCTGCGCGAGCGCGTCGTCGGCCTTCACGTAGCGGGTGGCGGTCACCTTGCGATGGGTGTCGCGCGGATAATCGAGAAGCTCGTTCACTGAAGTGACCGCGTGCGAGAGCACCACCGGCACGTGGGTGGCGACCACCACCGAGCCGGTACGCGGCCGGCGCACGATCAGCCCCTCGGCCGAGAGGGTCGCCAGCGCCTGGCGCAGCGTCGGACGGCTGGTGTCGAACAGCGTGGCGAGTTCCGCCTCGATCGGCAGTCGTGCCCCCAGCCCGTAGACGCCCGACTGGATATCGGCGCGCAGCCGGTCGGCGATCTGGGTGTGGCGGGGCAGGGTTTTCTCGGACGGCATCGCTGCAATCATCTTGATGATTCAGGAGGTATCGCTACTGTCACGGCAGACGCCAGACCATCGGACGAAGACGACCATCCGTAGAACGCCGACGTTCGATGCCGGGGCCGATGCCAAGAATACTTGGACAGGCAGGGGGCGGCATGGATCATCCGTTCCCGCGCGTACTCCCTTCGTCCTGTCGGTACATCCAGGCGCGACTGCGCATTTGTATTGACAATTAAGGCGGGCGGTCCTACCTTGGCAGTCATCGGCCCGACGGGCCCCCGCATGGAAGAGCCGCGATGAATGCGCGAGCCCCGTTGGCCCTGGCTGTTGAACCGACTGCCGCTGCTGCAACTTCCCACCCGCTTCCTGCCGGCACTGGCAAGGATTTCTCCGGCGTCTCCTATGCCGAAGCCCTGCAGCGAGCCACCGACCTGATTCCGCTGCTGCGTGCCGAAGCGCCGGCCACCGAAGCCGCGACACGGCTCACGGACAAGGTACTCGCCGCCCTGCACGACAGCGGCCTGCTGCGCTCGCAGCAGCCTAAGGCCTGGGGCGGCATGGAGCTCGACTTCCCGGCGTTCTACGAGGTCCCGGAAAAGCTCGGCCAGGGCTGCGCATCGACCGCCTGGGTGTTCGCCAATCTGTCCTCGCACCACCGTCAGCTCGTGCAGTGGGATCCGAAGGCGCATGAAGAGATCTGGGGCAAGGACCCGGACGCGCTGATCGCCTCCGGCATCGCCTATGTGCAGGGGCAGGGCACGCTGGTCGACGGCGGGCTGCTGCTGTCCGGCCAGTGGAGCTTCTCGTCCGGCGTCGACGTGTCCTCGTGGAACATGCTCGCCTGTGTGGTCAAGGATGCCGAGGGCAAGCCGATCGACTGGTGCATGAACCTGGTACCGCGCGAAGACTACGAGATCATCGACGACTGGCAGGTTCTGGGCATGCGCGGCACCGGCAGCCGGACCGTGCGTTGCAAGGACGTGTTCGTGCCGCAGCATCGTGTGCTGTCGATGCAGGTATCGAAGCCCGGTCACAGCTTCCCCGGCTTCAAGAAGCACGCCAACCCGATGTTCCGCGTCCCCAACTCGGCGCTCGGCGGCAACGCGATCGCGGGTGCGATGATCGGCAATGCCCGTGCGATGCTCGATGAGACGACGTCCTCGGTGAAGCAGCGTGCGACCAGCTACACCGGCGCCTCGATGCGTGACTTCCCTACCGTGCAACTGCGGGTGGGCATGGCCGGTGCGAAGATCGACGCGGCGCACGCCTGGCTGAAGGGCGACTGCCAGGAAGGCTGGGCGCACTACAAGGCCGGCGGCAGCTTCGACCTCGAGACCAAGCTGCGCTATCGGCGCAACACCGCGATGGCGATGAAGATCGCCAACGAGGCGGTCGACATCCTGCAGGAGATGGCCGGCGCGAACGCCATCTACGACAAGAGCCCGCTGCAGCGGATGTTCCGCGATGCGCACGCATCGTCGGGGCATGTGGTGTTCAACACCGACATGCAGTTCACGCCCTGGGGGCTGGTGGCGCTGGGCGGGGCGTTCAAGAGCCCGACGATGTAGGCCGATTGCAGGAGGCCCGGGCCGATGCTACCGCCGGCCGCCCGCGCTGCCAGATCCGCAGGCGTGCGCTATGCTCCGCGCGCCATGTCATCGATCCATGCCAATCGCCCCATCCGAGGGCGCACCTGCGCGGTGCTTCGTACGTTACTGCTTGCCGCGGGGCTGGCTCTGCTCGCGGTTGGTTGCGCCACGCCGTTCACTGCAGCCGACGTGCCGCTGGTACAGCCGCCGATCGTCAACGATCGCGCGCCCGAGCGGCCGCTCAAGGAAAGCTACTCGCTCTACAACAACACGGCGAAGGTAGGACTGGCCGCCCTGCAACCGCTGGTACCTGCCTATGCTGGCGCAGGCCGGCTGCTGGCGAGCTGGAACCCGCATCCCAAGGGCGTGGCGGGGCGTCCTACCTTCGTCGTGGTGCACGGTGGCCACGGACTGGTGCCCGGAAATTTCGCCACCGCGCTGTGGCTGCGCGATGCGCTGGGCGCTAACGTGCTGTTGCTCGACAGCTACTGGAGCCGCGGCCGCGAAGAGAACTGGGTCACCTGGACGGCGTTCGGCGCGAACATGCGAGCCCTCGATGCCGTCGCGGCCGCCCGCTGGCTGCGCGACAACCGGGCGTTGGATCCGGCCCGGATCTTCCTCTACGGTGACAGCCAGGGCGGCTGGACCGTACTGCGGACGTTCACCGACGAGCCCTTCCTGCGCAGCCAGGTGTCCGGCCTCTACCGCGCCGGCATCGCGCTCTACCCGAACTGCATCGCCGACGGCAGTCTGCATCGACCCGCGCTAAGTCCGTACATCGCGCCGGTCATCGTGTTCACCGGCGGCCGCGACACCGCGACGCCGATCGAGCCATGCGATCGCGCGGCGCTCACGCGCGCAGCACAGTGGCACCACTATCCCGACCAGACGCATGGCTGGGATACGGCCAATCGCGGCGCGCACACCCCGGCAGTCGACGGCGAGTGCGGCAAGGCGATGAACGTGTACAACCGGTTTGCCGTGTGCCGCAGCGATGCCACGACGAACGACATGCGCCGCCGGATCGCGGCCTTCATCGACAGCCTGAAACCGGTCGACGCGCGCTGACCCGATCAGCGGGCTCGTCAAGCGGAAGCACGGTCATGCGCTCGAAGACCGCGCCTTGCGGATCGCGGATCAGGTCGGACAGCGCATTCGTGTCCAGCATCCATTCAGGCTCGGACATTCCAGACCGGCCCGGACCTGCGGCGGCGTGTCCTCGACCTCGGGCACGCCCTCCTTCAGCGGCTTCCAGGAACCCGGAGTGCCCAGATGTCCTTGACCTTGAATGGGGCCTTCTGACCCACGGTCTTGCCCTTGTTCCACGGCTCGCGATGTACCGCGTTGGCTACGGATCCCATGATGGTCTCCCATCGAGTTGAGGGCCAAACAAGATGTGCCGGAGCGCTGTCGAGGATCTTGCTCTAGGTCAACCCACGTTCACGACGAGCTCGCGGGTCCAGCATCAGCTATGGGACACGGTTCCGTACGCACACTCCCGGCCAGAAGCTGTCACCGATGAACGACGTACTTGTGGCGACGCCGCAGAGCTATCGTTGTTAGCGGTTGATTGCTCATGAGCACGACTTGTGTTGGCTTCCGAGCGACCCACCTATGTGGCACACGGCGACCCGCAGTTTGCCCCGATCCGCAAGGCTCGCTCAAGCCCTGCTTAGCGCGGCTTCTTCTTGGCTGCCCTGCGGGCATCGCGTTCCAGGCGGCGACGCTCAGCGCGGTTCATGAACGCGTCCGGATAGCGCGGCAACGGCCTCTGTTGCCGGAAATGAAATGGCATCGGAAACTCTTTGACCAAGTCCCCGAAGAGGTACACATCGGGGTTCGACTGGAGCACATCGAGCTCGATCATTAGCTCCTTTAGGGCAGCTTTTTCCTCGTCGCTCATTTCCTCCCTGAGGTCGACGTACATGAAGTCTCGCGAGGCCTCGCCATCGGCGAACGGCTCGCTCGCAATACCGATGGCCTCGTGCAGCGTGGGTATGGTCAGCTTAATGGCGCTGCAGTACGTGCCAAGAATGGTGCTGCGCAACTCGCGGTAGTCCTCGTACGGCTCGTTGCCCTTGGGAATTGTGAGGAAGATCCATCCACGATTCGGCGGACGCCCTGTCATCACGATCCGAACAAATTTCTTGCCGGGGTCACTACGGTGAAGGGCAACCTTCCAGTTCTCAACGAGGTTCCGCCGAGACACCCGGTTCTCCGCGGCTAAAGCTCGCACGATGCGTTCATGATTGACTGCTTCTGTCTCAGACCAAGGCCCAGTGCGTGCAGTGCCCGCGCGGATGTACTTCGACTGGTCCTCTATGACGGCGTCCCACATGTACGAACCAAGGTCTGCGTCTCGCTTGGCTGCCCGTTGAGGGCTTTTGACGTAGTCAGCCCACTCACCTTCCGGCAAACCCATGAAGGCCACGCCCTCCGGGACCTTCGGGAAGGCGTGTTCTTCGCCATCCATCGTCAGCATGTAGCAGGCGAGTAGGTCTTCCTCTCCGGGAACCGAGAACACGACGCCCCGTTGGCCAAGATAGGTCTCCTTCTTGGCGAGGTAGGTGACCAGGTCAGGGACGGTGTCTAGCTCCTGCAGAAGCGCGTCCACCGTGAGCTCATCCAGAACGTGAACAAAGCGTCGTCCGGGCAAGGGGAAGCCCACGGAAAAAGGCTCATCCAGATGAGCATCTCCCTCGATGCTCGTGTTGATCATCAGACTGCCTGAGCTACCACCACCAAAGTGGGAACGGCCTGCTGTGTGCGCGCCCCGTGTCACGCAGACGAGGAAGTACCTCGCGACGCTAGGATCTGGGAGCGGAACGGGCATGGGCGTCGTGCACGCCTTGTCGATGAAGAAGCGTCCGGGGAAGTTTCGAAGCAGCCTCTCTGCGCCTGAAAGCTGCTTGGCTGACTTCTCAATGGCCTTCTTGTACCAGCGTCGCCAAGACACCTTGACGTCCGCACCGTCCTTGAACTCGCAGTCCTTGTCTGAGAACAGCAAGACGTCGTTACCGAACACCACGAGAAGGTCGCAGAGCTCCTTGCCATCGCCGGGCCCCGGGCGCCCAATATCGGTGTAAACGTTGGGGTAACTCCAGAGGCTCAGGAAGGCCTGCTTTGCCAGATTCGTGAGCGCGCGTTCTGACTCGGTCGTTCCTTGCTCAGATGCGGCTCTTTCCCAGGCTGTTTCGTCGCTCATGGCTGCTCCGAAGCTGAAGCATATCTGCACATGGCATCTGAGGCATCACGCCAGCAAGTCGCTTCATGTAAGCTGAGCTTTGGCGTTGACCGACCAGTTCCAGGCGTCGTACCCGGTTGGAACCTGGAAAGCCAAGACCTATCTGCGGCGAGGAACACATTATGCGCACGCCCGTTGCCATTCGCGATGAATACTTGGACTCGTTAGCTCACATCCGCAGCGCCTACGGCAAGGTATGCAGCCAAGTCGGAAGGGGGCGTCTGTTCGCGTTCCCTGACGTGCACAAGCTGTCAGAGGGGTTGTTCATCAGCGGGTTGACCTACTGGGAGGCGTTCTGTAAGGACGTCATCACGACGGACTTGGCGACCCATACCGCGGGGGCCCTAGGCTCGGAGGTGAAGACTTTCCGGACAAAGAACGCGTCGTATCGATTGGCTGAGCTGATCTTGAACCATCCCGACCATCCCACGAGGTTCGTCGAGTGGTCGAGCTTCCAAACGTTCAAGGATCGCGCGGATACCTACCTCGGAGCCGGACATCGGTTCGTGCTGCCGCAGGCCACAGTTCAAGACTTGACCAAACTCAAGAAGATTCGGAACGCCATTGCGCACAAATCCGACAAAGCTTGGGCCGACTTCTCGGACATGATTCGATCGGCACCGTTCAACCTCACTGGCGCACAGTGCAGAGGAGTGACTCCGGGGCGGTTCATCTACTCGACTCAGTGGTCCGGAACTTCCGTGATGCTCCACGCCCTGACAACCCTGACGAACGCTGCCAACAAACTCGTTCCATAGAGGGTCAACGTCCCGCCGCAGCCCCCCCGTCGCCGGACAACGGTCTCCGCCGGCCAGGAAAGAGGCGATAGCTGCCGACCTGTATTGCATTCTGCGAATGACTGATGGCGGGTGAGCGCATCTGTAAGTCGAGTGGCTGCTTCGGGTCGAAAGCCGGCACGCGCCCGCTCTGTGCCACCGACAGCAACCGCTGCTCAGCGGCCCTAGCTCGCTCGCCTGCAGGCTCTCGGAAAGCAGTCGAGTCGAGCCTCAGTCTAGAGAATGCCTCTTTCCCGATAAGGGTTATCTTCGATCACTCTTTGGTAGCCCATCCGCGTCAACTCAATCGATTCGAACCTGCCCCGCACGACTAACTCCGCCAACCCCCTCCCCACCGCCGGCGCATGCATCAACCCATGCCCCGAAAACCCGCACGCCACCAGGAAGTTCTCCGGCCCGCCCTCGCAGTGCCCCAGGATCATGTTCCCATCCAGCTCGCACTCGTCATAGAGCCCGGCCCACTCCCGCACCAGCTTCAGTTCCTCGAACGCCTTGACGCGCGCCGCACACGCCGGCCACACCACGTCCTGGAACCACGACGGCTCCACCTCGAAGTTGAACCCGCGGGGCTCGTCCGACTTCACCAATCCCACCGCATAGCCCTTACCCTCGGGGCGGATGATCAGGCGGTCCGGGTCCTTGATCAGCGGCATGTCGGCGGGCAGTTCGTGCGCGAGCTCGACGTAGTGCTCGAACCGGCGCATCGGGTTCACCGGCAGGTCCACGCCGACCAGCTTCGCGATCGACGCGGACCAGCAGCCGGCCGCATTCACCACATGGTCGCCGCGTACGCGCGCGCCCGAGGCGAGTTCGATCTCGACGATCCGGCGGCCGCGCACGTACAGGTCGACCGCCCGGTCGCGCAGGAAGGTCACGCCCGTCGCCTGCGCCTTGTGGCGGAAGCCCTGCAGCACGCTGTTCGGGTCGAGCCAGCCGTCTTCGGGTGACAGCACGCCCAGCGCGAGGTCGTCGTTGCGCATCCACGGATAGCGCGCGGCGATGGCGGCGCGGTCAAGCAGTTCGATCTTCACGCCTTCGGCTTCCTGCACGCGGGCGTTCTGCTCCAGCACGTCGGCATGCTGCGGCCCGCCGATGAACAGGTAGCCGCGCTCCTTCCACTGCACGTCGGGCGCGTAGCCGTCCACCGCCACATGCTGCGCGAAGTTCTTGTAGTACTCGATGCTGAACTGCGACATCCGGATGTTTTCCGGCAGCGCGAACAGCCGGCGGCAGCCGCCGGTGGCCATCGGCGTCGCGGCCTTGGCGTAGGTCGGGTCCGGCTCGATCACGCACACCCGCGGCACGCCCGCCGCGCGCAGGAACACGGCGGTGGCGCAGCCGATCGCGCCGCCGCCGATGATGACTACGTCATGCTGGATGCTCATCGGAGATTGCTCGTTTCTCTGTTCACTCCACCGGCGGGATCTTCGCCTGCTTCACCACCCCCGCCCACTGCTTCACCTCGGCGGCCAGGTATGCGGCGAAGTGCGCCGGCGTGCTCGCCACCGGCTCGGCGCCCGAGGTGGAGAAACGCTCGCGCACGTCCGGCGCGGCGACGACCTTGGCGATCTCGGCATGCATGCGCGAGACGATCGAGCCCGACGTGCCCGCCGGGGCGAGCAGGCCGACCCAGGTGACCGCTTCGAAGCCGGGCAGGGTGTCGGCGATCGGCGGCACGTCGGGGATCAGCGTCGAGCGCTTCGCGGTGCCGATGCCGATCGCGCGCAGCCGGGCGGGGATGTAGCGGGTCGAGGTGTTGACCGTGTCGAACATGAACGAGATCTGCCCGCTCAGCACGTCTACCAGCGCCGGGGCGCTGCCCTTGTAGGGCACGTGCAGCAGGCTCGCGCCGATGCGCCCGGCCAGCAGTTCGCCGGCCAGGTGGTTCGAACTGCCGTTGCCAGCCGAACCGTAGGCGAGCTTGCCCGGGTTGGCCTTGGCGGTGGCGATGAAGTCGGCCAGCGTCCTGATCGGGCTCGAGGCTGGCACCACCAGCAGGTAGGGCACGTCGGCGATCTTGGTCACCGCGGCGAAGTCCTTCACCGGATCGAAATCGAGCTTCGTGTACAGGCTGGGCGTGGTGACATGGCTGCCCGCCGGGGTGACGAAGGTGTAGCCGTCCGGTGCGGCCTTCGCGCCGATGGCGGTGCCGAGCGTGCCACCGGCGCCGCCACGGTTGTCGATGATGATCGGCTGGCCGAGTGCCTCGGACAGCCGCGGCGTCACTGCCCGGGTGACCACGTCCGCCACGCCGCCGGCCGCGAACGGCACGATGAAGCGGATCGGCTTGGCCGGCCAGGCCTGGGCGAAGGCGGGCACACTGAAGACGGTGGCGGCGAGGGCGAGGGCGAGGAACTTCGATACAGACTGCAGCGAGGTGCGAGGCATGGTCCGTGTTCTCCAGGGGTCAACGGGCGAAGCTTTCCAGGATGTCGAGCGAATGCGGGTCGAGTTCGATGCCGTGTTCGGCCGCCTGCTGGCGTCGGGCATAGCGGCGCGAGCCGGGCAGCAGCGCGGTGCCGGCGTCGTGCACCGCGGCCACCAGCGGCTCGACCCGCGCGGCCACGTCGGTGCCGGCACAGCGCGGATCGATCAGCATCAGGAACTGCCCGCACTTCGATGGCATGATGCCCGGCACCGGTGCCTCGATGCCGAACGGGCTGCCGCTCAGGGCCGCGGCGAGGATCTCCACCATGAACGCGATGGACGCGCCCTTCACGCCGCCGAAGGCGACCAAAGCACCGCCGTCGAGCACCCGCGATGCATCCGTCGTCGGTTTGCCGTCGGCATCCACGCCGACGCCCTCGTGAAGCGGACGCCCTTCGCGCGCCGCGCGCAGCACGTCGCCCTGCGACATCACGCTTGCGGCCTGGTCCCAGACGATCGGCGGGCCTTCCACGCGTGGACACGCGAACGCCGAGGCGTTGGTGCCGAACACCGCCTTCGCGCCGCCCCAGCCGGTGACACGGGCGCGCGAGGTCACGCAGCTCATCGCGACGAAGCCCTCCGCGGCGAAGGGTTCGATGTCGGGCCAGAGCGCGGCGAAGTGGTGGGCGTTGCGGATCAGCAGGATTGCGGTGCCGGTGCGGGCGGCGCGCTGCTTCAGGTCGTCGCGCGACTGCGCGAGGGCGAGATGCGTGAAGCCCTGGCGCGCGTCGAGCACGATCATCGAGTCGCGGGTGCTGACGGTCTCGGGCAGGACGGTGCCGTCGGCATAGCCGGTGCGCACCGCTTCGATGTAGCCCGGCAGACGCAGCAGGCCGTGGCTCGGCGTGCCGTCGCGTTCACAGGCGACGATGGTGGCAGCGATCGGCGCGGCGACGGGCGCGGAGAAGCCGTTGCGGACGAGCGTGTCTTCGACGCGGGCGAGCAGCGCTGCCTCGGTGATGTACTGCGGGACGGGCTGCGCCATCTACAGCGTGCCCTTGGCCAGCCCGGCCAGCTCCGCCATCAGCGCCGTGTCCTGCCGGCGCGCGGGTGCGAGCGACGTCGCGAACGATGGCACCGGCTTGCCTGCGATCCACGCTGCGCACAGCGACCCGGTCGCGCAGGCGCCCATCGAACCGAAGCCCGACAGCGCGCCGGCGACGAACGCGCCCGGCGTCGCCATCGGCCCGATCAGCGGCCAGTTCTCCGTCGTCTGCGTGTAAAAGCCACCGTAATGCCGCATTCCCCGCGGCAGCTTGCCGATGTAGGCCGCGAGCTTCGGCTGCAGCCGGCTCACCGCGCGGATCACCGAGTCCGGGAACTGCGGGTCGACAGGTAGCGCATCGTGCGGACTGCCGGGCGTCTCGTTGTACGCCCAGCCGACCTTGATCCAGTTGCCATCCACCGGCCCGTCCGGACGGCAGTGGATGCCACCCTTCATCGGCTCGGTGAGCCGGCGCGTCGCCGGATCGGAGGCGAGCAGCGCACGGTCCTCGTCGCTCCAGGCGAGCGACTGGCCATCGAGGTCGATCGCGAACGGCTGGCGCCGCGCGACCGCCTGCAGCGTGTCCGGGAAGGCGATCTTCTGCTGGAACACGCATTCGACCTGCAGGTCTTCGCCGAGCATCGACGCGATGTCCTGCAGGTGCGGACCGGCGGCGTTGACGATCCGCTCGGCGAGCAGCGTGGTCGGTGTCGTCGCGTCCGGCGTGGCGATCTCCAGCCGGAACGGCGCGCCGGCGGTGATCGACTTCACCTCGCCGCGCACCAGCGTGCCGCCCGCCTCGCGGATCGCCTCGAGCATCAGGCTCCCCATCTGCTGCGCGTCGATCGAGCCGGCGCGGCGGATGTGGATGACCGTGGCGATGTCGTTCGCGAAGGCGGGGAAGGTGCGGCGGATCAGCGCGCGGTCGAGCAGCACGTCGACGCCGGATGGAGAGCCCTGCCAGGGCGTGCGGCGGGGCGGGATGTAGTCGCCTTCACTGTCACGCAGGCGAATCTGGCCGGGGGAATCGGCATAGCCGAGGTGCAGCGCGTCGATCAGGTCCTGTGGACGTTCACGGCGCGTGACCAGCGCATAGCCGCCGCGCGTCATGTTCAAGCGCCCGCCCGAGGCTTCGTCCAGCCGCTCCATCAGGTCGATAGAGTGGTCAGTGAACGCCGTCATCACCCGGTGCGGCCACCAGTTCCGGTAGTTCTCGCCGGACTGGGCGGAGGTGAGGCTCATCGGGGGCCGCGGGTCGATGAGGGCGATGCGACGGACGCCGTGGTCGCGGACGAGGTAGTAGGCGACGGCGATACCGATGGAGCCGGTGCCGATGATGGCGACGTCTACGGGGGGCATGGGGGATTCCGGGAGCGAATCCGGACAAGTGTAGCGGGGCGGTCGGGAGGTGGACAGCGGCACTTCGGGGTCTGCACTTCGGCGTCACGCCGTCTTCAGTCCGTTTCGCCGACGCGAATCCTGGCGTTCATCCTGGCCGAGGGCTCTGCAGAAAACGCACGCCGCCGGCACCGCCCACGGCCGCGCCACCTCCGCGTCGACGGCAACGTGTGTCGTTACCTTCGGGTAACCCTGCCCCAACCAGAATCTGGCCGCGGTGCCGGGCTGCCCGGACACCGTCACCTCGAACCCCTGGAAAGGATAATCATGTCCGCACACGCTAGATCCGGCGCAGCCCTGATCATCGCAATGGCCTCGACGTTCTCCGCTTTCGACGCATCCGCACGGGATGTCGCCGGCCGCTACGTCAATCTCTACGCGGGGCCGAGCAGCCTGTCTTCGACCAACCTGAGCGAGTCGCGAACCTCTGGCGGCACCGCGAGCGGCGACACGAGCTTCGACACCGGCGTCGGGTTCGGCGGCGCATTCGGCTATCGCTACGGCAATGGCTGGGCCGCTGAAGTTGCCTGGGACTTCCGCCGCCACGGCGTGAAGCAGATCGGTACAGCGTCCGTCGATGGTGACTTCGCATCCAATACGTTCTTCGTGAACGGGTACTACCGGTTCGCGAAATGGGGCGACATTCGCCCGTTCGTCGGGGCAGGACTGGGGTGGACGCAGGAAATCGACATCGACATCAAGCGTAACGGACGTGAACTGAGCTATTCCCGTTCGGGTGCCGCAGCTGTTCAGGTAATGTTCGGGGGAGAAATGGATCTTTCCGCGAAGTGGAGCCTGGTGGGCGATGTCAGATTGATGCGGGTCAGTACGGGCACCTTCGATGCGGAGGATGCTGCGGCGGGCGGCAGGATCTCCGGCGATATCAAGTACCGGCCCGTTTCGATCAACCTCGGCGTGACCTACCGGTTCTGATCCCGGGGTGCCACTGAACGACGACCTCGGCCATGCCCAGAATCCTCCTTGTCGAAGACCACCCGCGCATGGCCCAGGTCATCCGCAGCATGCTGGAACGAAACGGCATAGCCTGTGATGCAGTGAACAGCCTGGGTCAGGCTGCGGCAGCGATGGCGGACGCTCGCTACGATGCAATGATCCTCGACCGTGGCCTGCCCGATGGTGATGGGTTGCAGGTGCTTGCCCGGATGCGCGCCATGCGGGAGTCCATCCCCTGCATGGTGCTTACCGCTCGGGATGCCCTGGGCGACCGTGTCGACGGACTGGATGCCGGTGCAGACGACTACCTGACCAAACCGTTCGAGATGGATGAGTTGCTCGCCCGCACGCGGGCGCTGCTTCGCCGCAGCCAGCCCTGGATGCCGACGGAAGTGACCTTCGGAGACATGCGGGTGGTGCCGCAGATCAGTTCGTTGTGCGTGGGGCATTCCTGCATGACCCTGTCTCCGACCGAGTTGCAGATCATACTTACGCTGGCCCGGCACGAGGGGGGCGTCGTGAGGCGAAGCATGCTGGAGACCGCCGCGTGGGGCCTGTCATCTGCCGTCACACCGAAGGCCCTGGATGTCGCCATTCACCGCCTTCGTGGAAAACTGGCGACATTGCGCTCCACCGTGTCGATCGCCAACTCGAAGGGTATTGGTTATGCGCTGGTCGTTCCCGAGGACGCCTAGTCTCGCGCTGCGGCTTTCGATCGCGTTCGCCCTGTCCATCATCATCGTCGCTGGCGCCTACCTGGCGGTCCATATGGTGCTGGCCCAGCGTTTCGCGAGCTTCATCACCGAGCAGAGCCTCAAGGGCCAGACCCACGACATCGCAGAAGCCATCGATGCAGGGTCACCCGACGGCAGCGTGGTCGTCCGGCTCGGCGGTGCCGATGCCTACGGCTTCGATGCATTCTTCAGGAACCTGAAGTACCGCGTGCTGACCGAGGATGGGCGCGTCGTCGCCTCTTCGGATTCCCGGCTCGACAGCATGATGCCCACGATTCCGATCGAACGACAGGATGGCTTCTACCTGCCGACCCTGATCGATGGTGTTCGCTTCCATGTCGCAGCCGTACGCCATAGCGTCGATGGCCGCGACTTCCTGGTTCAGGTCGGGCGCAGCGACCGGTTTGCCGAACTCGCTCTGGAAGCGATCGTGCCCGCTGTCAACGAGGCGGTCGTAATCATCGTGGCGATATCCATCGTGGTGTTGTCGATCCTCAGTTTCCTGGGGATACGCAGCGTGTTGCGGCCGATCAGGATCGCTAGCGAGAAGGCGAAAACGGTCGGGCAGGCCAATCTTTCCGCACGGCTACCTGCAGAGGATGTGCCCTCCGAGATCCGTCCGCTGATAGCGGCGTTCAATGATGCGCTGGCTCGCCTCGAGGTGGCCTTCGCCAGCCAGCAACGGTTCTTCGCCAACGCGGCCCATGAGCTGAAGACGCCCATTGCGCTGTTGCGCGGACAACTCGAAGGCGCAGCGGGAACCATCCCGGCTCCGGCCCTGCGCGACGTGGATTGCATCGCGCGTACTGTCAACCAGTTGCTGCACATCGCCGAGGTTTCGGGTGGAAGACCGCTCGACAAGCGGCCGACTGCAGTCGACGAGATCGCCCGGCAGGTCGTCGGGTTTCTGTCCTGGCGGGCCGAGCGCGCCGGAGTCAGTCTGCACATCGTCTGCGAGCACGCGGGGGCGGATATCCTGTCAGATCAGGGAGAGCTGTTCGTCCTGCTCAAGAATCTGGTCGAGAACGCCGTGGATTTCTCGCCTGCGGGCGGGACCGTTTGCATCTGGGTGGGTTCCGATCGAGTCGCTGTCGAGGATCAGGGCCACGGAGTGCCGGAGGACCAGCGCGAAAAGGTGTTCGAACGATTCTGGCGAGGTTCGCAGGGTGACCGGCCAGGTTCGGGACTGGGTCTCGCGATCTGCCTCGAGGTGGCGACCGCGCACCAGTGGCAGATCCGGTGCGTGGAGGCTGCGTCCGGTGGAGCTCGTTTCGAAGTCATCTTCGCGGTGCCGTGATCGTCAACGGGACTGCGGTGCCGCGCCGTGCATGGTGCTGCTAGAACTCGAATGTACGCACGATGATGCGCGGTGCCGTGGCGTCCGCTGCCTGTTCAGTGATGCTTGCGCGCACGATGGCCGCGGGCTCGGGCGTCCGCTCTAGCTGTCGCGGGTTCTCGCGCACCACCGCCTCGCAACCGGGCGTATTCGTCACGCCCACCCCGACGGTGCAGACGCGGACCACGGTTGCGCGGACCTCGAGGGTCGCACGCGCCTGGCGCGTCTGTGCCATGGCCGGCCCGGATGCGAGATCCGTCGCCAGCACGATCGAGCACAGCGATAGAACCCTGGTCCGCATGACCCAAGGTAACGGCAGGATGGCGCAGGACTTGACCCCGGCGGTATCCCGGCGGAATCTCCGGCCCGACTCCTAGAAGTCCAGGGTGACTGTCAACCAGTCGGTGTACCCGCCGGGGCGCGCTTCACGCGGTCCGTTCAGGCGCCCGAATACCGGCAACTGAAGGCTGGCCTGTTGTTTCGCACCCACGTTGAGCATCACGGCAGGATCACCGCTCGCGCGCCACAACCGGGTCCTGCTCGCGTCCCGGAACAGGTTGTATTCAAGAAACGAGCCGCCGGGCCCGGCCATGCGCCGCCGGCTGTCGGTGCCGCCCGAGCCCGCCGACACGGCAGTGCGCATCAGCACCGCTACATCGGCGATGCCGGTGTTCCTGCAGATCACTTCGATGCTGCCCAGGCTGCGATCGATTGGCATCTCCCCCAGGATATCGACGCTGCCGAAGCTCATCGCCGGCACCTGCAGGTCGCAGGATACCTGCGCCCGTGCGGCTGGCAGGGTCAGAAGCGCGGCCGCAGTGAGCAGACCGGTCAGGGCCTGGCGGGTCGACATGATAGCGGTCCGATCTCGTGATAGCCGCCCAGCGGCAGGGACGGAGGCAACTCGAATTCTACGCTGCAGGTGGCATCATCGCGCTCGACCTGCAGTTGCACGATGCCGGGGCTGGCACGTACGAAGATCTCGCCGCGAGGCCCCACGCGCGAGGTCTCCACTGCGCTGGCGCCACGCACGGTGGTACCGGACGGAGGCACGGTGCCGTCCGGATCGATCACGCGCACGAGCGCGCTGGACGCGCGCTTCACGCCCAGGGTGGCGATCACCGCGCTGCGCGGGGCAACCACGAAGCGGGTGCGCTCATCGAGCACGGTCACGTCCGCAGGCAGCGCATCGACATCGACATCGACACGGTGGGGCACGAGAGCGCTCACCCTCGGCAGCACCAGGCGGCCCGCGCTGTCGGTGCGGCCCGCGGGCTGGCTGTTGAAGCTCACCGGCACGTCGGCCACGTCGGGAACCCGCACCAGGGCAAAGCTGTCGTTGATGGAACGCGCGGCGAACACGGTACCGCCAACGGTGCCCAGGCTGCCACGGGCTCCGAATCGGGACGCGCCAGGCTGACCCTGTGTGGCCGAGTGCTCCGCCGAGACCAGCACGGCGCGCGACTGGGCGAAGACGGAGGCTTCGGCGCGAGTGCCCGCGCTGCCCTCGTTGCCGGAAAGACGATAGCCGAATCCTTCCGACAGCGGCAGCGGCCGCTGCAGGTTGATGCTGTTCTGTCGCAGCGAGCCGCCTTCCGAGGAGACAGACGCAAACTGGTTCTTGTCCAGGGGCAGGCTCAGGGTCAGGCGCAGCGAGTCGCTGGTGCGCTCCGCAAAGCTCGTGCGCGCGGCGGTCAACAGCACCGCGGTGCCCGCGGGCAGGTTCCAGATCAGGCTCAGGTTGGCGCTGCGCTGCGCCTGGCCATTGGCGGCGCGCTGGTCGATCCACCCCGCATTGATACTGACGCCGGCGCGCAGCTGCTGGCCTGCCGTCGCTGTCACCTGCCGTTGTGTCGCCAGCGCAGGGTCGAGCACGCCGGCGAGCCGGAAACCGTCGTCGGACTGATCCCAGCGCAGCGTGGCGGAGCGCTGTGGCGAGACATACCGGTAGCCTGCACCGCCCAGCCAATGGACCCGGCCTGCGTTCTCGTTGACGGCGCCGGAGATCTCGGCCTCGCCCGCGGGCAGGGCGAAGGTGGCCGCAGCACCCGCCACGCGGGTCACCCCCGCTTCCAGCTCGGCGCGGGCCTCCAGTGTTAGGGTGTCCGACATGCCCTGCCGCCAGAGTGCACTCAGGTAGCTGTTGCCGTACTCCGGGTCTCCGGTCACGAACGCCTTGCGCAGCGTGCCGGCCGACATTGCGTACTGTGACAGGCCCTGGCGCAGCAGCCGGCCCGTGCTGTAGAAGGCGGCGTCCACCCGCTGTTCCCGGCCCAGTGCATCGCGAATCACCAGCCGCGCCTGACCTGCGCCGGTGACCACGGGCAGCTCGTTGAGTGTGAACGGTCCTGCCGGCACGCCGAGCGAGCGCCGCAGCTGGTCGTTGATGAAGACGTCCACGGTGGATGGCGTGACCGCCTCGCCGCTGAACCGCGGCATGGGCTGGGTCACGAAGCCGGGGCGTAATCCGTAGTTGGAATACAGCGAGACGCCGCCGAAGCGCAGCGGCAGGCCGAAGGCGCCCGGCTGAGCGATCACGTCGCCCGCCTCCAGCGTGGTGGCGCTGTTGATCCAGTCGTAACGATACGTGGTGGCCAGCCGCTCCGTGCCCCTGCGCTGAGTAGCATCGCCGCCCAGGTTGCGGTTCACGAAGGAATGGGTCAGCGATCCGTAGCGCCACGTTCCGACGATATCGAACAACCCCGAGCCGGAAGTTGTGCCGCTGTTCGAATTGACCGAGAAATCGTAGTTCACGAAGGCGGCGGGGCTGCCCGGCGTGATGTCGATGGGCTCCAGTCGCAGCGATTGCGTGCTGCCGGGGAAAACGCCGGCTGGTGCCGTGATTTCGGCCCTGCCTTCGCGCACATCGAAGCGTTGCAGCGTCAGGCCGAGGGTCTGCAGCCGATGGAAGGGCTCGCCACCGTCAACGAAAGCGGCTGGGGCGGTGGGCGGTCGCAGGCCGAGGCTGCGCAGGGCCGAGCCCGAGAGGTACAGCTCGCCCTCGCGCTGCGAGGCCAGCACCACGACGGGCGCCTGACCATTGAGACGCACTTCGATCGCGGTCGGGCTCGCCTGCGCACCTGCGGTCGAGAAGGCCGCCGCCCACAGCGCCAGCGTGAGGCGCCACCGTCGGCGCATCAGCGCGGAGGTTGCAGTTCCACCGTCTCGGTGCTGCCGCCAGGCAGGGCTACGACGATGGACCGACCCAGCTCCGGCGCGCGCCAGCGACGCGTCTGGCCAGGCAGCACATAGCCGCTGCCACCCTCCAGGTCGCGCGCGCCCTCAAGGCGTATGCCCGCGAGCAGTGCCGTGGCGTCTCCCCGGTTCTCGACCTCCAGGAACGTTCCGTCAGGCGAATCGACCCTGCGCCACTGCAGTGAAGGGACCGCACGGGGCGGGGTCACGAACACCGGCAGGGTGACACGCAGCACGGTGGCGAGCCCTGTGGCAGGCAGCCGGGCTGGAGATTCCTGCAGGGCGATCCGGTAGGTGAGCTGGCGCTGCGGGTCGGCCGGACGCACGAACAGGATGCGCACTACCTGTCGCTCGCCCGGCCGCAGGTCGAACAACGGCGGGCTGGCCACGAAGTCTGCGGTGGGTTCGAGCTGATCGCCCGATGCGCCCGCCCTCCAGGCAAAACGCTCCACCGTGAGCTGGATCTCGGTGCTGCCGTTGTTGATGACCTCGATCGACCCGCCCGTCTGGCCCGCGCGCAGATCAACCCGGACGGGCGAGACGGAAAATGAGCCTGCCGCCAGTGCCGCGTCGCCGATGGCGAGCAACGCCGCGAACAACGCCAGCGCCCAGCGCACTGACGAATATCTTACTGACGTAGAGCGCATGTGCGGCCTCACAAGAAAACGGGCGAGTTCATCACTCGCCCGTGGACACTGCGCTGCCTTGCCGGAACAGCAAACCCTCAGAAATCGACAACGATGGTGACGATCTGCGAATAGCTGCCCGCGGCGACCGTCTGGCCCGAGGCGATACTTCCGAAAATATCGATGCTCTGCGTGAACCCGGTGCCTGTGCGCTGTGCCCCGGTTGTATCGAACGGAAGCGCCGTGGTGCGGCCTACATTGGTGAACAGGCCGTAGTCGAGTACGGCACCGGCCGGGCCGACCATTCGCCGGGGTGTCGTCGGGGAGAATACGCGGTAGGTCTGGCCGTTGCTGCAGGTTACGGAAAGCGTGGTCGCTGCAGTGACCTCCGCCGAGCCGTTGTACGCGGGAAAGGTCAGCGGGGCGGTGCTGATCACGCAGGCACCCACCACGGTTGCACTGACCGACATCGTTGCCGATACCTGTGCAGCCTGGACTGCAGGGGCCACCAGCCCCAGCGCTGCGGCACAGGCCAGAAGACGGAGATTGCATTTCGCCATGGAATGGACCCTCCTGATTACTGAGAAACCGGAAAGACCGGGTCGAGGTCGCGAGTGGAGAGGCTTTCGGGGATGGGAACGCCTTGCCGCAAGCACACCGACTTCCGACGTATTCCACATCAGCATACGCACGCCCCTCAAGAAATGCAATGCGGCGCCGATAAGAATGGATTTTTTCCTGCCGCCGCTACGCGCGGCACGGTACAGGCCGTACTCCTCGGTCCGACCGGGTCCACAGTCCTGTGAAGTCGAACGACAGCTCGCGGTGGTGCCGGATCGAAAGCAGATAAACGGTAGTTGCGCTGTCGATCGCGCAATAGAGCATGAGGTAGTTCCCGTGGACGTACTCGCGCAACGCGTCCGCTGCATCAGCGGCGTCGGCCTCCGCGAGAAAGGCCTCCACACCGTGCAGGCGCTCAAGGACGGTGGCGGTCAGCTCGACCCTGTGCGCAGCTTCAGCCACGCTTCCGGGACGCCTGGCCGGTGACCTTCGCCCGGGTGCGCCTTGCCTGGATCGCTGCCAGCGCGCGCCTGGGTGAACGGGACAGCGTCCCTGACCGAGAAACGCATGGCAGGAGCTTAAACGGTAGATGACAGAATACGGTACAGCCTGACCGACCTGCTCCGGCAGGTGCTGCGCTCCGATCAGACCACCCCTGCCCCCTGCAGCCGCTCGAACTCCCCTTCCGCCATCCCCAGCCGCTCGATGTAGATCTCCCGGTTGTGCACGCCCATCGGCAACCCGGCGTACTCGATCCTGCCCGGCGTCTCCGACAACCGTGGCTGCACCGTCGGCATCTTCAGCTTGCCCAGCTCCGGATCATCGATCTCGGTCAGCGCCCCGCGCGCGATCATGTGCGGGTCTTCCGCCAGGTCCCTGAAGTCTGCGATCGGTGCTGCGGCCACTTCCGCCGCCAGCAGTACCTGCATGCACTCGGCTTGCGTGCGCGCTCCGACCCATGCCGACACCACCTCGTCGACCGCATCCACGTTCGTGAGCCGTGCCTGGTTGGTCGCGAAGCGCTCGTCCTTCAGCAGGTCCGCCTGTCCCATCACCGCGAACAACCGCTCGGTGATCGCCTGCGTCGACCCGGCGATCGCCACCCACCGGTCGTCCTTCGTGCGGTAGGTGTTGCGCGGCGCCGACCCGGTCGTGCGGTTGCCGTAGCGCTTGCCCGGCAGCCCGAGCTGATCCCATGACACCGCATGCCCGGTCAGCACCGCGTACAGCGTCTCGACCAGGCTGGTGTCGATCGACTGGCCGCGCCCGGTGCCCTTCGCGTCGCGCTGGTACAGCGACAGCAGCACGCCGATCGTCGAGTACAGCGCGGCGACGGTATCGGCGAGCGGGAAGGGCGGCAGG
>CANGXU010000046.1 GCA_947457885.1 Betaproteobacteria bacterium
GCATGCCGCAGCGCCCGGCGCCGACGTCGATCTCGACCAGCACGTCGATGGTCGCACCGGCAGCCACCATCGCCGCCGACAGCGCCCGCGCATTGTCCGGATGATCGACGCACACCGAGAGCGTCGCGCGCCGTGCCAGCGCAGCCAGCCGTGCCAGCTTCGAACGGCCGACCACCTCGTTGCTGACCAGCACATCGGTGATGCCGCCATCGACCAGCGCCTCGGCTTCGGCGACCTTCTGCACGCACACGCCCACCGCGCCGGCCGCGACCTGGCGCGCAGCGATGTCCGGCGACTTGTGCGTCTTGGCGTGCGGGCGCAGCCGCAGCGCCGGGTTACCGCCGGACGCCCGCATCGCGGCGACCTTCGCGGCCATGCGCGCGATGTTGCGTTCGAACGCGTCCAGTTCGACGATCAGGGCCGGGGTATCGACTTCGGAGAGCGGGTCGCCGATGCGGGCCGGTGCCGGCACGGATGCGCTGCGTCCGAGCACCGGTACTGCAGCGGCGTCTGAACTGCCGTTCGGATTCTGCATGCGGGAAGTCCTTGCTTGGTCGCCGGCTCAGGACAGGCGTGCGATCGACAGCTCGTCGGCGAGGTTGCCCAGGATGTCGAGCAGCGGCGCGGGCAGCGCGATGCCGTCCTTCGACTGCTGGGCATGGCGGCGATGGCTGTCCTCGCCCGGCACGCGGATCCGGTCCACACCCGGCATCTTCTGCGCCGACCGCATCTCGCGGGACACACGATCGACATCGCGCTTGATGGTGTCGGGGTCGCCGAACGCCGACAGGCTGACGGCCACGATGCACTGCCCGGTGTTGGTCACGCTCTTCGAGTCGGCATTGAAGTCGACCACGTCGCGGCCCATCGCGGCGCCGTTGAGCGAACCCCCGAGCAGGCCGATGATCAGCGCGAGGCCATAGCCCTTGTGCCCACCGATCGGCATCAGAAAGCCTTCGGATGCGCGCTTCGGATCGAGCAGCGGCTTGCCGTCGTTGCCCATCATCCAGCCCTCCGGCATCATCTCGCCGCGCTGCGCGCGCGCCTTGATCTTGCCGTAGGAGGCGACGGTGGTCGCCATGTCGAGCACCACCGGCGGCTCTTCGTGGGCGGGCACCGCGATCGCCAGCGGGTTGGTCGACAGCAGCATCTCGATGCCCCCCCACGGCGGCAGGTGGTTGGCGCTGCCGACCGCGCCGTAGATGCCGACCATGTCGTGCGCGAGCGGCATGCGCGCGTAGACCGCGCCGGCCCCGGCATGGTTGCCGTGGTGCAGGCCGACCCAGGCCACCCCGGCGACCTTCGCCTTGGCGATGGCGGTCTCGGCGGCGAAGCGCATGACCAGATGGCCCATGGCATTGTCGCCATCGATCAGCGCGGTGGCGACCGTCTCGCGTTCGATGCGGATCTGCGGGTGCAGGTTGAACCCGCCGGCACGGATGCGCTTCACGTACTGCGGCAGCCGGAAGATGCCGTGCGCGTCAGAGCCGAGCAGGTCGGCCTCGATCATCATCTCAGCGGTCGAACGTGCATCGGCTGCCGGCACGCCGCAGGCGACATAGGTGCGGGTCATGAAGTCGACCAGCTGGTCGACGCTGAAAACCTGGCTCACGGGAAACGCTCCTCGATGACGGACGCGGTGGGGAATGCACGGGGCATTCGGCGGACACCGCGAAGGGTACCGCAACCCCGCCAGCCGACGGATGTCCGGCTGCGAGCGGGGCACGCCGAGCGCAGTGCGGTCGTATCATCGACCTTCACCGCCGTTGCGCAGCCCTGTCGAACGCCTGCCGAGAACCCCGCCCATGCCGCCGCCGAACCTCGTCACCCATCCCGCTGCCACCGGCCCGTCCGATGCACCGGTGGGCCCGGAAAGCGGCTCGCGCCGCGCGCTCGGCCTGCTGATCAACGCCGGCCACCTGATCGACCACCTGATGCTGCTGATCTTCGCCACCGCGGTGTCGGCCATCGCGGCCGAGTTCGGCTTCGCGCGCTGGGAAGACCTGATGCCCTACACCATCGGCGCATTCGTGATGTTCGGCCTGTGCTCACTGCCCGCCGGCCGGCTGGGCGACCAGTGGGGCCGGCGGCAGATGATGTTGCTGTTCTTCTTCGGCATCGGCGGCGCGGCGACGCTGGTCGGCCTGGCCAGCAACGAGTGGCAGCTCGCCGCCGCGCTGACGCTGGTCGGGGTATTCGCCGCGATCTACCATCCGATCGGCATCCCGATGCTGGTGCGCGACTCGAAGAATGCCGGCCTCACCATCGGCATCAATGGCCTGGCCGGCAACCTGGGCATCGCGGCGGCTGCGGTGTCCACCGGGCTGCTGATCCAGTACGTCGGATGGCGCTCGGCGTTCGTGGTGCCGGGGCTGGTCGCGATCGCCTGCGGCATCGCGTTCGCGCTGCTCATCCCGAAGGAGGCAGGCTCGCCGGCGAAGCGTCCGGTGAAGAAGCCTATCGAGGTACCCAGGGGCGTGCTGGTACGCGTGGTGGCACTGATGACCGGCACGGCGATCTTCGGCACGATCGTCTTCAACTTCACCACCAACGGCAACCTCGAACTGCTGCGCGAACGGCTGCAATGGCTCGGCGACAGTCCCGCCACGCTCGGAGCGCTGCTCGCGTCCGTCTACGTGATCGCCTCGCTCGCCCAGGTCGCCGTCGGCACGCTGCTCGACCGGTTCCACGTGAGGCAGGTGATGGCACCGATCGTCGGGCTGCAGGTGCCGCTGTTCATCCTCGCCGCGAATACCGACGGCTGGGCGTTCTACGGGGTGCTCACGGCGCTGATGGTGTTCGTGTTCGGCGCGATCCCGTTCACCGACACGATGGTCGTGCGCTTCGTCGACGACCGCATGCGCTCGCGCGTGACCGGCATGCGCTTCTTCATCGCGTTCGGCGTGAGTTCGGTCGTGGTCGGGCTGCTCGGCCCGTCGGTGAAGGCCGCCGGCTTCACCGCGATGCTCTACGTGATGGCAGCGGTCGCGGTCTGCACGACGATATGCGCCGCGATGCTGCCGGACGATCCGCAGCGGCCGCCGGGGCACTGAGCGGCCACACATGTTCATGTGTCGCTGCTAGACTCCGTCCATGAACATCACGTTTGCCCTGGATGACGCGCTCGTGGCGGCGGCCAAGTCGCTGGCTGCGCGCCAGAACACGTCGGTGAACGCGCTCGTGCGCAGTGCGCTCGAACATCAGGTGGCACTGGGCGGTGGCGACTCGGCTGCGGGAGCGGCTTCGGGCGTGCTGCAGGAACTACTGGAATACTCGGCAGGCAGTCGGCCACGCGCGGTGGCGATGCAGGCGCTCGGCATCAGTGATTACGGGGTATTCCTGCGGCTGCTCAACGCGGCCGGGCTGCCGCACCCGATCGTGCCAATGAGCACGCGCCGCCAGATGGCCGACGCGCTGGGCAAGGTGCTTGCGGCGCAAGCCACGCAGGCGTGACTGCGAAGCGGCCGATCCGGCTGGTCATCCCCGACACCGGCCCATTGATCTCGTTGGCAGCTGGTGACGCGCTGGACCTGTTGCTGCTCGCGCGCGAAGACGTGCGGATCGTGCTGACCGACATGGTCGAGTTTGAAGCGACGCGGCGCGCGGACGAGTATGTCGACGGCGCGAAGATCCGACAGTTCCTGATGGATCATGCGCAACGGATCGAAGTGCTGCCGACGACGATCGGGCAGATGGCCTTGCCGGACATGCGCCGCAGGCTGGATCAGGGCGAGTCCGCCCAGATGCCCAAGGACATCGGCGAACTGTCGATCATGAACGTCGTGATCTCGCTGCGTACCGCCAACCCCGGGGACCCCACGCTGGTGCTGATCGAAGACGACTGGTTCACTGCCAACACCTACGCCGTACCCGGCAATATCCACCTGCTTTCGACGGCAGCGTTTCTCGATGGCCTCGAGCAGGCTGGCGTCCTGCCGTCAGCCGCAGAGGTCCGCATGCGTATCCAGCACCAGCGTCCGAATTTCAGGTCAGACTGGCGGGTGGATCTGCCTGCGCCGAAGATCGAGGCGGGAACCGAGTGGGTGAGTCGGTTCGGGCGGGGTGCCAAGGGCAAGGATTGAAGCACCGAGGGCAGGTGCCATCTGCTCACTGCTTCGGGCTTTCTGCGTGTATCGGGAAAGAAAGAAGTGTACTTTCAAACGTCATGGCGGCCACGCATCGCCCGGGAATGCGGCGCCACCCGGGGCCCGCTGCCCGGCCCTCGTTTCTTCCCACCCGATCAGGATGCCTCCCACATGCTCATGTTCATCGGCGGCCTCGCCCTGCTGGTCGTCGGCGCAAACCTGCTGGTGCGCGGCGCATCGCGGCTCGCGCTGTCGTTCGGAATCAGCCCGCTCGTGGTCGGCCTCACGATCGTGGCCTTCGGCACCAGTGCACCGGAGGTCGCGGTCAGCGTCGGTGCAGTGCTCGATGGCAGGACCGACATCGCCGTCGGCAACGTCGTCGGGAGCAACATCTTCAACGTGCTGTTCATCCTGGGCCTGAGTGCGCTGATCGCGCCGCTCGTGGTCAACATCCAGCTGATCCGCCAGGAAGTGCCCATCATGCTGGGTGCCAGCCTGCTGCTGCTGGCCCTCGGGCTCGACGGCCGCCTGTCCTTCCTGGACGGCGGCTTCCTGTTCGCGTTGCTCTTCGTCTACACGGCATTCCTGATCGTGCAGTCGAGGCGCGAGTCGCAAGCGGCCCGCGACGAATACGCGGAAGGGGCCGTGCCTTCCGGTACCGGCGGCTGGGACAGCCGGCTGCCGATGCAACTGCTCCTGATCGGGGTCGGCCTCGCAGCGCTGGTGTTCGGGTCGGAGTTGCTGGTTCAGGCTGCGGTCGGCTTCGCGCGCGCGATGGGCGTGAGCGACCTGGTGATCGGACTCACCATCGTCGCCGCCGGCACCAGCATGCCGGAAGTCGCCACCAGCATCACGGCAGCGATCAAGGGCGAGCGCGACATCGCGGTGGGCAACGTGGTCGGCAGCAACACCTTCAACATCCTCGGCTGCCTCGGCCTTTCGGGCCTGTTCTCGGGCGACCTCGGCCTGGTCCTGGCACCTTCGCTGATTGCGTTCGACATCTGGGTGATGCTGGCGGTCGCGCTGGCCTGCCTGCCGGTTTTCCTGAGCGGCCGCGAGATCGCGCGCTGGGAAGGCGGGCTGTTCCTGGCCTATTACATCGCGTACGCGGCCTACCTGATACTCGCCGCCCAGCAGCACGATGCGCTGCCCGCCTTCTCTGCGGTCATGCTCGGTTTCGTGGTGCCCCTCACCATCGTGACCCTGGTGGTGGTGCTGATCCGCCGTCCGGCCGCATCGGCGAGCCGCGACTGAACCTTCGCTTGCAAGGATGAATCGATGATCTACGCAGTACTCAAGACCCTCCACCTGCTGTCCATCGTGGTCTGGATCGGCGGCATGGTCTTCGCGCACTTCTTCCTGCGCCCCGCACTCGCACAGCTCGAGCCGCCGGCAAGGCTGCGCCTGATGCACGAGGTGCTCGGACGCTTCTTCCGAGTGGTACTGGTAGCTTCGCTGCTCGCGCTGGCCAGCGGGATCTGGATGATCGGGCGCGTCGCGAAGCAGGTGATCCAGTCAGGCGGCCGCTTCGAGATGCCGCTGGCCTGGACGCTGATGGCGGTGGCGGGCGTGGCCATGATCGCGATCTTCCTTCACATCCGGTTCGCCCTCTACCGGAGGCTGGATCGTGCGGTCGCCGGATGCGACTGGCCGGCTGGCGGCGTGGCCCTGGCGAAGATCCGCACCTGGGTGTCGATGAACCTGTCCCTCGGGATCCTGGTGATCATCGTTACGCTGCTGGCATCCCCCGGATGAGTGCGGGCTGCGACTGCAACCCGCCCCGTACCCGATCCTGATGCGCGAGGATGGCGATGCCGGCGATCTGAAGGATCTTCCGCGACTCAGTCGATCAGTTCGCCGCCCTCGCGGAAGGGGAACGGGCCCGGCCAGTCGCCCAGCACCGCCGTGTGCGTGACCAGCGCGGTGCCGTTCCACCAGTGGAGCTGGTATCCGGGCGGCTCCAGGCAATAGCTGTCGCCGCCGCCGGGCTTGAGCTCCAGTGCGACCTGATGCGCGGGGCTCGGGCAAGTGGTGGCCACGCTGCCGGCAAAGCGCTGCACGATCGGCCGGTGCAGATGGCCGCACATCAGGCGCTCGACCTGCGGGTGGCGGCGGATCACGGCGGCAAGCGGCGCCGGGTCGGCGAATCCGACGCCATCCATGAAGCCGACACCGGTGACGAACGGCGGGTGATGCATGATCACCACGGTGGGCTTGTCGGGCGACTGCGACAGCGTGCGATCGAGCCAGTCCAGCCGCTGCGCGCACAGCTCGCCACCGCTGGCCATCGGGATCACCGTGTCGAGGGCGACGATGCGCAGCGGCCAGTCTTCGATCGCATACTGCACGAAGGGCGCCCACTGGCGCAGATAGTCATGCGCGGGAAAGCCCGCGCGCAGCGCCTCGCGCTCGTCGTGATTGCCCGGAATCAGATATGCGGGCTGCCGCAGCGGTGCCAGCAGTTCGGCGAGCAGCGCGTACTCGTCGGGCCGGCCGAAATCGACCAGGTCGCCGGTGACGACGATCACGTCGGGCTGGGGATCGAGCGCGCGCAGCGCTTCGACGCAGCGCTCGAGCGCGCCTGCGGTGTCCACGCGCTGGTAGGCGAGCTTGCGCTCCGCCTTGATGTGCAGGTCACTGATCTGGCAGATGAGCATGATCCAGGCTGGTCTCCGGTTTCGCAAAAGCATACCCGCGTTTCGTGCGAGGCTCGAAGAGGCCCCCGGCGCGGCCGTGCAGTACGTTCAGGCTTCGGGCCAGAGGATGCGCTCGGCAGGCAGCGACAACCGCACCGCGTCGCCAGCAGCGAAGCTGCACCGGGCCTCGGTGCGTACCGTGATCGGATCGCCTGCGCCGAGATCGACGCTGAGGCGAGTGTGATCGCCCAGGAAAAACGCCGAAAGGATGCGCCCTTCCATGACGGCTGGCGAAACGCTGCCGTCGTGAATGCTCACATCCTCGGGCCGGAACATGATCTGTCCACCCGGCGCGCTACCGTGCCACGGAATGCGTGTGCCCGATCCGATCAGGTAGCCGTTGTCTGCGCGGACCGACACGTGATTCATCGCGCCGATGAAGCCGGCCACGAACGCACTGCTCGGGCGCTGGTAGATCTCGCGCGGCGTGCCGATCTGCGCGATACGGCCCTTCTGCATCACTGCGATGCGGTCACCCAGCGCCATCGCCTCGGCCTGATCATGGGTGACATAGACCGTGGTGATGGCGAGGCTGCGCAGCAACCGGTCGATCTCCACCCGCAGTGTCTCGCGCAGCTTCGCATCGAGCGCGGTCAACGGTTCATCGAGCAGCAACACCCGAGGGCGCGGCGCGATCGCGCGGGCCAGGGCCACGCGCTGGCGCTGCCCGCCGGAGAGCTGATCGATGCGCCGGTGCGCGAGTTCGGTGATATGCATCATCTCCAGCATCTGCGCCACGCGGCCGCGCCGCTCGGCCTCGTCGACGCGGCGCACCTTCAGGCCATAGGCGACGTTGTCTGCCACGCTCATGTTCGGAAACAACGCGTAGCTCTGGAACACCATGCCGACGTTGCGCCGCTCGATCGGCACCTCGGTCACGTCGTCGCTGCCGAACCAGACGCGGCCGCCGGCATCGGGCTGATCCAGGCCGGCCACGATGCGCAGCGTCGTCGTCTTGCCGCAGCCCGACGGGCCGAGGAACACCAGCGTCTCGCCGGCTTCGATCGTCAGATCGGTGGGTTCGAGTGCACGCGTGCCGTCGTCGAAGGTCTTGCCGGCGCGTTCCAGCCGAATGGGTATGCCGTCAGGAGCGGACATGTGCGGGAGCAGCCCGATGCGAGGGTTGTGCCGGTTGCGGCGGCGAACGGACGTCGAAGTCGGCGTCGTCGGAGGGTGGCCGCTGCGCTGCGCGTGGCGTCGATGCCCATTGCAGCGCGATCAGCAGCGGGATGATGATGACGAAGAAGATCAGCGTGTAGGCGCTGCCCACTTCCAGCCGCAGCGAAGCATAGGTGTCGGCCAGGCCGACTGGCAGGGTCTGGGTAAGCGGCGTGTGCAGCAGCAGCGTCATGTTGAACTCGCCCAGCGACAGCGTGACCACCATCAGCGAACCGGCTACGATGCCGGAGCGGCAGTTCGGCAGCACGATGCCGAAGAAGCGCTGACTGAACGAGGCACCGAGACTGCGCGCGCCCTCCTCCAGCGTCCGCAGGTCGATCGATGACAGCACGGCCAGCACCGAGCGCACCATGAACGGCAGCGTGAACAGCACATGCCCGACCAGGATGAACAGCCAGCTGCGACGAAAGCCGCCGAAGGTGCCGTAGGTGACGATCAGCGCCAGCGCGGTCGCGAGCCCCGGCACCGCGATCGGCATCACCAGCAGTTCCTCGATCGTGCGGGTGAACGCGTTCTGCGTGCGCGCCAGGACGTAGGCGGCCGGCACCCCGATCAGCAGCGTGCAGGCGAGGCAGGCGAGTGCGATCTTGATCGAGAGGAAGATCGTGTGCCGGTAGTCGGTCCACACCTTGACCACCCACTCCAGCGTCACACCGCTCTGGATGCCGATGAAGTAGTTCTTGGTGACGCCGGCGAGCATCGACATGCCCACCGGCACGATCAGGAATGCACACACCAGCAGCGTGAACGCAAGCTGCGCCCAGAACCAGCCGCTGTGGCGGCGACGGGTCACTGCCGCGCGCTCCGGCCGCCATGAGCACCATGGTGGGCGAGGTGCAGACTCATCCCGCCGCCGCCACCGAACTGCCGGCGAAGCTGCGCGCCAGCGCCAGGGCCGCCCAGGTGATTGCCCCGAGCACGAACGACAGTGCCGAAGCCATCACCAGGTTCGCCTGCAGCGTGAACTCGGTGTAGATCACCATCGGCAGGACGTTGATCCGGGTGGCGAGCGTGAACGCGGTGCCGAACGCACCCATCGCAGTGGCAAAGCAGATTGCACCGGCCGAGATGAACGCCGGCTTGAGCCCGGGCACGATCACATCGGCGACCACCCGCCACGGCCGTGCGCCGAGCGAGCGTGCGGCCTCCTCCAGCCGCGGGTCCAGCTTCTCGGCCGAGGCCATCACGGTGAGGATGGTGCGCGGGATCGAGAAATACACGTAGCCCATGAACAGCCCGGCCATCGAGTAGGCGAACACCAGCCGCTCGTTGAACAGCGCATCGGTGATCTCCGGGATGAGTCCCTGGCGGCCGGCGAGCATGATCACCATGAAGCCGATCACCACGCCGGGGAAGGCGAGCGGCAGGGTGAGCATGGCGGTGACCAGCGCCCGGCCGCGAAAGCGGTTGCGTTCGAGGAACACCCCGGCGATGCCCGAGATCACCAGCGTGGCGGCGGTCACCGATGCCGACAGCAGCACCGTCGACACCAGGCTGCGGAAGTAGCGCGCATCGGTGACGATTGCCAGGTACGCACTCCAGCCAGTGGGGCCGGTACCGCCGATCACGAACAGGCGCGCCAGCGGCAGCAGGAAGAAGGCGGCGAACACGATGGCCGCCGGCGCCATCAGCGCCAGCAGCAACAGGCGTTCGCGGCCACCCATCAGCGTGCAACCCCCGTCAACCGACTTCCTTCTGGTAGCGCTCCGCGATCACCTTGGTCGCTGCGGCGAGCCGGAACACGTCGAGCGGGGTCGAGCGCTTGTACTCCGCATCCGGCAGGAAGCGCGCGCGCACTTCGGCGCTCATCGCCTGCGGAAACACCGGGCGCAGGTAGGCATTCGCCCAGTGCCGCTGGCCCTCATCGGAGAGCACGAAGTCGAGGATGCGCCGGCCGCTGTCCGGGTTCGGTCCCTTGGCGACCAGCGCCATGATGTAGGGAAGCGCCTGCGTGCCTTCGCCGGGGATCACGAACTGCACCGGCGCCTTGTCGGAGTACTGGCCACGGTAGGCGTTGAAGTCGTAGTCGAGCAGGATCGGAATCTCGCCCGAGAGCACGCGCGCGTAGGCGGTCTGCGTCGGCACGATTGGCTGGTTCGCCTGCAGCGTCTTGAAGAACGCGATCGCCGGATCGAAGTTGTCGTAGCTGCCGCCCAGCGCGAGGTTGACGGCGACGACGCCGACCTGGCCGACGGCCGCACTCGCCGGGTTCAGGTAGCCGACCATGCCGCGGTACTGCGGGTTGAGCAGGTCTTTCCAGGTCTTGGGCACCGGCCGTCCGCGCAGCGCGGCGGTGTTTACGAACAGGCCCAGCGTGCCGGAGTGGATGGTGAACCAGAAGCCGTCCTTGTCCTTCAGGCTGTCCGGGACTTCCTTGAACCGCTGCGGCATGAACGGGGCGACGAGGCCGGATTCGCGGGCCTGCGGGCCGAACTGACCACCGAGATAGACCACATCGGCCACCGGATTCGCGCGTTCGGCGGTCAGTGCAGCCATCGCCTGCCCGGAGTTCTTGTTGTCCGGTGGCACCGACACGTTGATGCGCTGGTTGATCAGGCGCAGCATGCCGCCCCAGTCGGCCCACTCGGGCGGGCAGTTGTAGCAGATCGCACGTTGCTGCTGCGCCAGGGCGGCGGGCAGCGCGAATCCGGATGCGCCGAGTGCGGCGGTGGCCTGTACGAAATGGCGTCGTTGCATGAATGTCCTCCGGTGGCACGGCGTCAGTCGAGGCGCGTGGGCCAGAGGCTAAGTCATGCTTGTTACGGTCGCGTTGCGAACATGTTGCGCGGTGAACGGCCGGCCGCTCGACCGACATGTCGACTCGACGATGCGAGTGGGCGACGCGGCTGGGAGAACGTATCGATGTACTCGCTCCGCATGTTGCTCAGGCGATCTACGACCCAGCTCAACACATTACCCGGCCAAGCGGAGCGAGGTCAGCCTTGCTTGAGAAGTCGAGCGACATAGGCGTCGTAGATCATCTTCGCCGTCTCGATGCAGCGTGCATCACCGGTCGCGAGCAGATCGGCGTAGACGAGAATCGGTGGTGCGATCATGGGATGCGCTGGATCACCAGGAAAGGTCCAGAACCGCTTGCGGACCTCGACGATGGCAGCGTGTCCAGGCGCCGGGTCGCGGGCGAATCGCTGGCGGCCGGCGAGCAAACCAGGGGGTTTCTCTGCGTACAGGGTGAGCTCACCAGGATGCAGGTAGTTTGTCAGCAGTGCGGCGGCCGGCTCCCCGCCCCAGATTGCATCGTACTCGGCAAGCGGCCAGTCTTTCCAGGCGTCTGGCGCAGGAATGTAATAACGGCCAATCAACAGACGCGGCCGCAGCACGCGGGCGTAGGCGGTCACCCACTGGTCGAGCAGTTGTTCGAGGTTGTACAGGCAACGCGTACCTCGCTTGCCCTTCAGGTCAGCGACGAACCCAAGACGCTGAAGATCGGGGATGACCCATCCTACAGTGCCGTGGGCGACGCCAGCCATCGCGGCGAGGTCGCGGTAGGGTCGATTGATGGCACCCGGATCGCAGAGCAATACGAAGAGAGCCTGGAGCCCCGTCGGTTGGAATGCCCGGCCAATTTCCGGCTTTTCAGGCCGGGCGGCGGCCTTCTGACCCTTTACCCAGATATAGAGGTTGGGCTGATCGAGGTAGGCATTGCCGGCGGTATCGAGAAACGGAATTCGCCGGGCTTTCAACTCGTCGGCGAGCGCGGGCGTGACCTGATCCGCGACGAGCAGGGCTCGCGGGCCTGGGCGCCCCAACTTGACCAGCACTGCGCCGAGCGTGGCTGGCCACAATGTCTGCACGACTTCGGCGGCATACAGGGCAGTTTGATCGCCGAGTCCGATGCGAACGAGCACGTCGGCATGGCCGTCGGCGAATCGCGGTTCGGGCGCGACAACAAAGGTGGACATGTATCATTGATGGACGCCGGTAAGCACACCCCTTGCTGATATGCACTGATTGCCGCGAAGGTAAGGTGCCGGTCTCTGCATTACGGCCATGCTATCCTCGCGCACGAAGCCGTTCGTCGGCGCCCCCTTCCCGCGTGTCCGAAAGACCGCCTTCGATGAACAAGTTCAACGTAGTGGCAAGCGTCGGTACGCATCCGGAACCGACCGGCCCCTCAAACGCACCCGCGTGCATGGACGAGGTCACCGACTTGCGGCTGTTACATGGCGGGGGTAACGACGACCCGCGCGACGATCCGTACGACGACCCGTGGCTGCGCACGGGCAGGAGCGGCGCGCGATGAGTGCGGTTGCCACCCAGTGGCTTGCGGTCGCCTCGCCGCCACTTGCCTTCGTCGTGGCTCTCGCGTCGCTGACGTGGCTGCTGGGCCCCGGGCGACGCTGGATGCCAGTCGACCATCCGAACGGGCGCTCGCTGCACAGCACGCCCACCCCCCGCTCGGGCGGCGTGGCCGTGATCGGCGCGAGCCTGCTCGCAGCGCTCGTGATCGCGCCGGCGTGGCCGCTGGCTGGCTGGCTGGCGGCCGGGGCCGGCGTACTGGCTGGCGTGTCGCTGATCGACGATTTCCGCGGCCTGCCGGCGCTGCTGCGCCTGGCGGTGCATCTGGCCGTCTCCGCGCTGTTCCTGCTGCTCGCGCCCGGTGCGGCGAACTGGCCGGCGGGATGGCTGGGCCTGCTCGCGGTGCCGGTGGCCGTGATTACGCTGGGCTGGGCCATCAACCTCTACAACTTCATGGACGGTGCCGACGGGCTCTCCGGCGGCATGACCGCGATCGGCTTCAGCGCGCTGGCTGCGGGCTTCCTGCGCGTGGGCGACACTGGTCCGGCGGCACTGTCGGCGGCCATCGCGCTCGCCGCACTCGCCTTCCTGCGCTACAACTTCCATCCCGCGCGCATATTCATGGGCGACGTGGGTGTCGTGCCGCTGGGCTTTCTCGCCGGCGCGCTGGGCGCCATCGGTATCGCCGCCGGCTATTGGCCGGTCTGGTTCCCGGTTGTCGTCTTCGCCCCCTTCTGTATCGATGCCTCGGTCACCCTGGCGCGCAGGCTGCTTCGCGGCGAACGCGTCTGGCACGCACACCGCCAGCACTACTTCACGCGACTGGTGCGCTCCGGATGGACGCATCGGCGGGTCGCGCTCGCCGAGTATGCGGCGATGGCCTTCAGCGCCGCGATTGCGCTGGCTGCGCTGGAGTGCGACGGGGTTGTGCGCACCGCGCTGCTTGCGGGATGGGCAGTAGCGGCGGTGGCGGCCATGGTGTGGATCGATCGCAGGTTGCCGGCGCGGCTGGGGGAGTGAGAAGGATTGGGATTGAATAGCCCCGCCAACCACCACGGACAATCATGATGCAGCACATCGACGTCATCGGCGGCAGCGGGTTCATAGGTACCCGGCTGGTCAGACGGCTTCAGGAACGGCCCGATTGTGCGGTCAGGATCATCGACAAGGTGGCGAGTGCGACGTTCCCCCAACTGACCTCCATCGCGGACGTACGGGAGCAGGCCACACTGACGGAACAGATCAGCGCGGGCGCCACACTCATCAACCTCGCGGCAGAGCATCGTGATGACGTGCAGCCCCGCTCGCTCTACGACGAGGTCAATGTCGATGGCGCACGAAACATCTGCGCGGCGGCGCGAAGGAAGGACGTAACCACGATCGTCTTCACGAGTTCGGTCGCAGTCTACGGATTTGCCCCGGTCGACACCGATGAGACCGGCGCGATCGCACCGTTCAACGACTATGGCCGGACAAAGTACGAAGCCGAACAGGTGTTTACCGAATGGCAGCGTGAGAACCCCGCCGAACGCACACTTGCCATCATCCGCCCGACCGTGGTCTTCGGCGAGAACAACCGCGGCAACGTTTACAACCTGTTGAGGCAGATCGCCTCGCGGGCATTCGTGATGGTCGGCCCTGGCACAAACCGCAAATCGATGGCTTACGTCGAGAACGTGGCGGCATTCATCGAGCATTGCACGCAGCTCGCGCCAGGCATCCACATCGTCAATTACATCGACAAGCCCGACATGACGATGAACGAATTCGTGTGTATGGTGAGGCAGCTGCTCGGGAAACCTGCGCGCATAGGAATCAGGCTGCCCTACACCGCTGGCTACCTGATTGGAAGCGTGTTCGATGGAATCGCCAACCTCACGGGAAAGCGATTAGCGATCAGTAGCATCCGCGTCCGGAAGTTCTGTTCAGACTCGGCCTTTGCATCATCGGCCAGCCGACTGGCTTTTGTCCCTCCCCAGACGCTGCGGGAGGCGCTCACTGCCACGGTGCAGCACGAGTTTCTGAATTCGCGAAAGTCGGAGCAGCTCTTCTATTCGGAGTAGCCATAACGGCCGGTCATCTATGCATCGTCGGGCTCGGTATAGCCGAGCAGGTAGTCAGGAGATTGAAGGAGCAGTGCGTACACCGGCCTCAATTCGAATCGTTGCTGCAAGCCGGCTGGCTTCATCGCAGAATTGCGTATTTCTACAACCACCGCCAGCCCTATCAGTCCAACAGAACAAACACCCTTACTGGCACACTCCCATTAGCAGTCAAAACTGTGCCGGCCTCGCGCGGTCATCACCTTCACGCGGAATACACGATCTCGCCCCCTCCTCTGCGATATCTTTACGCCTTCGACGCACAACTCCGCTATGCAACGCGACGATCCCCCGAGTAGGACCGCTGACATTAATCCGCCGCTCGTCGCCGTAATCATTCCGGCCCACAACGCCGCAGCGACAATTCTTGAGGCTCTCGATTCCGCAATCACGCAAACAGAGAAACGGCTACAGATAATCGTCGTCGATGACGGGTCGACAGATCAAACAAGAGAGCTCGTCACGAACATTCAGCAGTCAGACAAACGAGTCCAGCTTCTTTCTCAACACAACCAGGGCGTTAGTGCGGCGAGAAACAGTGGGCTAAAGGTTGTCCAAGCCAGATACGTGGCCTTTCTCGACGCCGACGACAAATGGTTACCAAACAAACTTGAAATCCAGCTAACGTTCATGCAGTCCACCGGCGCTACGTTCACATTTACCGCCTATAGAAAGTTTTCGACACAAAGACTATATCGACAACGCGACGTCCCGCAAGTCGCGACTTATAACACGTTACTTGTCAGTCGACCAATAAATACCTCTTCAGTAGTGTTTGACACGACTGCACTAACGCTGAACTGGCCAGAACTGCCTCGCCAGAGTGGACTGCACGAGGATCTGCTTCTTTGGCTTCGTTTGTCAAAAACCACGATGCTTTACGGGATAAAGGACGATTTGTGTCGCGTTCGGATTGGAAGAGAGTCACGATCAAGCAACAAAGCAAAGTCAGCACTGAACGTCTGGCGAATCTATCGTACACACGAACACTTAACTTTCGTGCGCGCGTCCACGGTATTCGTGCGTTATGCCTTTAACGCGCTACTGTCCTATGAACCACTACGCCCCAATAAGCTAAGCTGATGCCTGCAAATCTAAGCGCGTGATCCCTAGAATACGCAATATACACACAGATATACTCACTTTCCAACTTGTCAACTGGACGAGTTCAGTCGTCTGGTTTTCAACCATCGCTTATCTCGCAGAAGGAAGCACCAGTAGTTCGATTGCCGCTGCCGAGGCATTGGTTGGTTTCATCGGCGTCGCGCTCTTGCGGCATGGGTTGCAACAGCACTCTACTACACTAAATAAACCACGAGAATTATCTTATGCAACCATACGATTAGTGTTAGCGCTGCTCGCGACGTTACTAATCGCTTTCATTGATTGGATTCCGCTTGCCTACGCATTAGCATTTGTGACTGTCTTGTGTATCCCAACACATTTGCCAATACTGATGCAACACAGGTGGCCAACAATTATTCTCGGCACTCGACTGCCGATCGCTGCGTTTCTGCTAAGTACCTATTCCTATCAAGAGCTACCAGCGGGGTTAGCAATCAGCGTTTACTTTGCACCAAGCGTGCTGTACGGCACCGCCTGCTGGCTCGAATACTTGAGACCTCGCACGCATCCACGAACGTTCCATAAAACTCCCCTGGCATCAAGCGCCGCTCCTATTCGGCTTTTCAGCACCAGCTTTAGCGCCAGTATACTTCAAGCTTGTGTACTAGCTCACCTGGGAACACTCTCCTTTGTAGTTTCCACAATTGAACGAGTGCTAAGATCGACCATTTCATTGGTGCTTCCCCATGTGCTTCGAAGCGCAAAACACGAGTCGGATAGGCTGTTATCCATACTTGTATGTGTAATTGCCACCTCTGTGGTTCCGAGCTTAGTATTTAGAGAGTCTACAATCGCGATACTTGTCTCAATCGTCGCACCAGCCGCGCTCGATGTTTATGTAGGACTCTACTCCGGCAAGCGAAAAGCTATCGATGCACTTATCATCGCGCTCACAGCCGTAGCGTTCGGCATCGGATTCATGCGCGTCGTTCTCATATGAGAGTGGTATACATCTCGTCTGGAAGGGAAACCGGCGGACTATCGTCGTTTGCGAACGCTCTGCATTCTGGATTTATCGCGCTCGGCGTACGCGCGGAACTTATCTCGCCTAAAGACATCCTCCGCCAGGCGGCTACCGGGCGACTAGATGTGAATGCGCAATACATACTCAGTACAAGCGCAGCATTTGCTTTGCCGTTCTTAAACGACGCGCTTTACGTTGCGCACGGGATACCACGAAGGGACGCTCAGTCGCACTGGAAGGTGAATTCGATACTTTTTGCATACGGCATTGCTTCAAGACGCCACAAACTCGTCGCTGTTTCTCACTATGTTAAGCAACATCTTGAGGGTCTTTACGGACTCAAAATTAGGGCAGTGGTGCACAATCCTGTAGCTGAACCATTCTTCACCTCGGCGCGAATGCCACGCAAACCGCGCACATGGATCACTTTTGTCGGACGGCTCGACAAAGCAAAGAACGTACATCGACTGATTCCGCCGATCTTAAATGCACTTCGAGACCCGCGATTCAAGCATTTGACAATACAAATACTGGGAGACGGCCCTGAAGCAGAACCCCTGAAACAAGCTTTTCGGGGCAATCCAAAGATAACCTTTTGGGGCAAACAAGACGTGACCGCCATAGTCGACGCTCTAGATCAATCAGTTCTTTTCTTTTCCGGGTGCGAGACCGAAGCGTTTGGCATAACTTACGCAGAAGCATTACTGAGAGGCTGTAACGTATTGATGCCCGCTTGTGGCGGCGGAATCGAGATCGCGCCGCTGTCCCTCGAACGTAACGTCTTCGCTTTCCCCCTGTCCTTTGATGTTGATGCCCTAACCGTCATTACTCGCCGCGCTCTTGTGCTCCAACAGAAAAGCCCTTACGTCGAACTTGCTACCTTGCGCCCTGACTTGGTCGCTCGCGAGTATTTGCGCCTATTCAACAACGATCGCACCACATTTCCAAGCCATTCAACAGAGCGGCAACAATGAACAATATCCTACAGCGTAGCGCAGTTCCATCGACAGGCTTTCGGCGCTATTGGGCTTCGCGCGCGCATGCATCCGTTATAGCTCGGTTTTCACTCAAGAAGAAGACTGCCACCCGATGCATTAGTGGCCAAGACGTTTCGTTTGACTTAGGTGATTACGATCAGCGCTTTTTCTTTTTCGACGTACTAAACGAACCCGAGAATGTCGCTCTCGTTAGCCTAATCGGCAAAGTCAGCAGCAATCCCGTATACATTGATGTTGGCGCAAACTTCGGCCAGTTTGCTGCAGCGGTTACTGATTCTTTTTCTCAATCGCACTTGGTCGAACCGAACCCAAGTGCTGTCCTCACCCTACGAACTATTTTTCGCCAACGACCGGACGTCCGTATCCATAACGCGGCAGCGAGTGACGTTGCAGGTAATGCCAACCTACTTGTGCCGACTGGTCACTCCGGTGGCGCGACGGTCACGCAAAGAAGCCGAAATCCCACGAATGCGCCGACCGTTTGCGTGCAACGACTCGACGATCTTGTGAAGGTGAAGGACGACGATTCAGTCTTTTTAAAGATAGATGTTGAAGGGCATGAGGCACAGGTGCTTTCGGGCGCGACTCAGTTGCTTAAGCATCAGCCTATCGTCGGATTTGAGACGCATTGTACTACACAGTTTTTCTCGTGCGCGTCATTACTTCCCACTTATGAATTCTTCGTATTCAGAACGACGTTCAAGCCAGGTAGGCGCGGCATTTCCAAGTTGCTTAGCGCGACAACCGCGCTAATACGAGGGCCGGCACTGAGTTTGCAACAGGTAGACGTCGTTCAAGGGTTCGCGAGTATGGTTTTCGCCGTTCCTTCGAAAAAACTGTCCATCTTTCACTCCGCATGCAAGCGACTTATTGCTACCGGCGTTGCATTCCGTTGAGCTGGACCACGTTCTCGCACCCCCTCAAGATGAAAAAAAGGCTGACTGCATTTTTATGCCTGCTCGTCGTGTGCGTTTTCACCTCGGTGTTTTGGTCCACACTCTCTGCGGATATGCTTTTGTTCCGAGGAGATGCATCCTACTATTTTTCTCTAATTGATAACTCGGAGTGGACGGCGGTATACCCACACGAACCAATGTTATTCATCTTGGCGAGGGGGGGCGATAGCTTTTGGGTATACTTACTCACATCAATTTTTATTTGTAATTTCTTAGTCGCTTGGGCGGCCCTCTCCTCCAGATATCGGCTCATCGATTCTATTCTAATTATTCTTTTCTTTTCTTTCTCTTTTTACGGGGCGCATCTATCAGTTAACTTCCAACGACAGTTTCTCGCGCTCGGATTTTTTCTCTGTGCCATTTCTTATCTAAAGGTGCCTTTGGCGAGCCTATTGCTCGCTGTTTTCTCTTTTCTAAGTCATCAATTTGCGTTCATTCTTTTTGCTAGTTACGCGCTTGCCAGGCTTCCGCGCCGTGCTGTACTGGCCGCCGCCACGGCTGTTTCCCTTATGCTTTTGGGGCTCACACTGTCCGACGCGTCGATTTCCATTTACGCGAGTGCTGTGGGCGATGACTTTTCAAAGTATGTCGCGAAGCAGATTATCGCTATAGCTTTCGCGATGTATATTTATAATCAAGCTAAGCGAAGCTGTGATCCTTTTGTGGCGAACTATGCATTGCTATACACAATAGTGGCGGCGCCGGTGATTGTCTCACCCGGATATGCAGGGCTGTTTTCGCGAGTGGATTACTTTCTTTTTCCGTTCATGGTATATCTCTGGCCCCGAGTATCAACCCGACGCGGTTTTGACCGAGTTCTATTTTTGGCATTTATTGCTTGTTCAGGATATCTCTGGCTGCAGCTTAACTTTAGCTGGATCATTAATGCCGAGGAGTAACGTCAAGAGCGTGAACCACCGAAGCGTTCGGGCACCTGTTCGTGTTCGTGAACCGGCCGGCGAACTGGGCGAAGGTACTGCACTGGTCGCGCGGAGGCTACATTCTATCCTCGTCGTCCAGCCATCTCGCGCTCCTTTCGTTTCGGAGCGTGCACATCTACGCCGATGGCCTTCGCCGACAAGGCGCGCTTCATTGATCGCCTACAACGGGTCCTGGGCGTGGGCCCACGCACGGCAGCGGGCGGCGCTGATTCACTGATCTTCCACGCTATCGAAGAAGCTTTCCATGGGCGCGTTATCCCAGAACTTTAGCGAATACTCCGTAACTGCCGGTAAATGAAGATACCGATGCACATCAAGCCGAAGACGACGAAAGAAGACACCAGAGTGATAACTGCTCGCCCTGGAGATGACTTGCGATCGGGCTCTACTGCGGTATCAAGCACTTGAATCAGTGAAGTATCGCGGGCTTCGTCCAGGCGCGCCGCTTCCGTTTGCCGGGCGAGCAGTTCCTGAAGCGCCTCCTGATACCGCAGTTCACGAAGCAGGCGTACGTTATCTGACGCGGCGGCATTGAGCTTGGGCGAAACGCCCGCACTGCCGGCCCCCTCGACCTTGGCGAGTTCTGCCCTGAGAGCCGCCAGTTCAGTCTGCAAAAGCCGCAGGTCGGGATTGTTTTCCGCTGCGAATGACCGCATCGCGCCAAGCTGCACTTCCTTCACGGTGATCTGTGCACGCAGACGCGCACTAGCCTCCACAAGGGATCGACCCTGCCCCTCCACCACAGCGAGTCCACCCTTGGTCAGCGCCTCGCGGGCAGCGACCTCCGCGGCAGCGAGGTTGTCCCGCGCCTTCGCTAACTGTCGCTCGAAAAAAAGCCTCCGTTGCGAGGCCTCGGTGACAGCCAGGACGCCAGTCAATCGGATCAGCTCCTCGACATACGCGTTGGCGACGCCAGCGGCGAGCTTCGGATCCTTCAGTTCGACCGAGATCGAGATGATCCCGTCTTTCCCGGCAGCGATGCGGCTCGCCTCGGCGAGCCGCATCTGGGTGGTCATCTGGTACTTCGCGTCGAAGTACACTTTCAGGTCGAGCTTCTCGATCAGACGGTCCGCGACCGTGCGGCTTTTCAACATCCCCACATAGAGATCGTTCGGGTTCCTGATCCCGCCTATGCTTCCCCCAGCCGCCGCAGCCAGCCCGCCCAGTTGCCCCAACAACGCCGCAGCACTCGAACTGCTCTGCTGCGGAGGCAGGATCCTCGCCGTCGCGGTGTAGTAATTCGGCATCAGAAGCGTGACCCCTGCCGCCAGCACACCCGCGCCAATTGTGGACCCGATCAACAACCACTTGTGCTTCCACAGCACCCGCAGTGTCTCCAAAAGGCTGATCTCGTCGTCGCTGCCCTTGGGGATCGCCGCCTGGACACCCCCGCCGCCCGCATCCGGTGTCGTCGTACTCATCGCCATCAGTCCCTCAGCACCTTGATCGCCGCCGCACCCAGTCCGAACTGGAAGAAGATCTGCGACCAGTCGCGCAGCGTGCGCGTCCAGCTCACGTATTCGAAGTTCTCGGGCACGACCACCGAATCACCCGGCATCAGCGCCAGGTTCTCGAAACCGCCCGCCAGCCACCCTGACTGCCGACGGCTCACCAGAGACCCGTCCGCCCGCTGGATGTAGATGGCACGGTCATCAGCCGTGCGCAGCGGCCCGCCCGCAAGGCGGATGTAGTCACCCACGCGTTGCCCGTTGCGATGGATGAACGTCCCCGCGTTGTAGACCGAACCCAGCACGCTGACGATGGCGGGTCGCTGTGGAACCATCAACCGGTCACCGTTTTCCAGCGGCAGGTCGGGGATGTCGGCCAGTTGCGGCTGTTCCGGCAGGTTGAACACGATGCGCCCGGTCGCACGCAGTTGCCGCAGCCGCTGCAGCGTGCCTTGCTGGGCGGCCGTTTCGCGCGCCAGCGCATCCGCATCGCCCGGCAGCACGTTCTGCGCGCGCGTCGCGGTCGCGCGCTGCAGGTCCACCTCCATCCGCGCGATCGCCTCCTCCAGGGCCTTCTGCTGCGACTGGCGGGTGGATTCGCGGGTGAACACGGCGCCATACAGGTAGGCATTGGGCGACAGCCCGCCTGCCCGCACTACCAGTTGCCGCAGCGTCTCGCCCGGCTTCGCCTGGTACACCCCGGGCGTCCGAAACTCGTTCTCCAGCACCACCATGGCCGAGCGCCGGGCGGCGGGCACGCCGAAGTCCGCGCGCGAGAAGACGGTGACCACGTCGCCCGGTTGCAGCACGAGGTTCTGCTCCGGGTTGCGGTCCATCACCGCCTGGCCCAGGTTGAATGGAATCAGGCGGGTGGTGAGGTCGTTGGCGTCCAGCCGCTCGACGACGGCGTAGTCCCAGTTCACCTCTGCGCGCGAGATGTCCCGGATCTCTTCCAGCAACTGGTTGCTGTCGCGCGGGGCCGGCACGTCGCGCGCGCCGCTGTCTGCGCCGCCATCACGGCGCAGCGGTACCCGGCCCGCCGCGGCTGTCCCTTGCTCCTGGCTCATGGTTCGACCGGGCATGCCCGCGACACCCTGTCCAGACTCGCGCTCGTCGACGAGGTCGCGGCGCGTGATCAGGTTGCGCCGCAGGTAATAATCCGGCACCACCAGCGCCTCGCGCTCGGGAATCAGGTCGCTCACCCGCATGCCGGGGCGGAACGGGTGGCGCATCGGCATCGCCACATGCCCGCGCAGCGTGACCGCGTTGGCGAACCGCGGCGAGATCGGCTGCACCGACACCACGTCGCCGTCGCGCAGCGCGCGCTTGAGCCCGTCGCCATTGAGATCGAAGGTCTCTACCCGCCGTACCTGCCGGCCCTCGATGCGCTCGACCATGGCGCGCTGCCCGGCTGCGGTGCTGGCCAGCCCGCCGGCCAGCGCCAGCACCTCCGACAACGGCGTATCCGCCTTCAGTTCGTAGATGCCCGGCACGCGCACGCTGCCGGACAGCGCCACCGTCGGCCCCTCGGACGGGATGAAGATCACGTCGCCCGCCAGCAGCCGTGCATCGCGCGACTTGTCGCCTCGCGAGAGAAAATCGTAGATGTCGAACTCGGTGACCACCTTGTCGCCGCGGCGCAGTTGCACCCGCCGCATCGAGCCGGTGGCCGAGGGCCCACCCGAGGCAAACAGTGCGCTCACCAGCGTGGACAGCGAACTCACCGTGTAGCTGCCCGGCCGCCGCGCCTGCCCCACCACGAACACCTGGATCGAGCGAAGCTGGCCCAGCGTCACGCTCAGCTCGAAGTTGCGGAAGCTCTTCGCGATGGCTGCGCGCACATGCGCTTCCAGTCGGTCCATGCGCACGCCGGCCACCGCCACCGTGCCGATCTGCGGAATGTCGATGTTGCCGTTGCGGTCAACCGTGCTGCGGTGGTCGCCCTCGACCGCGCCCCACACCCGGATGCGCAGCTCATCGCCCGGCCCGACGAGATAATCCAGCGTGACTGGCACGTTCTCCACCGGCACGAAGCTGGACGACGCTTCCTCGAACAGCGAAGCGCCGAAGCGCGGCAGCAGCAGCCCGGTGGACTGCTGCACGAAGCGCTGGAACTCGCTGGGTTCCAGCGGCGGCAGCGCGCGCGGCTCGGGTGCGGAGGGCATGCCCTCGGCGGGCCGCGCCATGCGCGGGTCGGCCGCCGACCCCGGCCGGGGCGACAACTGCTCTTTTCCGGGAGCCAGC
>CANGXU010000047.1 GCA_947457885.1 Betaproteobacteria bacterium
CCAGGTGCAAACGGTCGTGCCAGATCAGCGCGGAATGCGTGTCTGACCCGGGTTTCCTCACCCCCACTTCGCCCGCGCCCGCACCGCGGCCGACGCCTGCTCCGCCTCCTCCAGCACCCGTCCATGGTCCAGCGCCGTGAACCGGCCGCCGCGCCAGAGCACTCGTCCGTCAGCGATCACGGTATCGATGTTCCGCGGCTGCGCGAACGACACTAGTGCCTCGTAGGGATCGCCCGACGGTGCGATGTTAACGTCGCGGGTACGTACCAGGATGAGGTCGGCGCGCTTGCCCGGAGTGAGCGAGCCGGTGCGGTCGGCGATGCCCAGGTCGATCGCGCCGTCGAGCGTCGCCAGCTGGACGAGCCGGCGGGCGGTCAACGGGAACTTCGGTCCGATCCGGTGCTGGTGGAGGTTGTACAGCAGCCGCATGCAGTTGAAGTAGTCGACGCTGTAGGTGCCGGTGTGGTCGATCGACAGGCTGGTCTTCACGCCAGCTTCGAGGAGCTCGCCGAGCTGGATCACGCCTGCGCTCGACGGCCGCCGCGATTCGCCCAGCGGCGAGATGCTGTAGCTCACGCCGCGCTCGCGCAGGATCTTGCGTTCGGCCGCGGTGGTGAGCAGCGGATGCACCAGCTGGACGTCCGGGCCGAGCAGACCGTTCTGCTCGAGGAAGGTTATCGGGCTCGGGCCGGAGGTGTGCAGCGTGATCGGCAGCTTGAGCGCCCGCGCACCGCCCCAGTCCGCACGCACGATCTCGAGCGGGATGTTGCCGCGCAGCGGGTTCGGGTCGGTGCCGACGTTGCGCGAATTGATGCCCAGGGTGAGCAGGCCATCGTTGGGCATCCAGGCCTTCTGGGTGCGCGCGAGGCCGGCCAGATCCATCGGCTTGTCGTCGGGCATGCCCTGCGCCGGTCCGTACGAGAAGCGGCCGCGCAGGCCCGTGTCGCGCATCGCGCGCAGCTCGGCGTCCGCATGCTCTGGCGTCACGATGTTGTGCGCCCAGTTGTGCACGGTGGTCGCGCCGGCGGTGATCGCCTCCGACAGCCCGAGGCGTACGCTGCGGTAGCTGTCCTCGGGCGTGTAGAAGCGGCCGAGGAAGCTGGTGACCGGGAAGTAGCCGCGCTTCGGGTCGTCGATGCGGATGATCGGTCGGGTGATGCTGGTCCACAGGTGCCAGTGGGTGTCGATGAAGCCTGGCATGCAGATCATGCCGGTGGCGTCGATCGCGGTGGCGTTGGCGGTGGCGGCGGACGGCACAGTGCCGACCGAGACGATCGAACCGTTGCGCACATGCACATCGCCGCGTTCGTAGTCGCCGACCGCGGCATCCATGCTGAGGATGGTCGCCCCGCGGATCAGGTACTCGCCGCGGGTGGGCAGGCGTGCGCCGTCGTTCGTATCCATCGCGCTGCCGTCGCGTGCGTGCGGCATGCAGGCAGCCAGCCCGGTCGTTGCGGCTGCGGCGGCTGCCTTCAGCAGCGAGCGCCGGTGGATCATCGGTTCGTCCATCGTCCCCTCCCGTATCTGCGGACGCTCATCGATGGCGTCCTGCCCCGAGGAATCCTAGCACGCCAGAAAAACAGAAATCGGGGCCTGACCCCGGGGTCTGACCCCAAGGCGAATGCAGCGTGTCTCGTCGTATCCTCGACGTCTGGCTGAACGAACGGATCCCGGGGCGGGTCGCCATGACGGAGCCGTCCGGGTCTGAGGAGAGGGCGATGGAAGGGAAGCTTTCGGCTGCGGGAGCCGGCGCATGGGCATTGGCTTCGATGTCGGCAGGGGTGTGCCTGGTGCTCGGTCTTGGCATCGCCCCTGGCATCGCGGGTGCAGCGGACGTCTACCCGTCGCGCCCGGTGCGGATGGTGGTGCCGTTCACGCCCGGTGCCTCGAACGACATCATCGGCCGGCTGATCGGCCAGAAGCTGTCCGACGCCTGGGGGCAGGCGGTGCTGGTCGACAACCGGCCCGGCGCAGGCGGGGCGCTCGGCGCGGCACTGGTCGCGAAGGGCACGCCGGACGGCTACACGCTGCTGGTGACCAACCCGGGGCCCACGGTCAACCATGTGGTGCTGAGCGCGAAGCCGCAGTTCACGATGGGGGAGCTGGCACCCGTGATCTTTATCGGCTACTCGCCGCTGATCATCGTCGTCAACCCGGCCTTCCCCCCGCGCAATGCACGCGAGCTGGTCGAGTACGCGAAGGCGAACCCGGGACGGATCAACTGGGGCTCGGCCGGCAGCAACAGCAACCTGCATACCGCGCTCGAAGTGTTCAAGTCCGTCACTGGCATCCAGGCCACGCATGTGCCATACAAGGGTACCGGCCCGTCGCTGGCGGACATCGCCGGCGGCCAGATCCAGCTGATGTTCACCACCTGGGTGTCGGCCGAGTCGCTGGTCAGGGCCGGCCGGCTGCGCGTGCTGTCCTCGGCCGGTGCGAAGCGGATGGCGTCGCTGCCGAACGTACCGACCCTGCAGGAGCAGGGCATCAAGGGCGCCGATGCAATCGTCTGGTTCGGCCTCGATGCGCCTGCGAAGACGCCGCGCGCGGTCATCGAGCGCATCAACGCCGACGTCGAGAAGGTGCTTGCGTTGCCGGACGTGCGCACGCGCTTCGACCAGCTCGGCATCGAGATCGAAGGTGGCCCGCCGTCGCGCTACGGTGAGTTGCTGAAGTCGGAGTTGGCGCGGCTGGCGCGGCTGGTGAAGGTCGGCGCGCTGCAGGTCGAGTGAACCAGAACGCAGGCTGATGAGCAGGCATTGACGAACCGAGGATGAACAGATGACCGAGAAGAGCGACAACCACGCCAACCATGTCAACCACTCGCAGCCGAAGGACTATCCGCTGATCGTCGAGAAGGACGTCCAGATCCCGCTGCGCGACGGCAGCGTGCTGTATGCCGACGTGTTCCGTCCCGACGGCGGGACTGAGACCTTCCCCGGCATCATGAACATCGGCCCCTACCAGAAGGACAAGCTGTGGCGGCCGCCGGCAGACCTCGAGGAAGCGCCGAACCCGTACATGAACTGGGAGACCGCCAACCCGATGTGGTGGTGCCCACGCGGCTACGCGCTGATCCGTGTCGATTCGCGCGGCTCGGGCAAGTCGCCCGGCATGTCGGAACCCAGCTCGTACCAGGAAGCGGTGGATGCCTACGACGTCGTCGAATGGATCGCGAAGCAGCCGTGGTGCAACGGCAAGGTCGGCACCAACGGCGTGTCCTACCACGCGGCGTTCCAGTGGCGGCTGGCCGGCCTGCAGCCGCCGTCGCTGAAGGCGATCATCCCCTGGGAGGGCCGCGCCGACCAGTACCGCGACCAGGCCTACCACGGCGGTCTGTTCGCGATGGGCTTCATCATGTCCTGGCACACGACGAACATGGCCCACCAGCTGCTGGGCAAGCCGCGCAGCTACAACCCGGACGCCTTCAACAACAACATGCTCTGGCACTACATGCGTAACGACCTCGACTCGGGGTTCTGGCGGATGAACAGCGCCCGCTGGGAGCTGATCGAGGTGCCGGTGTATAGCGTCGGCAACTGGAGTGGCTACAGCATGCACCTGCGCGGCAATACCGAGGCGTGGCTGTGCGCGGCCTCGAAGCACAAGAAGCTGCGCATCCACAGCGGCACGCACTTCCATCCGTTCCACTCGGAAGAAGGGCGCATGGACCAGCTGCGCTTCATGGATTACTGGCTGAAAGGCATCGACACCGGCATCATGGACGAGCCGCCGGTCAAGCTGCAGATCCGCACCGGTGGTGCTGCCGAGCCCTACGCGTTCCGCTTCGAGGACGAGTGGCCGATCGCGCGCACGCAGTGGACGCGCTTCCACCTCGACATCGACGAGGCCGGTGGCGAGATCGACGGCACGCTGAATACCACGCCGCCCGCCCAGGAGCGCAGCGTGACCTACGGCGCGAGCGGCTCGACCAAGGCTGGCGTCTCTTCGTCATCGACCGCCCTGATGCTTGCCAGCAAGGACAAGCTCGGCACCTCCTTCTGGACGCCACCGATGACCGAGGACACCGAGGTCACCGGTCCGATCGTGCTGAACCTCTGGATCTCCAGCACCTCCGAGGACGCGGACATCGTCGCGACCCTGCGCAACATCGGGCCGGACGGCGAGGATGTCTGGGAGGTCGGCCAGCAGGGGCAGGCGGTGCCGCTGACCAAGGGCTGCCTGCGCGCGTCGCACCGCAAGCTCGACCCGAAGAAGTCGCTGCCCTACCGGCCGTACCATGCGCACGACGAGCGCCAGTGGCTTGAGCCCGGCGTGCCGGTGGAGTGCCAGGTCGAGATCTGGCCGACCTGCATGGTGTTCAGGAAGGGCCACCGCATACGCATCGACATCCAGCCGCGCGACGGCATCGGCAGCAACTTCTACGGCCACTACCATGCGGACTACAACCTGGGCGCCGAGAACACGATCTACTCGGGTGGCGACCGTCAGTCGTACCTGCTGCTGCCGCTGATCCCGCCTAAGGCGTAGGGAGGCGGGGCGCCCGGCTGTCGCGGGCGCTATTGCTTCTGGATGCCGGCGCGTTCGATCACGACGCGCCACTTCTCGATCTCGGAGGCCATCAGTTCGGTGGCCTGCCGGGGCGTGCTGCCGCGTACCTCGACGCCGACATCGAGCAGGCGCTTCGCGACCTCAGGTGAGGCGAGGGCCGAATTGACCTCGCGGTTCAGGCGCTCGACGATGGCCGCAGGCGTGCGCGCCGGCGCCACCAGCGAGGCCCAGGAGGCGGCGTGGTAGCCGGCCACGCCGTTCTCGGCGACCGTCGGTACCCCCGGCAGCAGCGGCGAGCGCTTGCCAGAGGTGACCGCCAGTGCCTTCACCGCGCCTGCCCGCACCTGCCCGATCACCGCGCCGACGCTTTCGAACATCAGCTGCACTTCACCGCCGCGCAGCGCGGCCAGCGCGGCGGGCGAGGTCTTGTAGGGCACCGTCTGCGCCCGGATGCCGGCCATCGTCTTGAACAGCTCCACCGCCAGGTATTGTGTGCTGCCGATGTTCAGCGTGCCGATGTCGAGCTTGCCGGGATTCGCACGCACATGCGCCAGGGCATCGGCGAGCGACGAGAACCGCGTGTCAGCGGCGCCGAGCACGGCCATGTCGAAGAAGCCCAGCGTCGAAATGTGTGCATAGTCCTTCACGATGTCGTACGGCAGGCTGTTGAACATCGACACGGTCAGTGCCGCGCCATTGCCGGTATGCAGCACCGTATAGCCGTCCGGCTCTGCCTTGGCGGCCGCGACCGATGCGACGATCAGGCCGGCACTCGGCCGGTTGTCGATGATGATCGGCTGGCCCATGGATTCGGACATCTTCTGGCCGACGGTGCGCGCGGTGATGTCGCCGATGCTGCCGGGCCCGAAAGGCACGAGATAGCGGATCGGGCGCGACGGGTAATCCTGTGCGAAGCACGCCGAGGCTGCGATCGCCGGCAGGAACCCGAGCGAGGCGATCAGGCGCGCGACGGGCCGATCCAGGCGGCTGCGTTTGGACATCGTCATCCCCCAGGTTGATGCGGTACCGGTCAGGGTCGCGCTGGCGCAACCACGTTGCCGTTGTCTCCGGCAGTGATCGCATTCCCCACGATTATACTGGGCAGCATGGAGGACAAGGCATGACCACACTGATCATCGGTGCCGGGCTGGTCGGCGCGCAGGTCGCGAGGATCCTCGCCGAGCGCGGCGAGCGGCCGCTCGTGTTGGACGCCCGCCCGCAGCGCGAGGTGCTTGCAACCCTCCTGGATCCGTCGGCGATCGACCTGATCGAAGGCGATGTGCTGCGGCCGCTTTCGATCAGCGCCGCGCTCGCGCGGACGAAGGTCGAGGCGATCGTGCACACCGCAGCCAATCCGCTGCTCACGCTCGGCGCCCAGCGAAACCCGTATGCCGCCATCGAGCTGAACATCATGGGGCTCGCCAACGTGATGGAAGCAGCGCGCATCCATGGTATCGGCCGAGTGGTCGCCTCGAGTTCCAGCGTGCTCAACCGCTATCAGAGCGGCGGCGAGGATGGCGGCGACCTTTCGCGCGAAGAAGCGGTACCGCGTCCGCACACATTCTATGCGGCCACCAAGCAGGCCGTCGAAAGCATCGGCCTGAACTATGCGCGCAGCTTCGGCATCGCGTTCGCGGCGCTGCGCTATTGTCCGGTGGCGGGTCCCTGGAGCGGGCCCGGCGGCGGCGGGCCGAGCGGCATCTTCCGCGCGATGGTCGAGGCTGCAGTAGACGGCCGCGAAGCGGTGATTCCCGGTACCGCGATGGAATGGGTCTATTCGAAGGACGCGGCGCTGGCGACCGTTCAGGCGATCGACGTGCCAGACCTCGGCAGCGGCGTGTTCAACATCACGATGGGCCGCATCTACCGGCCGGCGGAACTGGCGGCAGAACTCGAGCGTGCCATCCCCGGCACCCGCACCCGCATCGAGGCGCAACCCGAGGGCTCGACCTGGAGCGGTGGCGACTGGAAGCCCGCCGACATCTCCCGGGCGGCCAGGTACCTCGGCTACGTGCCGCAGTACCCGATGCCGCGGTTGCTGCAGGACTATGCCCGGTGGTATCGCGACCTGAAGGGCTGATCCATCATTGTGTGAACGTGGCTGGTGCGCTATCGCCGCGTTCTATGGCGAGCGCTACGGTGTCGCGCCCGGCGTACACCTCGGCGCGAAGGGAGCGGACGAGGGCGAGGGCCGCGTGCCCGCTGCGCCTCTGGGCACTGATCCAGCGCAGCAGTGCACCGGTTGACTTACCATCACCTGCGGTCGGCGAGGCCACGGCATGATCGGAATCGAGCGATGAGTACCCTGGGATCCACCGGAACCAACGACGCAGGAGTTCGACGCAGCCGAGATGTCATGCTCCGACTATATCGCCCGGCTGTCGGTGCAGAAGGAAAAGACGCCGTTCATCGTGATCCCGGTGTATCCCGCGCGCTGCTTCCGGTACGGCTGCATCACGGTCGACCGGTGCGCCGGCATCCGTACGCCGAAGGACCTCGAGGGCAAGCGGGTCGGGTTGCCGCGCTGCACGATTACCGCGACCGTGTGGATCCGCGGCATCCTGCAGCACGAGTTCAGCGTCGACCTGTCGAAGATCCACTGGATAGAAGGGCAGATCAACGGTACCGGCCTGCATGGCGAGCCGGGCGTGATGCCGCTGCTGCGTGAGGTGCCGATCACCGTCAACCAGACTGACCGTTCGCTGAGCGACCTGATCGACACGCGAGATCGACGCGGTGTTCGGGCGAGATCCGTTCCCGTATGGCATCGAGGCCGGGCGCTGGAACTTCGAAGCCTTCCAGCAGTACATGGTCGAGCACGGCATTCTCGCCAAGGCGATGCCGGTAGAAGACCTTTTCGCCGACATCGGCGGTAGCACGAAGAGTTGAAGGAGGATCCAGATGTCAGCCGTCCTCGATAGCGAAACCCTGGCCACGCGCATGAAGCGCAATGTCGGCCGCTATGCCGAAAAGGTGCCCGACTGGGATGCCTTCCCGCCCAGCCGTGGCTATGCGGAGCTCGACCGTGCGCAGATCCGCTACATCGGCGCGGGTGGCTCGCCGAAGATCGACGATCCGGGCACGCTGCCGGCCGACCACTTCACCCTCAGCATGGTGCAGCAGCCGGTGGGCAAGTACGGCGCCTCGCATGCGCACGAGGTGACCGAGGCCTTCCTGGTCCTGGAAGGCGTGCTCACCATCGGCTGGGAGTACGACGGCGAGGTGATCCTCGCGCGCTGCGGGCCGAAGGACATGTGCCTGCATGCGACCGACCGGCCGCACGGCTTCCGCAACGACGGCTTCGGCCCGGTGCTGGTGTCGATCATGGTCGGCAAGGGGCTGCCCAAGCCGCCGCACTACCTTTTCCATCCGAAGACACATGAGTCGCAGCTGTGCAGGGATTTCGGTGCCCGGCCGGGGCATACGCACGCACTGTCGTTCGACAGCTTCGACCCGCGGCACCGCGAGATGGCACGGCACATCGTGCGCTACAGCCAGCTGAAGCCGGAGTGGCATCCGGCCGGTTTCGGCCGCGCGGTCTACATCGGCGAAGGCGCGGCCCCGCCCGGCACCTTCCGCAAGGACCTGATCACCCTTCCGCGCGACGCCGGCGTGAAGGCCTACGAGCGGGATGTCGAAGAGGCCTACCTGGTGCTCGAGGGCTGTGTGACGGCCAGCTGGCAGGAGGGCGGCCGCACGGTCGAGCAGCAGCTCGGGCCGCGCGACCTGATCCTCAATCCCCCCGGCCAGCCGCGGTCTTTCCGCAACAACGGCTTCACCGATGCGCAGTTCATGATGGTCGTCGGCACGCCGGAGCGGGAGAACGTGAAGTTTCAGCCGGCATGAGCGCCGGTCCGCTCAGCATCGCCGCTGGTGGCTCGACCTTCACGTACCTGGAGCAGGGCAGCGGCGTTGCACTGGTGCTGCTGCACGGCGTCGGTTCCGGTGCCCGCTCCTGGACCCGGCAGCTCGCTTCGCTGTCGGCCCGCTGCCGAGTCGTCGCGTGGGACGGTCCGGGCTATGGTGGTTCCACCGCGCTGCCGATGGAGACGCCCGATGCCGACGACTATGCCGCCGCCCTTCTGAAGCTGGTCGATGCGCTCGGCATCGACCGCATGCACCTGGTCGGCCATTCGCTCGGCACCATCCAGGTGCTGCGCTTCGCCGTGCGGCATCCCGGGCGTATCCTCGGCCTGACGCTGGCCAGCATGTCCGCCGGCCATGCACGCCTGCCGGAAGCCGAGCGCATCCGGTTGCGAGAGGCTCGGCTGTCGGATCTCGCGGCGCTGGGCGTGGCCGGCATGGCGAAGAAGCGCGGCCCGCGGCTGCTCAGCGACCAGGCCACCGACGAGCAGCGGCAGGCGGTGGTCGAAACCATGTCGATGCTGCAGCCGGACGGCTTCACGCAGGCGGTGAAGCTGCTCACGCTCGCCGACACCAGGGCCGACCTCGCCCGCCTGCCGCCGTCCATGCCGGTGCAGGTGGTCTATGGCGAGCACGACGTCGTGACCACGCCTGCCTCGATCCTGGAAGTGGCTTCGGCGCGACCGGACGTACCGGTGCGGGTCATCCCCGGCGCCGGCCATGCGTGCTACATCGAGCAGCCGGCTGCGTTCGACGCCATCATGCTCGAGTTCATCGAGCGCACGCTCAGATCGGCTTGAGGCCGGCAGCCTTCACCGCGTTCGAGAATCGCACCACCTCTGTGACCATCGTACAGCCCGGATAGCCCGAATCGGGGATGATCGCCAGCTGCGCCATCTGCGGCGAAGGCTTCGCGCCGCGCCATCGATATCGTTTACAGCACTTGTGTTTAACGTAATGCGTATTCACTGTATCAGGAAGCTGCGGATATGCTGAACCCGGTGGTGCCAGCAGGCGGACCGCTCGAAGGCATCCGTCGCGCCGCCATGCGAGGTTCGCGGCATACTCGAAGCTGATGTTTCGTCGGCTCGAGGCCATCCGCAGTGACCATGCCCCCCTTCGCAACGATCCCAGCACTGCATGACCGTCTGGCCGATGGCCGTGCCCGTATTCCGTCGTTGGTCGCCGACTCGCTCGATGCCATCGCGCGGCTGAACCCGGCGTATCGGGCGTTCTCCCACCTTTCGGACGATGCGATGGTGCAGGCCGATGCGCTGCAGGCCGAGTGGGACGCCAGCGGCAGCCGCAGTCCATTGCACGGGTTACCGGTGAGCGTGAAGGGAAACATCCCGGTTGCCGGCCGTCCCTGGACCGAAGGCACGCGTATCCACGCGTCGCGGATGGCGCCACGCGATGCCGGAATCGTGCAGCGGGTGCGCGCAGCCGGCGGCATCGTGCTCGGTACGACCACGTTGTCCGAACTCGCGATGTACGGCGTGACCAATGCGTTCGAGCCGATGGCGCTCAACCCGTGGGATACCGCCCGCACGGCAGGCGGTTCGTCCACCGGTGCCGGGGTCGCCTGCGCGCTGGGCATCACGCCGGTGAACATCGGTACCGACAGTGGCGGCTCGATCCGCAACCCGGCGTGCCATTGCGGAGTGGTCGGCTTCATGCCGAGGATCGGCGGGCTGTCGACAGAGGGCAAGGCCAACCATACGCCGAGCCTGTCCAGCGTCGGGCTGATCGGGCGCTGCGTAGTCGATGTCGAGGCCGCCTGGAACGTACTGGCCGACAGGCCCGGCACGCGCGTCGAGACGCCGCGCCGGCGCCTGCTGGTGTTGCGCGAACTCATCGACACGATGTGCGATGACGAGACGCTCGAACTGTTTGCTGCGGCATGCCGGTACTTCGTGGATGCAGGCTTCGAACTCGTCGACGGCGAGGTGCCGGGATGGATGGCGGGCGAACATGCGGCTGGTGTCGTCTCGCTGTTCGAATCGGGGCAGGCGCTCGCCCACATGGATATCTCTCTGGGCAGCGACGGTATCCGGCTGCGCGCGGCCAATGCGGCCCGGCTCGACGCGTACGCTGTGGATACGGCACGCGCTGCCTGCGCAGCCCTGCGCCGATCGCTTTCGGAAACCCTGCAATCCGCGGGGGTCAGCGCCGTCCTGACTCCGACCTGGCCTTTCGCGGCCCCGGGCCTGGACACCCAGTCGCTGGTCGTTGGCGGACGGACGGTGCCAATCGATCCGCATCGCAATTGTTTCGTACGTGCAGCCAATGCGGTCGATGCGTGCGCGATCTCGTTGCCGATGGGGCTCTATCCTGGTGCACGTGTGCCCGCTGGCGTGCACCTCACCGCGCCGGGCGGCCATGAGCGCACGCTGCTGGCGCTCGCGCGCATCGTCGAAGGCTGCCTCCCGGCCCTGCCCGCCCTCCCGACGCTGTGATCACGAAGCGGATCGCCGGGATGGCGTAACGGCACGGAATTTGCAAGACTCTCAGCATGATATCCATCGAGGGAGCAGGATTCGTGACCAAGTTTCAAGCTTCGGCTGCCCGCGCGGTTGTGCTGTCGGCGTTGCTGTCACCGCTCGTCGCACAGGCGGCCCAGCCCGACAGCCAGTATCCGAATCGCCCGATTCGCATCGTCGTGCCCTACTCGGGCGGGTCGTCCGACGTCGCTGCGCGTCTGCTGGCGCCGCGCCTGTCGGATGCGCTCAAGCAGCCAGTGCTCGTGGACAATCGTCCCGGCGCCGATGGCCGCATCGGCACGCAGTACGTTGCCAATGCCAACCCGGATGGGCACACGCTGCTGTCCATCCTGACCACGCATGCGATCGCCGGTGCGCTGATGAAGTTGCCCTACGACCCGATCAGGGACTTCGCGCCGGTGGCGGCGATGTCGGTCGCGGAACTGGGCATGGGCGTGCATCCGTCGGTACCGGCCTCCAACCTCAAGGAGTTCATCGCCTGGGGCAAGTCGCTGCCGCAGCCGCTGACCTACGCCACCACGCAGATCGGAGGCAACCAGCACCTGGCCGGTGAACTGTTCACCCTGATCACCGGCGTGAAGATGACGCCGGTGCCCTACAAGGGCGGCGGCGATGCGATGGCCGCATTGCTCGGTGGCCATGTGAACATGTATTTCGGCTCGATGGCGTCGATGAACCCGGTATTCAAGTCGGGCAAGGTGAAGCCGGTCGCAGTCACCGGCACCGCGCGCGATCCCGAGTTCCCCGGCATGCAGACCTTCGCCGAAGGCGGCATCCCCGGCCTCGACATCCGGCTGTGGTACGGGATGCTGATGCCGGCCAAGGCCCCCAGGGAAGCGATCGACCGCATATCGAAGCTGGTGGTGGAAGGCGTCGGGACACCGGAGTTCCGGGCGGCGCTGGCCAAGCAGGGCATGAATCCGATGCCGATGGACTCGGCCCAGTTCGGCAAGTTCCTGCGCGCAGAAAACACCCGCTATGCCGACATCGTGAAGCGGGCGAACATCAAGATCGAGCAGTGACGGACACGGCCGGCGCGCGCGGCGCCGGCTGTCGACGCGGGTTTCAGTCCAGCGGCACGGTGCGGCCGAGGTCGCGCCGTGCACCTTCCTGCAACGCATGGGCGGCGAACGCGACATCGCCGATCGCCATGCCCTGGATCAGCGCCACGATGCGGTCCGATGGCGTACGCCGTCCGGGCTTCGCGCCCGACAGTACCTCGCAGACGAGCGCGTCGACGCGCGCCTGGAACGTCTCGCGGGTCAGGTGCCCCTGCTCGATCCAGGCACCGCCATCGCCCATTTCGGCGGCGAAGTCGACATCATCGACGATCAGGCGGCCAGCCTCGGCCAGCACCGGGAAGTCGACCTCGTTGTAGCTGCCCATCGAGCAGACCACCGCGCCGGGCTTCAGCGTGCCGCCGAACACCAGTGGTGACGGCGATTCCGTCAGTGTGACCACGAGGTCGGCACCTTCGACCGCCTTGCGGCCGTCGGGCTCGGCACGCATCGGAATCCGCACGGTAGCCGCCTGCGCGGCGATGAACGCGTCCATGTTCTTCATCTGGCGCGAGGTGATGCGCAGTTCCTTCACGTCGAGTGCCTGCGCCAGCATCGGCGCGATCTCGCTCGCGATACCGCCCGTGCCGAACAGCGCGACGACCAGCGGGCCGGGGTTCACCAGCGCCTGCACCGAGACTGCGCCGAACGCGGCGGTGCGCAGTCGGCTCAGCCAGTGGTCGGAGACCAGCCCGGAAATCTGGTAGCCGGCATGGTCGTACACCGCGCAGTAGTTGGTATTCATCGCCGTCGGACCAGGATGCGACAGCAGCCGGATGCCCGACGCCTTCAGGTGGCCGACAGCGGCCGCCTTGAACTTGAACTTCGGGCCACCGACCGGCCGCGCATCGAGCGTCATCGCCGAGGGCGACGACAGCAGGCTGTGACCTGCGGCCTGATCGATCAGCGTGCGGCGCGCGAGGTCGAGGGCGATCGTCGTGTCGAGCACCGAGCGGACGTCGGCTTCGGAAAGGATGCGCAGGTGGCCCATGTTCAGGATGCCTTGCGCACGATGCAGGCGCACAGCCCACCACCCGGCGGCGCCTGGTGGACGGTATTGGCCGAGATGAAGGTGCGGGTGGAACCGAGAATCGAACCGATGATACCGCTCATTGCAGCGCGCACGTGCTTGTCCATGTCGAGGTGGCTGCTCTTCATCGTGGTGCGCACGCCGCGTACCTTTCCGTCGGGCGCCGAGCCGGCCTTGATCAGCGTCGCGACTACGCGACCTGCATCCGCGACCTGCCCGTCTGCATCGAAGCTGCAGCCTGCAGCGGTGTACATGTCGCGCAGGCCCTTGGCATCGAGCACATCGCGCAGGAACCCGGTGTGCACGCTCAGGTCGCCGGCGGCGCCGGGACGGTTGGCGAGCAGCATGATCTCGACGCAGTCCAGCTCCGCCCCGGAGAACACCATCGCACGTTTCGCATACAGGCTGTGGTCGGTGTTGAATGCTTCCTGCACGATCTTCTCGCGCGGCACCTCGCCCAGCGCCAGCCCGGCGCCGAGCGCCCCGACCGCTTTCGAATGCGCGGAGGTGACGCGGGTGTTGCGCACCGCGCCTGCGGTGGCGGGGATATGGCTGGTGACCGGGGTCTTCACGATCACGAGCGCGACATCGTCTGCCTCCACGCCCGCCTCGCGCATCGCGGCTTCCACCGTTTCGGCCACGATCACCGCATGCGCCGGGGTGCCGATTTCTTCCGGCGTCAGCGAGCGGCTGCGGGCACAGCCGAAGGCCAGCGCGCTGCCCTGCCCTGCCCTCGTCGGCAGTACCGCAGCGTCGTCTTCCAGGTCGACGAACAGGTAGCCGAACGGCGTCATCGCGCCTTCGCAGCCAGTCGAGATCAGGAAGGTCGATCGGTCGGCCAGCGCCTTGCCGCCGTGATCCTCGATGGCGCGGGTCAGGCTGAGCAGTGCGAACTCGCGCGAGAAGTCGTTGACGTCGGAGTTGCCCTCGGTCTTCACCAGCAGCGCGAGCTTGCGGATGCGCGCCGGTTCGAAGCGAGCGAGGTTGCGGCTGAAGTCACTGACATCGCCGGGGTTGGCGGTGTCGTAGGCAATCACATGGGCAGTCACGGTGTTCTCTCGGGTGAAGGATGGGGGCGCTGCATGGGACATTCAGCGCCGCTGCAGCCCGACATGGCGGTGGATCGGCAGCGGCATCGACCACGCACGCCGGTTCACCTCGTCGATGTACGGTCGTACTTTAACGTAGCCGGCCTGCAGGCGACCGATATCGGCGCGTACCGATGGCATCAGGCCCTCGATCTCTTCTCGCAGCGCTGCCTCGTCGACACGGGTGCTGCGTCCATCGTGCACCACCACCTCGCCATCGACGACCACGCGGCGGATCGACCGCCCGCTGTCGGCGTAGACCAGCTGCCGGATCGCGCTGTTGTACGGCACGTAGGCCGGGTCGGAGAGGTCCATCAGCACCAGATCGGCACGGTGGCCGGGCTTGATCGCGCCGATCGTTCCGGCCAGGCCGGCGCTGTGCGCGCCGCCGAGTGTCCCTGCGCGCAGCGCTTCGGCCGCAGTGACCCCGGTGCGCTCCGGCGTGCTCACCGCCGCCAGCAGGCAGAACAGCTTCATCACCTGCAGCAGGCTCTGCACGTCGCTGCAGCTGCAGTTGTCACAGCCCAGCGCAATGCTCACCCCGCGCTCGCGGTACTCGAGGATCGGCGCCACGCCGCTCTTCAGCTTCAGGTTGCTCAGCATGTTCAGCACCACGCTGGTGCCAGTGCTGGCGACCTTGTCCAGTTCATCGGGCTCCAGCCAGATCGCATGGGCGAGGGATACGTGCGGGCCGAGCAGCCCGGTGTCCTCGAGCAGCTGAACCGCCGAACCACCGTGCGCCTGCAGCCGCTCGTGAGCGAAGATCCGCTGGGTACGGCTCTCGTATACGTGGGTGTAGACCGGTAGAGAGCGGCGGCGTGACAGGTCGGCCACTGCCTCCAGCAGGCCCGGCGAGCAGCGCTGCGGTGCCGAGGGTGCGAGCGCCCAGCGCAGCATGCCGCCGCGGTCGCCGACACGTTCGATCGCCGCCTCCAGGAAGGCCATCTGCGCTGCCGGTTCATCGCGTGCAGTGCCGATGATGCCGTGCAGCTCGGCCGGCGCCAGCGTATCGATCCAGGGGATGGTATCGAGCTGCGACTGGTCGCGCACCGTCATGCCGAGGATGACGCGGATGCCGGCATCGGCGTAGGCACCGATGATGGTGTCGAGTACTTCGTCGCTGAACGGCGCGGCACTGTTCATGTCCTGCACGGTGGTTATGCCGTTGTGCAGGCACTCGAGTGCGCCGGCCAGTGTGCGGGCACGCACCTCCGCCAGCGAGCGCTTCGAGCCGAGCGGCCCGGCCAGCACGCCCCAGTGCTCGAGCGAAAGGTCCTCGAACATGCCCTTCGCGAGCACGTCATGCGAGTGGTAGTGCGAGTTGATCAGGCCGGGGATGGCCAGCATGCCCGATGCTTCGATCACCTCCGCGCCGGCGGGGGCAGCCAGGGCTGTGCCGACTGCGGTGATCGCGCCCCCCTCGCACAGGATGTCCCGGGCGGGCGGGCTGTCGAGGTCACCGTCCAGGTCCAGGACGCGGGCGCCACGGATGAGCAGCGGTTTACGGGAAGGGGTCATGGCGGTGCTTCCTGTGATCACGAACGGGAATGGCCCTAATATGCACGATCCCGACGATGAAGGAACAGCCATGACGCCGCTCGTCTCCCGCCCCATGATCGCCACCTTCGCAGCCCCCAGGTTGCTTGCCGGTGTCGCGGTACTGATGTGCGCGACGCATGCCTCCGCCCAGGCTCCCGCCTGGCCCGCCAAACCCATCCGCCTGGTCGTCCCGTTCGCCGTCGGCGGCGGTGCCGACATCCTCGGCCGGCTGTTCGCGCAGAAGCTGTCCGAGCAGCTCGGACGCAGCGTGGTCGTCGATACCCGCGCCGGGGCGGGCGGCAACGTCGGGGCCGAGATCACCGCCAAGGCACCGGCCGACGGCTACACGGTGATGTTCACCACCAACTCGATGGCGGTAAACGTGAGCCTTTACCCGAAGCTCAACTACGATGCCATTGCCGACCTTCGGCCGGTCGCGCTGGTGGCCGCGGTGCCACTGGTGCTGGTGGTGCATCCGCTGGTGCCAGCCAGGTCGGTGAAGGAACTGGTCGCGCTGGCGAAGAAGCGGTCGGGTGGATTGAACTTCGGCTCCAACGGCAGCGGTACCACGAGCCATCTGTCGGGCGTGCTGCTGGCCGACCTCACGAAGTCCTCGATCACCCACATCCCGTACAAGGGTGCCGGCGCGGTGATCACCGCACTGCTTGGCGGCGAGGTCGACATGGGCTTCGTCGGTGCGGTCGGCGCGACGCCGCACCTGAAGGCCGGCCGCCTGCGGCCGCTGGCGGTGAGCACCGCCCAGCGTTCGTCCAACCTGCCCGACGTGCCGACCATGGCCTCGATGTTCCCCGGCTTCGAGACCGATGCCTGGTACGGCTTCTTCGTGCCCACCGGGACGCCGGCACCGGTGGTGTCGCGGCTGTACGAGGAGATCCGCAAGGCGCAGGGCGCATCGGACGTGAAGGCGGCGATGGCACGCGACGGCGCCGACCCGCGCAACCTGGGCCCGGACGAGTTCCCCGCGTTCTTCAGGCAGGAAGTCGAGAAGTACGCGAAGCTGGTGAAGCTCGCCGGCGCGAAGGCGGAGTGACCTCCGCGCCGCGGCGAGCCGTGCGGATCAGCCCGCCACGATCGCCCGGTGCAGCACCTCGACGCCGCTGAAGAAGTCCTGCAGGTCCATCGCCTCGTGCGGGTTGTGCGAGCCGCGGTCGTTGCGCACGAACACCATGCCGCAGGACACCCCGGCGTTGGCGAACACCGCTGCGTCATGGCCGGCGCCGCTGGGCATCGGTTCCATGTCGATCGACTCCGCCTCGCAGGCGCGTGACAGCCGGGCCACCCAGGCCGGGTCCATCGTCGCCGGCGCGGTGTAGAGCCGCCGGTCGAACTGGAACTCGACGCCGCGCGAACGGCCGATGCGTTCGCACTCTTCCATCATCAGCTTGTGGAAGCGCTCGAGCACGTCGTTGTCCTGGCTGCGCACCTCGAAGCTGAACGCGACCTCGCCCGGTATCACCGAGACCGCATGGCTCTTGGGATCGGTGGACACCATGCCGCAGGTCATCACCATGTCCATGCCCATTTGCTGCAGCACGCGCCAGTGTTCGTCGAGCCGGGTCATCAGCTCTGCCACGGCGAGCACCGCGTCCTTGCGCAACCAGCGCGGCACCGCGCCGGAATGGCCAGTCTCGCCCTTGCACAGGATACGGTTGTGGCGCACGTTGCCGCGGATGCCGGTGACCGGCGCCACCGCCCACTTGCGCGCGACCATGGTCGGGCCCTGCTCGATGTGCAGTTCGAGGTAGGCCGCGACCCGGGCCGGATCGATCAACCGCTCGCCCGCCTCGATACGGGCGGTGTCGATGCCCAGCGCCTGCATGTCTTCGCGCATCGTGCGGCCGGTCTCGCGCTGCTTCAGGTCCAGGTCTACCGTGGTGAGTTGCCCGGTTAGCGACAGCGAACCCATGTAGGCCTTGCCGTACCAGGCGCTCTCTTCGCCGCGCAGCGCGAGCACATGGATCGGGCGCGGTGGCACCTGCCCGCGGCGGCTGTAGTGCAGCAGCACCAGCAGCCCGGCGACCACGCCGGCCAGGCCGTCGAAGTTGCCGCCCTGCGGCACCGAGTCGAGGTGGGAGCCGATGAGCACCGGTGAGCCGGCAGGCTCGCCGGGCACGCGGATGATCCGGTTGTCCACTGCATCGCGCTCGCAGGCGAGCCCTTCCGCTTGCGCGAACCCCTCGATGATCGCCATCGCGCGGTTTTCGCCGTCGCCGTAGCTCGCGCGCGTGACGCCGACGCCGTCGAAGGTGGCCTGGCGCACGTCGTCGAACAGCTTCGCCGCGACCGCCTTCAGCGCGGGGTCGAGCCGCGCGCTCCGCACCTCATCCATGTTCCGGAGTGCCGCTGGGGACGACGCCGGCGCCGCCATGCAGCGCGGACCAGCCGACCGGGTCGGCGAGGAAGTCCTTGATCTCCTTCGCATGCTTCGGCGTGAAGTAGCTGAGCGACTTGGTCTGGGTGAACACGTCCTTCCAGGTCGCCAGCGCATGCATGGTGAAGCCGTGCTCTTCGTACACCTGACGGCTCTGCGGATAGACGTCGTAGTTGAAGATCACGAAGATGTCGCTCAGTTGCGCACCAGCCTGGCGCAGCGCGCGTGCGGTGCCGATCTTCGAGCGGCCGTCGGTGGTGAGGTCGTCGACCAGCAGGCAACGCGCGCCTTCGGGCAGGTCGCCCTCGATCTGCGCATGCGAACCCCAGCCGACCGACTTCTTGCGCACATAGACCATCGGCAGGTCGAGCCGGTCTGCGATCCACGAGGCGAAAGGGATACCCGCCGTCTCGGTACCGGCGATCACGTCGATCGATGAGCCGAGGCGTGCACGCAACAGCGCCGCCGCGTGGCCCATGAGCAGACGTCGATAGCCGGGATGCGACATCAGCCTCCGGCAGTCGACGTACACTGGGCTGGCCCAGCCGGTGGTGTATACGAACGGTTGCCGCTCGTAGACCAACACTGCCTTGAGCGCGAGCAGGGCCTGCGCGGTGTCGGCGGCGATGGTCAGTTCATCATGCGGTGTCGATGACGTGCTGGAATGGGGCGGCGACGCGGGGTCGATCATGGGAGTCAGGTCGTTGCGCGATCCGTACCGCGCGCATGGATCAGAGCCGGAGAGTGTAATCCAGCCGCTGCCCGATCCGTGGCCGCGCCCAGTGCCGCCACGCGGCCGAGGTCGGATCCAGGCTGGCAATGCAGGCATGCTCGTCCTTGCCCCGTTCGCTGTCGTCGGTATCGTCGGCGATGCGGTCACGCCCGATGTCGAGCTCCGGGAACGGCACCAGCTCGGCTGGCTTGCCGGCACAAGTCACGCTACCGCCGCCTTCGGCTTCAGGTGCCGGTCGAAGAACTCCATGTACAGCTCGAACGCGAGGCGCTGCACCGGGTCGGGGCCGAAGCTGCCGTCCGCGCCGGGATATACCAGGCAGTAGCCGTGGTCGGGATGTTCGAAGCAGGCCCAGTCGGAGGCCTTGCCTGCCTCGCGCATCCACTCATGGGCCAGCTGGAAGATGCCCTGCAGGTGGTCCGTATAGCGGCCCATATGCAGCATCGGTGCGCGGATGCGCGCAATGCGGGCCATCGCCGCGGCCTTGTCGGCATGCCGGCGCACGACATCGATGTCGTGGTACTGCAGTTCTCCGGCGATGCGCGGTGCCGACGGCCCGGTGTCCACCGACAGGAATTCGTGCGATGCACCCTCGGCCACCACGCCGGCTGCTAGGGGTGCACCCTCGGCCGCTGCCTTGAGGATCATCTCTCCCCCATGGCTGATACCGATCGCACCGATCGCCTCGGGCCGCACGAACGGCAGGCCCTGCAGGTACTGCCAGATCGCCGCGAGGTCGTCGGAGTCGAGCGTGGCAGCGGACTTTCGGACAAGGTTCTCGCCGCCGCTGATGTCGTCGGCGATATCGACCGCCGGCCCGTGGCCATAGGCGCGCGGGATCTCGTGCCGGTAGTTCACGTACACGACGACATAGCCGCGCCGGATCAGCGCATCCTGCATGGTGCGCAGCCGCTGCACCTGTTCCAGCGCGTGTGGCATGCCGCCGCGCCCGTCGCCACGGCCCATCGTGATCACCGGGAACGGACCGTCGCCATCCGGCTTGCGCAGTACGATCGGTACGTAGAGTTCGTCGTGCGTGGGCACGAAAGTCAGGTGCGCCGGCCAGGCAGAGCCTTCGCACGGCTGGATGAACGAATAGGCCTGCCGCCGCATGCTGTCGGGCGCCGCGGTCGTCATGCTGGCCACTGCGCCGGACGCGTGCTCACATCGGTTCGATGCCCGCTGTCTTGATCACCTTGCCCCATTTCACGATCTCGCTCTTCAGGAACCTGTCGAATGCCTCTGGCGTGGACGGCGATGGTTCGGCACCCTGCCCGAGCAATATGTTACGCACCTCAGGCAGACGCAGGATGTCGCCGACATCGCTGCTGATCTTCTGCACCAGCGCACGCGGTGTCTTCGCCGGGGCGAACAGGCCGAACCATACCGAGCTGTCGATGCCGGGGAAGCCCTGCTCTGCCGCAGTCGGGATTTCCGGGGACACCGGGAACCGCTCCGGGCTGAATACGGCCAGCGCGCGCAGCTTGCCCGCCTTTACCTGGATGGCCGCCGTGGTCGTAGACAGGAAGGCAGACTGCACTTCGCCAGAGGCGACGCCGGTGAGCGCGAAGCCCGCACCCTTGTAGGGTACGTGCACCAGCTTCGCGCCGGTGATCAGGTTGAACAGTTCCCCCGAGAGCTGGCTGCTGGTGCCGCCGCCGGCTGAGCCGTAGGTCAGCGTGCCTGCCCTCGACTTCGCGTAGGCAAGGAACTCCTTCAGGTTGTTCGCAGGTACCGAGGCGTTCACCACCAGCGAGATGCCGGAGTTGGTGAGCTGTGTGATCGGGACGAAATCGCGTACCGGATCGTAGGATAGCTTCCGGAACAGGAATTGCGGACTCGCGTGCGTGCCGATATGGCCGTTGAAGATCGTGTAGCCGTCGGGTGGCGAACGCACTGCGATCTCTGCACCGACGATGCCACCGGCGCCGCCGCGGTTGTCGACGACGATCTGTTGTCCCCAGCGCTCGGCGAGCTTCTGTCCGACCACTCGCGCGCTGATGTCTGCCGTGCTGCCCGGCGAGCCGGTAATGAGGCGGACCGGGCGGTTCGGGTAGTCGCCGGTGCCCTGTGCGAGTGCGCTGGCTACGGGCAGCGAAGCGATCGCGCTCGCCCCGACCGTGAATGCAAGAAACTGCCTGCGAAACTTCTGGTGGGCCTGCGCAAGGGACAGCGAGCGCGATGGTGCCATGGCGACTTCCTCCGTTGGTCCCCGGCGTTCTGTATGACGTCGTGGGATGGTCGCACCGATTCTGGCCCGTCAGAGACGGTTGTGCAACGGCGAGCGTACACGCGACGGACCGTCAATTCGTCAGCGTTCGTCGCGCTGCCATCGCCCTGGCGACTGACCACCGCCACGCGCCAATCGAAAGCCTCGGCTTCCCGGACGACCATTCAGCCGGCATGACCATAGGCCTCGCGGGCTGCCTGCTCGCTCACCTTGCCGTTGACGATGTCCTCGGCCACCGCAGCGCGCCGCAGCGGATCACCATAGCCACCGCCACCCGGCGTCTCGACGATCACTCGATCGCCACGGTTCAATATGGTGAGCGCCTTGGATGGGATCACTTCTTCGCTGCCATCGATGCGGCGGATCACCGAGCGTGCCGATGCGCCAGCGCGCCCGCCCGCGAGGCCTGGTGCCGCGCTGTAGTGGCGCTCGCCACGGTGCGTGAAGGTGACGCCATCGGCGAGGATCTCGTACTCGCGCACCACGCCGAGCCCGCCGCGGAACTCGCCGGCACCGCCGGAGTCGCGGCGCAGCGCGACCCGGTGCAGGCGGATCGGTGCCTCCATCTCCATCGACTCGGCCGGCAGATTCATGCAGTTGCTGGCGTCGGTGTCGATCACGTCCACCCCGTCGAGGCCGCTGGCTGCGCCGCTGCCACCGGCAATCAGTTCGCCCACGATGTAGCGGCGGCTATCGGCCCGGTTGCCGCCGAAGGCAACCACCAGCAGCGTGCCAGCGGCGGGTGCACCGACGCGGTCGGGGAGCACTTCCGCGAGTGCACTGACCATCGATGTCGCGATGCGCTTGATGGTGGAGGTACGCGCATTCACCGGCGCCGGTTCGATCGGATTGGCGAGCGAACCCTTCGGAAGGTTGAGCGTCACCGGGCGGAAGCAGCCGCCGTTGGTCGGGATCGCAGGGTCGGTCAGCACGCGCACGGCATAGTAGGCGGCAGCCTGCGAGCCCGATGGCACACAGTTCATCGGCCCCTTCACCTGCGCGCTGGTGCCAGCCAGGTCGAAGTGGATCGTGCCGTCCTTTACCGTCACCGCCAACTCTACCCGGATCCGCCGGTCGAGCTCGATGCCATCGTTGTCCATCTCGTCGACGTAGCGGTAGGTGCCTTCCGGGATCCGCCGCAGCGCTTCGCGCGTCATGATCTCGGAACGGTCGAGCAGCTCGTCGAAGATCGCCATCAGCAGCTCGGCACCATGCACGTCGGCCAGCTCCTGCAGCCGGCGCGCACCGACATTGCATGCCGCCAGCTGGGCGTTTAGGTCGCCCATCAGCGTGTCGGGCAGGCGCGAGTTCTGGCGCAGCAGTGCCACCAGCGTCTCGTTGTACTCGCCCGCCTCGCGGAACTTCA
>CANGXU010000048.1 GCA_947457885.1 Betaproteobacteria bacterium
ACATAGGACACGATCTCGGTGGTGCCGGTGAGCGGGTCGATCTCGACCTCGGCGATATGGCAGCCGGTCGGGAAGGTGGAACCGATGGTCGCCTCGGCCTGGGTCTTCAGGCCTTCAGGACGCCGCGCCAGTTCGGCCAGCGTGGTCGACTTGCCGCTGACCCGGTCGGTCAACGTGCCCGCCACGTAATCGATCTGCGACGGCTCGGTGTCGAACATCGCGGCGGCCGCCGATTTCGCGACCTCGACCAGCTTCAGCCCGGCGAGCTTGCACACGCTGCCGGCACCGACCAGCGAGCGCGAACCGCCGGTATGGTTGCCGATCAGCGCATGGTCGGGCGCGCCTTCATGCAGCAGCACGCCGGCGGTATCGATGCCCATCGCATCGGCGATCACCTGGGTGAACGTGGTTTCATGCCCCTGCCCCTGCGCATGGGCGACGGTGTAGGCATGCACCACGCCGTTGGCATCGACCTCGATGTCGATCTGGTCTTTCGGGAACACGCCGGCACCGGTGTTCTCGATGAAGGTGGCCATGCCGATGCCGCGCATCATGCCGCGCGCCTTCGCCGCTGCACGGCGGGCGGGGAAGCCCTTCCAGTCGGCGAGCAGCACCGCCTTCTCGAGCGAGCCCGGCACGTCGGTCGCTTCATACGTCGTGCCGGTCGGCGTCTTGTAGGGGAACTGGTCGAGGCCGATGGCATTACGCCGGCGCAGGTCGGCCGGATCGACGCCCAGCTTCGCCGCAGCCTCGTCGACCAGGCGCTCGATCATGTAATTGACGTCGGGTCGGCCCGCGCCACGGTAGGGGGCGATCGGCGAGGTGTTGGTGAACACCGCGCGCCAGCGGCCATGCATCGCCGGGATGCGGTAGACGCCCGACAGCAGCACCACCGGGTTGCGCGTATGGCTGGCGATGCCGGCCGGAGTGATGAAGGCGCCCATGTCGGCGACCCAGTCGAGCTGGATCGCGGTGAAGTGGCCATCCTTGTCGACCGCCAGCTTGCCGGCGATCTGGTTGCTGCGGCCGTGGTAGTCGCTGGCCAGGCATTCGGAACGCGTGCCGGCCCAGCGCACCGGGCGGCCGAGCGTCTTCGCGGCCAGCATCACCGCGCAGTGTTCGGGATAGTGCGGGCTGCGGTTGCCGAAGCTGCCGCCGACATCCTGCGCATGGATGGTGAGCTTGCTCTCGGGGATACCGGCGGCGAACGAGACCTGCAGGCGCATCGCATTCACGCCCTGGGTAACCGAATACAGATGGTAGTGGTCGTTCGCCGCGTCGTAGGTCGCCGCGCAGCAGCGCGGCTCCATCGGGCTGGGAATCACGCGCGTGCTCTCGACCGACAACTCGACCACGGTGGTGGCGGCCGCCATCGCCGCATCGACTGCAGCGCGGTCGCCCGCCTCGCCGACCCAGCACAGGTTGCCCGGCGCGGTGTCATGGATCACCGGAGCACCGCCATCGAGCGCCCGGCCGGCATCGACCACATGCGGCAGGTCACGGTACTCGACCTCGATTGCCTCGAGCGCGTCCATGCCGGCGGCGACTGAATCGGCCACCACCATCGCCACCGTCTCGCCGACGAAACGCACCCGACCGTCGGCGAATGCGCTGCGCGCCGGCACCCGCGGCGGCTCGCCGTCGGTGCCCTTGAGCGCGAGCATGCACATCACCTTCACCATGCCGGCGGCCGTGCTGTCGGCGGCGGTGAACACACCGTGCACGCCGGGCATCGCCTTCGCCGCCTCGGTGTTCAGGGAAACGATCTCGGCATGGGCGCGATCGCTGCGCAGGAACACGGCATGCAGTTCGCCGGCGAACGTGCGATCCGATGTGTAGAGGCCATGGCCGGTCACCAGCCGGCGGTCTTCCTTGCGCTGGAACGGGGCGTGGGGCGTGTGCGCGTGATCGGGCATGAGCGTGCTCGTCCGGAGTCGACTGGGACGCGAATTATCACCCACTCCGGCCGGTTCGAGCGACGCCCGGTTTCCCGAAGCCTCTATTTCGCGAGGTCGAGAAGCGGTTTCGGAATCGGAATCTCGCCGCGGGCGTCGAATCGCACTCGGCTGCCCCCTTCGTTCGCACGGCCGACCAGCTGGTAGTCGACCTGCCGCCGTCCGCTGCCGAACTCCTGCACCTGCCGGATCACCGAACCGGTACCGCCCACGGCCGGCAGCTCGACCAGCGCTTCGCCAAAGCGCGGCACCACCACCTGCTGGTCGCTCACGCCGCGCGCGAACGCCCGTCCATTGAGCACGAGGTCGTAGACGAAGCCGTCGAGCGCCATCGGGCGATCGCCCGGATTCTGCAGGCGCACCCGCAACAGATATCTCTGTTCGAGCAGCGTAGTCTCGACGATCGACACGCTGGTCACGGTCACCCGCAACGCCTCGCTGTCGATCGTCGCGCAGCCCGACAGCGCGAACGGCAGGGCGAGCGCGACCGAGAGCAGCCGGCGGCGGTTCATCGCTGCCCCGCGCGGAAGATCGCCATCAGTTCGCGCACATCGCCGAGCTCCTCCAGCCGGTCGACCAGCGCAGCCACGCGCGCGGTCGTGGCCGGATCGAACCACCCCGACGCCGCCTCCTGCAGCTTGCCGACGATCTGCGCGCGGTCGAGCGGATTGCCCGGGTCGCCCAGCGCCTCGCTGCGCGCCTCGCGCAGGACCCGGCCATCGGTCATCGTGATCTCGACCAACGCCGCATTGCCGGCGAGGGATGCATCGGCCTCGACCTGTACCCGGCTACGCGTGAACGCGTCGACCGCCGGGTCGGCGTAGCGCGCCGGGAGGAACTGGTCGAGCCAGCAGCAGCGGTCGTGCAGGATGATCGATGCGATGTAGGGCGCCGACAGCAGTGCCTTGAACTTGTCGCTCCAGGGCAAGCTGCCGTGCATGTCGTAGACCGCCTTCGAAAGGCCGATGCGCACGTGCGCCACGCCTGCGGCCTGCACGCCCTGCCCTTCGACCAGCGCGAACAGCGCGGTGATCATCGCCTGCAGCGAACTGCCCGCCGGCCAGCGGCGCAGTGCCAGTTCCTCCAGCTTCCAGGTCTCGCCCAGGCCGCCGGTGACCTCGCCGGGCAGACCGCCGTTCGCGCAGGCATTGAACAGACCGCCATCCGGGTGCGCGAGGATCTCGGCGCTGGCGCGGAACCCTTCGGTCGCCAGCAGTGCCGCCATCAGCCCGGACAGGCTGCCGCGCGCCTGGTGGAACTTGATCGTCGGGGTTCCCCAGTGCGCGAAGGTGCCGGCGGACTGGCTGCCGGCGAGCGCGAACGCATGGCACTGGCGTCCGGCATCCAGCCCGAGCAGGCTGCCGGCCGCGGCCGCGCCCCCGAACGGCCCGACCACGCCCGGGGAGTGCCAGCCGCGCCGCCGGAACTCGGGGTAGTCCATCGCGCGGGCGACGCGCACCGACACTTCGAGCCCGGCGGCGATCGCGGTGAGCAGGGCCTGGCCGCTGCGGCCCTCGCGTTCCGCGATCGCCAGCGCGGGCGGCACGACCTGCGGCGTCGTATGGAACAGCGTCGGGCGGTGCACATCGCACACCGTGACTGCGGTGACCAGATAACCGTTGGTCAGCGCGGCGCCGGCCAGGGAACTGCCGCCACCGGTCAGCAGCGTGGCTTCGTCGGAGCGGCCGAGCGCGCCGGCCAGTGCGCCGATCTGGGCGGTCTCGTCCCCGGCGCGTCCGGCGATCGCGCTGGCCAGCGAATCGAGCAGGATGTCTTTCACCCGCTCGCGCACGCGTACAGGGATCGCATCGACCTGCAGGCCGGCGGTAAACGCAGCCAGCACCGCCGTCGGGCCGGGTGCCTCGGCGCCGCCGCGATCGCCTGCTGGGGCACGGAGCGGCCCGGAGGCCTGTGTAGGGGGTGCAGCGGACATGATCGACGCTCCGGCGGTTGCGGTTGCGGTTGTGGTCACGGCAAGGGCCGGACGAACCGGCGATGCGCAGTCTACCCGCGCAGTATCCTGGCACGCAGCCTGCCCGCATGCGTTGCATAATTCCGGCACGAGTGCTCCGACGACCGGCTGCGCTGCCTGCCGAGGTCACTGCCAGATGCTCCTGCCCCATCCGCAACGCTCAGAATCGTTCTCGTGCGCTGCCCTCGTCCGGCGCATGCCAGGGTTCGCCGCGCTGGCCGCGGCGCTGGCGTTCGGTGCGTTCGGGGCCCTCGCGCTGCCACCGGGTGCCGTGGCCGCCGACCTGATCGAGATCCAGCGGCTCGCCCGCGAGAACGATCCGCAGTTCGCCGCAGCCCGCGCCGGCTGGATCGCCAGCCGCGAGCGCTTGCCGCAGGCACGCTCCGGGCTGCTGCCGTCGCTTTCGCTGTCAGGCAGCGCAAACCGCAACGACACCTACGCAACGCTGCTCGGCACCGGCAATCCGTTCTTCCAGCCGGGCGGGCGCCGGTTCGACACGACGTCACTGAACCTGCAGGTGATCCAGCCCGTATTCCGGCCGGCCACCCGCGTCCAGTACGAGCAGGCCGGCATCCAGATCGAACAGGCCGACCTGCAACTGCTGCTGGCAAGCCAGGACCTGACGCTGCGCGCCGCACAGGCGTTCTTCGACGTACTGTCCGCCCAGGAGGCGCTGGCGGTGGTCGAGTCGCAGAAGCGCGCGATCGGCGAACAGCTCGCGCAGGCCAAGGCGAACTTCGAGGTCGGCACAGCCACGATCGTCGACTACAACGAGGCGAAGGCGCGCTTCGACCTGGCTTCATCACAGGAGATCGCCGGGCGCAACGACCTGGAGGTACGCCGGCAGGCCCTGCAGCAGGTGATCGGGCGGCTGCCGCCGACCGACCTGCGACCGTTGCGCGACACCGCGGTGCTGGCACCGCCTGCGCCATACGACATCGAGCAGTGGTCTGGTCAGGCGCGAGACAATTCGTTGACGGTCCGTATCCAGCAAGCCTCGGTTGAACTGGCGCGCCGCGAAATAGATCGCCAGCGCGCCGGGCATCTGCCGACCCTGGACGCGGTCGGCTCGGCGGGCAACAGTCGGGTTGCCGCCAGCCCGACCTCCTCCCTCGGCACCGACGTGACCCAGGTCGTGCTCGGCCTGCAGCTGAGCGTCCCGTTGTACCAGGGCGGCGCGATCGATTCACGGGTACGCGAGGCCGTCGCCAACCGGGAGCGCGCGCTGCTGGATGTCGAGACGGCGCGCCGCGCCGCGGTGCTGGCGGCACGCCAGGCGTATCTGGGCGTCACCAGCGGCATCAGCCAGGTGAACGCGCTGCAGGCGGCGATGGAATCGGCGGGCATCTCCCTCGAATCGACGCAACTGGGGCTCAAGGTCGGCGTACGCACCCAGGTCGACGTGCTAAACGCGCAGCAGGCGTTCTTCAACGCGCGGCGCGACCTGGTACTCGCGCGCTATGCGACGCTGCTGTCCGGTCTGCGGCTTCAGGCGGCGGTCGGAGACCTGCAGGACGACGACCTGCAACCGATCAACGCGCTGCTGCGCTGAACGCCGCGCCTGCGGTGGCGCCCGTGGCGCCGTGCGCGCAGAATACGGCGCGCCGCGGTCGGCTGCCCTGCCGTCCATCACCTGCACGAACCGAAGGATTCACGATGTCCGCGAAACCCATGCGCCTCGGCATGTTCATGATGCCGCTCCACCCCGCCCATCGTGCGCCTTCCGTCACCCTGGAAGAAGACCGCGAAGCGGTGATGCTGGCCGACCGGCTCGGTTTCCATGATGCGTTCGTGGGCGAGCACCTGACCGAGAAGAGCGAGAACGTCACCAACAGCTTCATCTTCCTGGCCACGCTGATCCATTCGACCCGGCAGATCCGCCTGGGCACCGGCACCTCCAACCTTTCGCACAGCCACCCGACGCTGATCGCCTCGCATGCGGCGATGTTCGACCACATGGCGCGCGGCCGGTTCATCTTCGGCATCTCGCCAGGCGCCCTGTCGTCGGATGCCGAGGCGCTCGGCATGCTGTCGGAAGACCGCAACAAGCTGTTCGCCGAATCGATCGACGTGATCCTCGAGATCTGGAAACGCAACGCGCCCTACGAGATCGACCTGCCCGACAACCGGTTCAAGGTGTCGACCGCGAAGACATCGGTGGCCGAGATCGAGCGCGGCGAGATGTACAAGCCGTACCAGCTGCCGCGCCCGGAGATCGTCGGCACCGTCGTCGCGCCGTTCTCGAAGGGTGTCATCGCGATGGGCCAGCGCGACTTCCATCCGATGTCGGCCAACTTCCTGCTGTCGAGGTACCTGAAGAGCCACTGGACGAACTACGAGCAGGGCAAGCGCAACGTCGGGCAGGTCGCCGACATCGCCGACTGGCGCATCGCACGTACGATCTTCGTGGCCGATGACGAAGCGACCGCGCGCCGCTACGCGATCGAATCGCCGGACAGCCCCTATCGATACTACTGGAAGCTGCTGCTGAAGAAGATGATGCTGTCGAAGCGGCACGCGATCTTCAAGGAGAGCGAGGCGCAGTCTGACGCCGAACTCACCATCGAGTACATGCTCGACAGGCTGGTGCTCTGGGGCACGCCCGACCGCGTCGCCGAACGCATCCTCGAACTGCGCGAGGAAGCCGGTCCGTTCGGCGAGATCGTCTACGCGAACATGGATTGGGTGGACGAGCGGCTCGCTCGGCGCTCGATCGAGCTGATGGCCACCGAGGTGATGCCGCGGGTGAATGCGGCGATCACCGGTTCGACGGCGTCTGCAAAGGCGGCCTGACCGAAGCCGGTCCCGCGGGCCGGGCCGCCGTCCGGGCCGCGGGCCGCGTTTTCAGCCCGCGCTGACCCTGAAGCCCGCGCGTTCCTGCGGGTCGAGCTGCTCGATCAGATGCGTCTCCCACGCGAGGTACTGCATCGCAGCCTCGCGGTTGCCCTCGTGCCGGTCGTGCACGAAGAACAGGTAGTCGATGCAGTCGGCGTTGGACGGCAGTTCCGGCGTCGACTCCACCGGCAGGCCGGCAGCTTGCCAGGCGGCCAGGCCGCCGGCCAGCAGAGACACGTCCGCCGCGCCCGCCGCCGCGAGGTCGAGTGCGGCTACACGTGCGACGGCCTCTTCGTCCGCGACCAGGACGATCGGCCGCCCGCCCGCGGCCTTCACCACGGCATCGAGCCGCGGCCGGATCGCCCAGACGGCCCCGCGCGGATGGCCCTTGCGGTACGCCATGCCCGGCCGCAGGTCGACCAGCAGCGCGGCGCCGATAGCGGAGGGCGTAACCGCGCCGAGCCCCGGCAGCGCCACCGAGGACTGCGCCTGCGCAGGCCGCGCGGCGAGCTTCGCCGCCACGCCCTCGCGCAGCACCTGCGCATCATGGCCGAGCTGGCGCAGCCACATCGCCACCACCGGCGCACGCACACCATCGCCATCGACGAGGATGATGCGCGCGCCCTTCACGCCCACCCACTGGTCGGTCGACTGGATCAACTGGCCACCAGGCGCATGCACGGCGCCGGGCAGGCTGCCGGCGGCGAATTCGTCCTCGGTGCGCACGTCGAGCAGGAAGGTGCAGCGCGCCCCATCCGCAAGCTGTCGATCGGCTTCCGCGGCATCGATCGACGGCACGGCGAACCGTTCCATCAGCTTCGCCGCCTGGGCGCGCAGCGGTGCCAGGTCGGCCGGCGGCGCCGGGTAGCGCCGGTCGGCACCGCGCTCGAGCTCCAGCCCGGACAGGAACCAGCCCTGGGTGCCGTCCTTCAGCGCGACGACACGGTTGGCGATGCCGAAGTGGCGCAGCGTCTGCGCGCCGATGATCGAGCGGGTGCGCCCGGCGCAGTTGACCACCACGGTCGTCGACGGATCCGGCGCAAGCTGGCCGATGCGCAGCGCCAGCTCGCCGTTCGGGCAGCAGATGCCGCCGGGGATGTTCATCTTCCGGTACTCGCTCCACGGCCGGCCATCGACGATCACGAAGTCGTCGCCACGCTTCTTCATGGCGACCAGTTCCTCGGCGGTGATGCGCGGCGTGTCGCAGGCATGTTCGACCAGTTCGCCGAAGGTCTTGCTCGGCACGTTGACGCCGGCGAACAGCTGGAACCCCGCCTGTTGCCAGGCCGGCGCGCCACCGTCGAGTACCTGCACGTTCGAATAGCCGAGCGCCTGCGCACGGGCCGCAGCGCGCTGCGCCACCCCGTCGCCGTCGTCGAGGAGCACCATGCGCACGCCCGGCCGTGGCGCCAGCCGCTCGAGGTCGAGTTCGAACCGGCTGTAGGGCAGCGGCACCGCGTAGAACGGATGGCCTTCGCCATACTGGCCGTGCTCGCGCACGTCGAAGAAGGCGATCTCGGCGCCATCGTGCAACCAGCTCTTCAGGGTTTTCGGATCGACGGTACGGGTCATGGTCATGGTCATGCGGCCGGAAAGGAGGGAAGAAAAAAGAGGGTCAGGGATGCGGCAGGCGGCCAATGCGGCGCGACCGGCCGGCTAGTCTGCCTGAATCTTCGTTTCGCCGATCACCCGCACCCGCTCGCGAGGGCTGGCTCGCTTGAGGCGGCAGGGGCGCCAGCGTAGTCTTGTCTCTTTTGTGCGAGTGTATCCATGAGCGACAGCAGCAACCCTTCCAGCCTCGCGCGCGACCTGCGCGGCAGCCGCCACAAGGACACGCTGGTGGGCCATGCAGCACGCGACCCGGTGCGCTTCTCCGGCATGGTGAACCCGCCGGTGTTCCGCGGCTCCACGGTGCTGTTCGAGGACACCGCCACCTACGAAGGGCGCGACCCCGACGACTACAAGGTGATGCGCTACGGCGTGCACGGTACGCCGACCACCTTTGCGTTCGAGGCGGCGGTCGCGGAACTGGAAGGCGGCCATGCAGCCGTCGCGGTGCCGTCCGGCCTCGCCGCGATCACCGCGGCGCTGTCGGCCTACGCGAAGAAAGGCAGCCACCTGCTGGTGACCGACAGCGCCTACGGCCCGGCGCGCAACTTCTGCGACAAGCGGCTGGCGTCCTGGGGCGTCGATGTCGAGTACTACGACCCGGCCATCGGCAGCGGCATCGGCGCGCTGATCCGGCCCGATACCTGCGCGGTCTACTGCGAGGCGCCGGGTTCGATGACCTTCGAGATGCAGGACATCCCCGCGATCGCTGCCGCCGCCCATGCGAAGGGGCTGCCGGTGCTGGCCGACAACACCTGGGGCACGCCGTACTTCTTCCGCGCGTTCGACCATGGGGTGGACGTGTCGATCCACGCCGGCACCAAGTACATATCCGGCCACTCCGACACGCTGATCGGGGCAATCGTCACCAACAAGGCGAACTGGCTGCCGGTGCGCCGCAGCGTCGCCGACTTCGGCATGTGCGTGAGCCCGGACGACTGCTGGCTGGCGCTGCGCGGCCTGCGTACCATCGGCGTGCGCATGCGCCACCAGATGGAGAGCGCGATCACGGTTGCACGGTTCCTGGAGGCGCATCCACGGGTGTCGCGCGTGCTGTTCCCGGCGCTCGAGAGCGACCCCGGGCATGCGCTCTGGAAGCGCGACTTCGACGGTGCCGCCTCGCTGTTCGGCGTGGTCCTGAAGCCGGCGACCGACGAGTCGGTCGTGGCCATGATCGATTCGCTGCAGCTGTTCGGCATCGGCTCGAGCTGGGGCGGCTACGAGAGCCTGGCGATCCGCGCGAAGATGATCACGCGCACCGCGACGCCGTGGAACCCCGAAGGACCGATGGTGCGCATCCATGTCGGGCTCGAGCACCCGCAGGACCTGATCGACGACCTCGAACGCGGGCTCGACCTCCTGTCCATGCGGTAGCGGCGGCAGTGCAGCCGGCGCCGTGCAGGCCGGCTTCCTGCTAGTCTCGACGGCCATCCGAACGAAGAGTGCCGACCCGATGACCACGCTCGACCCGGCAGGCCGAGACCTGCTGTTCAACGACGCTCGCACCCACAATGGCTGGACCGACCAGCCGGTGTCGGACGATACGCTGCGCGAGATGTTCGACCTGCTGAAGATGGCGCCGACCAGCGCCAACTGCAGCCCGGCCCGGTTCGTGTTCCTGCGCTCGCCGCAGTCGCGCATGCGGCTGGCGCCTGCACTGCTGCCGGGCAACCTCGACAAGACGATGAGCGCACCGGTGACCGTGATCGTCGCCCACGACCTGTCGTTCCACGAGCAGCTGCCCCGGCTGTTTCCGAACGCCGATGCACGCAGCTGGTTCACCGGAAACGATGAACTGATCCGCCAGACCGCGTTCCGTAACGGCACTCTGCAGGGCGCCTACATGATGCTGGCGGCACGCGCGGTCGGGCTCGACTGCGGGCCGATGTCCGGCTTCGACAGCGCGAAGGTCGACGCCGAGTTCTTCGCCGGCACCACCTGGCGCTCGAACTTCCTGTGCAACCTCGGGCATGGCGACCCGTCGAAACTGTTCCCGCGCAACCCGCGGTTCCAGTTCGAGGACGCCTGCCTGGTCCTCTGAAGGAGACCGACGATGCAGACCGGATCGCAACGCCTCGCAGGGAAACGCGCTCTGATCACCGGTGGCAATACCGGCATCGGCCGGGCCGTGGCGCTGGCCTTCGCCGCCGAGGGTGCGGATGTCGCCATCGCATGGATCGACCGCGAACCCGAGGCGCGATCGCTGGTGGCCGAGGTCGAAGCACTCGGCCGGCGCGCGCTGGCACTGCGCTGCGACGTCACCGTCGAAGCAGACGTGGTGGCCGCGTTCGGCGCAGTGGCTACCTCATGGGGCGGCATCGACATCGTGGTGTCCAACGCCGGCATCCAGCGCCCGCAGCCGATCACGGAAATGACGCTGGACGACTGGGGCCGGATGATGAGCGTGCACCTGCGCGGCAGCTTCCTGGTCGGCCGCGAGGCGGCACGCCACATGATCCCGGCGAAGCAGGGCCGGATCATCACCGTCTGCTCCCAGCTCGGCTACATCGGCCGCGAGAACTACACTGCCTACTCCACCGCGAAGGGCGGCGTGATCGCGTTCACCCGCGCACTGGCGAAGGAACTCGCGCCGCACGGCATCCTGGTGAACGGCGTGTCGCCCGGGCTGGTGGACACCGGCTTCGACCCTCTGTCCGAGGACGTGAAGGCCGCGCATGCCGCCAGCCTGCCGCTGAAGCGGCTGGGCACGCCCGAAGACATGACTCCGGCGTTCGTGTTCCTGGCGAGCGAAGAGGCACGCTACTACTGTGGACAGCTGCTGCATCCGAACGGCGGGGAGATCATGCCGTAGGAGGCATCGCGCCTGCTACTCCCCCGCCACCCGCCGTCCGACCTCCGACTGCCGCTCGATCCACACCGTCTCCGCCGCGTCGGTGTTGCCAACGCCGATGTAGCAGAAGATCAGCCCGGCATCCTCGATCTCGGAGGCGTTCGAGATCACGTGGATCGCCCCGCTCGGGATATAGACGAAGTCGCCACCCTCGAGGATCACTTCCTTGCGGTCGGTACCGTCGCTGCGCGAGAAGTAGGCGCGGATGCGTCCGTGCAGGATGTACCAGCAGACGTCGTTGACCGAGTGGTAGTGAGTGGGATTCGGCTTCGCGCCGGCGGGCAGGATCGTACGGCCCATGGTCGCATTCGACCCCTCGACGGTCTTGTCGCTGATGCCGAAGCCGATGCGCAGCGGCGGCTCGTAGGTGACGTCGGTGCCGATCTGCGAGGGACGGATGACGGTGGGCATCTGGCGGCTGAACGGGACCATGGCGTTTCCTCAGGTACGGGTGACTTCTATCGTACGGGATGTCTCGACCGACTTCACCGTTGCCTCGAACGACGCGACGGTGGCGAGCAGGTCGGAGAACGGGATCGGATACTCGGCCTCGCCGCGCACCGCGCGCGCGAATGCCTCGAGCTGATGGCGCATCGCTTCGCGCGGCGGCAGCGTGGTACGCACCGGGGCGACGCCGCTCGCATGGCGCACCACCTCGTGTTCGCCCAGCGCTTCAACAGACCCGCGCGAGCCGAATGCATGTATTCGCCAGTAGAGCGGCGACGCGCGTACGCTGGCGAACATGCCACTCACCTGGCGACCGCCGCCTGCGTCGAGCCGGTACAGCGCGGCGATGGTATCGAGCGGTGCCGGCGGCGGCTTGCGCTCGACCACGTGCGCATGCACCGACAGCGCCGGCCCGACCAGCAGCGTGAACGCGTCGACGATATGCAGCCCGGCGCCGGTCAGGCCAGCAGCGGGAGACTCGGCGGGCGACTCGCGCCAGCCGCCGACCACGTTGTTCGAATGCTCGTTGCTGAAGTGGCCTTCGACATGCAGCAGTTCGCCGATGTCGCCGGCCACGATCGCCTGCTTGACCGCCTCGGTCGACGGCCAGAACCGGCGCAGGTGACCGACTCCCATCGGCACCTTCGCCCGCCGGCAGGCATCGATCATCGCGCGTGCATCCTCGAGGTTCAGTGCCAGCGGCTTCTCGCAGAACACCGCCTTGCCGGCGCGCGCGCAGGCTTCCACCTGGGGCCGGTGCAGCGAGTGCGGCGTGCACAGCACGATCGCGCGGATCTTCGGGTCGGCCAGCGCGTCGTCGAGGCTGGCCGACAGCTGCATGCCGTGTTCGTCGGCGAACGCGCGGTGCGCATCGAGCACAGGGTCGATCGCGCGCACGAAACGCAGCGGCCTGGCATCGCCAGCCAGCTGCATCGATTTCACATGGCCGCGCCCCCAGCGGCCGAGGCCGACGATGGCCGAGTCGATCATTGCATCGGACCTTTCTGTCACAGGCGATAGAGCCGTTGCGCATTGTCGTGGAAGATCGCCTGCCGCTCCAGCGCGCCCAGCGGCGCGAGGCATTCGTCCATCACGCCAACCAGCCGGTCATAGGTGGTCCACATGCGCTCGATCGGGAAATTGCTGCCGTACAGGCAGCGTCGCGCGCCGAACAGCGCGACGGTCTCCTCCACCACCGGCCGCCAGAGCGCCTTCGAGCAGGCACGCTCGAAGGTGCCCAGGCCAGACAGCTTCACATGCACGTTCGGGCAGGCGGCGAGCGCCGCCATGCCGCTGCGCCAGGCCGCCATGCCGGCCAGCGAGCGGTCCTCGAGCATCCCCGCGTGCAGCAGCACGAAGGTCATGCCGGGGAATTCGCGCGCAAGCGCGGCGGCATCGGCCATCTGCGAGGCGAACACCTGCAGTTCGAACAGCAGACCGCGCGCCTCGACCTCACGCAGGCCGGCACGCCACGCGGCGTCGTTCATAAGGTCGGGCCGTACAGCAAAGCGATAGGCCGGGTTTTCGTGCCAGTGCAACTGCTGACGGATACCGCGCAGGTTGCCGGCCGCCTGGAGCCGGTCGAGCGTGGCGCCGACCTGCGCACTCGCCAGGTCGGCATAGCCGACACTCGCCTGCGGAAACCCGTGCTCGCGCGCGACCGATGCGACCCATTCGATCTCGGCCACCTCGTCACCCGGCCCGACGTTCACCTGGATGTAGACCGAGGAGACGACGCCCAGTGGAACCACGTCGTCGATGAAGTCCTGCGCCAGATAGTCGCGCCGCAGCGCTTCGTAGTCGCCGAAGATGCGCGGCAGGGCAGGGCCGTTCAGCCACGGCGTATGGGCATGGCGCCAGATATGGTGGTGTGCATCGATGATGGTCATGGGCGCTCGGTCGGATGCCTGGGGGCTCCCGGCGGGGATGCCGGGAACGGCGGCCAGGGCGGATTACTCCGGCAGTATCCCCGCATCCCGGATCTGCTTCACCCAGCGCGGCACCTCGACCGCGACGAACTTCGTGAAATCGTCCGGTCCCATGGCGGCCGGATCGACGCTGAGGCCTGCCAGCCGCTGCCGTACATCCGGGCGGTTCAGCGCGCCGAGCGCCGCCTCGGACAGCCGCTGCACGGTATCGCGCGGCGTGCCGGCGGGCGCCATCAGCCCCCACCAGATGGTGATTTCGAAGCCAGGCAGATCCTCCGCGAGCGCCGGCACTTCGGGTGCCAGTGCCGAGCGGTTGCGCGAAGTCACGCCGAGCAGCTTGAGCCGGCCGGCTTTCCACTGGCCGATGCCGGCGGTGAAGTCGGTGAAGGTGAACGCGATCTGCCCGCCGACCACTTCGCCGACGGCGATCGGGATTCCCTTGTACGGCACCTCGACGAACTCGATGCCGCCGAGCGAGCGCAGCAGACCGAGCGAAACCTGCGCACCGCCGGAGCCGAAGCCGCCCGAGAGCTCGCCCCGCTTCGCCTTCGCCACCGCGATGAACTCCTTCGCGCTGGTGGCGGGAAAGTCCGATCGCACCGCGAGGATCAGCGACGTCTGCGCAAGCCGCGCAACATAGGCGAAATCCTTCAGCGGGTCGTAGGCAAGCTTCTTGAAGAGCCCGACGTTGGCCGCCTGCGTGGTGTTGGTGCCCATCAGAAGCGTATGCCCGTCCGGGTTCGCACGCGCGACGTCGGTGGCCGCGATCGTGCCCTGTGCGCCGGCGCGGTTCTCGACCACCAGCGGCTGGCCGAGTACCTCCTGCATCGGCACGGACAGCAGCCGTGCCAGCTGGTCGGGCCCCGCGCCGGGCGGGAACGGCACCACCACGCGGATCGGCTTCGTCGGGAACGACTGGGCAGCAGCGCCTCCCGCAGCGCCGACCAGCGCCAGGCAGGCCGCCACGGCCGTGCCGAAGAGCGCAACGCCTGCAATGGACCGGGACGTAAGCACCATGCTGACCTCCTCCTGGGGAAATCGGGCTTGTAGTTGTGTACTGCCTTTTGCTGCATCCTACGCTGCCCGCGGCGCCCGGTGCAAGGCAGACTGGCGGGCCCGGCGAAGGCGGCCGGGGCAAACGTACGGACACGAAACCCCCGAGAGACGGAGACAGGCAATGACACTTGACGACATCTACCAGCGCGGGCTCGCGCTGCGGCAAAAGCTCTTCGGCGCCGAGACCGTCGCGCGACGCATGGGCGAGCTCGGCGAATTCGGCGAGCCGCTGCAGCACATCATCAACGCCTATTCGTACGGCGACATCTGGAGCCGGCCGCAGCTCGACATGAGGGCACGCAGCCTGGCGATGGTCGGCATTACTGCGACGCTGAACAAGCCGAACGAGCTCAAGGTGCATGTGAACGGCGCGCTGAACAACGGCGCCACTGCGGAGGAAGTACGCGAGGTGCTGCTGATGGTCACGCTCTATGCGGGACTGCCGACCGGCATCGATGCGCACAAGGCGGCGCTGGAGGTGATCAACGCACGACGCCCAGCCCCAGCAGCACCGGCAGCGTGAGCCAGAACACGATGGTGCTCCAGCCGATGAACAGCGCGGCCTCGGGCGCATCGAGGTCGAAGCGATCGGCCAGCATCAGCAGGGTCAGCATGCCCGGCACGGCAGCCAGTACGGTGGCCGAGTACTGGGCATCGCCCGGCGCTGCGAAGAACAGTGGCCCCAGTGCCCACGCCACGACCGGCACCACCAGCAGCTTGATCGCGGTGGCCGCCAGCACTTCGCGCTTCGGGGTCAGCGCATGCCACGGGATGGTGAGGCCGAGCACGAACAGCATCACCGGGATCGTCGGCTGGCCGATCATGCGCGCGGCGCTGACCACCGGCTCGTAGACCAGCCCGGTCTGCTGCAGCGTCGCACCGGCGATGAATGCCCAGATCGGCGGCATCGACATCATCACGGTGAACACGTTCGGGCGCGGTGCATGGCCCTGCGCGGGCGCCGCTTCGGGCCGGTCTACGCCCAGCCGGGTGCAGATCCACACGCCGAGGCTCCATACCAGCGGCATCACCATCAGCATGTCGTTGAACACTGCGTAGCGCAGCGCGCCCTCGCCATGCAGGAACAGCAGCACCGGCACGCCGATGTTGAAGGTGTTGCCGAACATCGCGCCGATCACCAGTACCGCGCGCGTGCGCCGCGGCAGCCGTGCGCCGAACCGGGTGCGATACAGCAGCGCCCAGGCGCACAGCCCGCCGACCCCGGCAGCGAGCGCGGTCACCAGCGGGACCGCGAGCAGTTCACGGCTGATCGGCGTGACCATCGCCACCGAAAACAGGATCGCCGGATAGAACAGGTACATCGTCAGCCGCGACAACTGGTTGCGCAGCCATTCGACCGGGGTGTCCGGAAACCAGCGCGGCCACAGGCCGCCAGCCGCGACAAGCAGCGACAGTGGCAGCATCACCTCGACCGCCAGCGAGCCGATCCGGGCGAGGTCGATCATCGCGGCCGTTGCTGCTGCGGGCGTGTTGTCTGAACCATCGTGCCGCCGACTGTAGCCGAAACGGCTGCAACGGGTGCCCGGCGCGGTACCCTCGGCGCATGAAGTCCGCTCTCTGGCTCGCCGTTGCCGGCCTGCTCGTCAACTCCACGGTCTGGGGTCTGTCCTGGATCCCCTTCCGTTCGCTGTCCGGCGACGGCATCCATCCGCTCTGGGCCACCGGCGCCATCTACGCAGTGGCTGCCATCGCGCTGGCGGCCGCGCGCCCGGCCGCCCTGCGCGAATGCCTGCAGGGCACCGGCCTGCTATGGCTGGCGCTGGCCTCCGGGCTCACCAACGCGCTGTTCAACAGTGCGGTGGCGATCGGCGACGTGGTGCGCGTGGTGCTGCTGTTCTACCTGATGCCGATCTGGGCGGTACTGCTCGCGCGCTGGCTGCTTGGCGAACCGTTCACCGGGCGCGCGTTCGCGCGCATCGCCACCGGCTTCGCCGGAGCGATGCTCGTGCTGTACGAGCCCGGAATGGGCCTGCCGCTGCCGCGCAGCCTCGCCGACTGGATGGCGATCGCCGGCGGCGCGGCCTTCGCGCTCAACAACGTCGTGCTGCGCAAGCTCGCCTCGAACGGCGAAGCCGCGCGCACGCTGTCGATGCTGTGCGGCGCAGTGGTGCTGCCCGTGGCCGCAGCCGCGCTGCTGTCGGCGGTCGGCGCCATCGGCTGGCCGGTACTGGGCACGAGCGGCGCACTGGCCACGCTCGCGCTGTGGTCCGCGCTGTTCCTGCTCGCCAACCTCGGGCTGCAGTACGGGGCCGCGCGCCTGCCCGCGAACGTGACGGCGGTGATCATGCTCACCGAAGTGCTCGTGGCATCGGGGTCGTCCTGGCTCGCCGGCGCGGCGGAACTGCGCGCACCCGACCTGGTCGGCGGCGTGCTTATCCTCGCTGCGCCCTGGATGTTCGCCGACCGGCGTTCGGCATCTGCAGCACCGGCGGGTACGCCCGCCGGCCGGCAGGATGCCTGAGGCAACCGGCAGCGCGCACGGAGCTGGCCGCGTGGTCGCGCACCTGGACATGGACGCGTTCTACGCGTCGGTGGAACTGTTGCGCCACCCCGCGCTGCGCGGCCGACCGGTCGTGATCGGCGGCCGCCGCCGCATCGCTCCCGTCACCGAGTCCGGCGCGGGCGATCCCGTGGATGCCGGTACCGTCCCAGTCCTGCGCGACTACGCCGGGCGCGGCGTGATCACCACCGCGACCTACGAAGCACGGGCACTGGGCGTGCACTCGGGCATGGGGCTGATGAAGGCCGCACGGCTGGCACCGGATGCGTTGCTGCTGCCGGCGGACTTCGAGCGCTACCGGATGTACTCGCGCCGCTTCAAGGACGCGGTACGCCTGCTGGCACCCGAGGTAGAGGACCGGGGCATCGACGAGATCTACATCGACTTCACCGAGCAGCTCGCGGGGCGGCCGGATCCCTGGCCCGCCGCCCGGGCGCTGGCCGTCGAGATACAGGCCGCGGTGCGCGCGGCGACCGGACTGTCCTGCTCGGTCGGCGTGACGCCGAACAAGCTCCTGGCGAAGATCGCCTCGGACCTCGACAAGCCGGGCGGCATCACCGTGATCACCGCAGGCGAGGTGCCGTCCCGCATCTGGCCGCTGGCGGCACGCAAGGTGAACGGCATCGGGCCGAAGGCCGGCGCGAAGCTGGAAACCCTGGGCATCCGCACCATCGGCGAACTCGCGGCCGCCGACCCGGGATGGCTGGTCGAACACTTCGGCCGCAGCTTCGGCCTCTGGATGCACGAGGCCGCGCACGGGCGCGACGATCGTCCGGTAGTCACCTTCAGCGAACCGAAGTCGATCAGCCGGGAAACCACCTTCGAGCGCGACCTGCATCCGGTGCGCGACCGCGCGCAGTTGTCGTCCCTGTTCACCGAACTGTGCGAGCGGCTGGCCGGCGACCTTGCGCGCAAAGGATACGCAGGACGCACGATCGGCCTGAAGCTGCGTTACGACGACTTCACCCAGGTTACCCGCGACCGCACGATCGACCGTCCGACACAGGATGCGCGGATGATCCGGCGCGCCGCCGGCGAATGTCTCAGACGCGTGCCGCTGGAGCGGCGCCTGCGCCTGCTCGGCGTGCGCATCGGTGGCCTGGTACCCGCCACTGCCGCCAACCTTGCAGGTACCGGCACCGCCGCCAGCGGCGTCGGCCTCAATCGCACGCTGTTCGACTGACCGCGGAGCCACAGGATCCGGCGGCGCTGCGATCGCCTTACCGGCCACACGAACTCGGCGTATCTTTGTGCGTCGTTTCCGTCCGGGAGAGTCCATGGCATCCGCTGTACGCTGCGCGCTGCATGCCGCAGTGCTGTGCGCCCTGCTGTCAGGCTGTGCAGGCCTGCCAATCGAGGGAGGACAGCACGAGGCGGTGTTCGCTGCCACGCAATCGAACCGGCTGCTCCGTCTCGATCCGGCGTCGCCCTCCCGCGTTGCCAGCGAGCGCCAGATCGTCGGGATGCACCAGGGGGAACAGGTCGCGGGGCTCGATTTCCGCCCGGCGGACGGCAGGCTCTATGCGCTCGGCACCGCTGGTCAGCTCTACCGGATCGACCCGGCAACAGCGATCGCCACCCGCGTGGGGCCAGGCGGCATGAGCGCCCTCGTGCTCGACGACATCGGCTTCGCACTCGATCCGGGCACCGATCGCATCCGGCTGGTCACCACCGGCGGCTACAATCTTCGCCTGGACCCGGACACCGGCCTGGCCGTGGATGGAGACCCTGCTGCCGCCGGGGTACAGTCCGACCGCGTACTCGGCTACGCGGAAGGTGAATTCGAGCAGGGACGGGTGCCTCGCCTGGCTGCGGCTGCGATCGTGTACGCGCCGGGCAGCGGCCTGCGGCCAGCCAGCACGACGCAGTATGCGATCGACCGGGACGCACGCACGCTGGTCACACAAGGTTCGCCGCGGCGCGCCCTCGCGGCTGCGCCCCCGGAAAGCGGGGACGTCTACGCGATCGGCACGCTGACCATCGACCTCGGCAGCGGCACCCTGTCCCTCGGCGCACTGGACACGCGGCTGGCGCTGCTCTGCGTATCGCGGGGCACCCGCAGCGAACTCTATCGGCTCGACCTCGGCACGGCGGCGGTCGAGCCGCTCGGCGTCATTGCCCTCGGCGAACCGGTCATCGCGATCGCGGTCGTGCCGGCGCGGCGCCGCGCCCTCGACCCGGCCGCGACGGGCAGGCGCTGACGCTACAATGCGGTCATCCTCATCGGAAGAGACACCCCTGCCGCCATGCCCTCGTTCGACATCGTTTCGGAAGTGAACCAGGTCGAGGTGAACAACGCACTCGACCAGGCCAACAAGGAAATCACCAACCGCTTCGACTTCAAGGGGTCAGACGCGCGCGTCGAGTGGAACGAGAAAGAGAAAACGCTCACGTTGTTCGCCGATGACGAGTTCAAGGTCGAGCAGGTGCGCGATGTCCTGATCGGCAAGCTCACGAAGCGCGGTGTCGATATCCGCTGCCTCGAGAACGGTGACCTGCAGAAGGTGGGCGGCAACAAGGCCAAGCAGGTGGTCAAGGTGCGCACCGGCATCGAAGCGCCGCGCGCCAAGGAGATCGTGAAACTGCTCAAGGACAGCAAGATGAAGGTCCAGGGCAGCATACAGGGCGATGCAGTACGGGTCTCGGGTGCCAAGCGCGACACCCTGCAGGAGGCGATCGCGCTGGTGAAGAAGAGCATCACCGACTATCCGGTGCAGTTCGAAAACTTCCGCGACTGAGCCGGGCCTGAAGCCGTAGCAGACACGGCGCCGCACCGGCTACGGTTTCAGGCCGGTGATCCAGCGGCTGTAGAGGCCGTCGGCCACCTCGTGCAGCGCCGCGACCCTTGCCTGCAGGTCATCCTGCATGGCTTCGCCCGACATCACCGAGGGCACCGGGTTGTCGGCGATCTCGCGCCAGCCACCACGCGCCCAGACACGCACCATCTGCTCGGTCATCTCGACATGGCACTGCATGCCCAGGTGAGGGCCGAGCGCATACACCTGGTTCAGGCACCACTGGCTGGAGGCCAGCCGGGTTGCACCGGGCGGGATGGTGAAGGTCTCGCCGTGCCAGTGGAAGGACTGGAACGCGCTGCGATTGCCGAACCAGTGCGCTGCCGCCGGCGTCGGTTCGATGGCCACCTCGCCCCAGCCGATCTCCTTCACCGGATTACGGCTGACCACGCCGCCGAGGGCGCGCGAGATCAGCTGGCCGCCAAGGCAATGGCCGATCACCGGGATGTCGGCGGCAACCGCCCGGCAGATCAGTTCAAGCGCGGGCGGGATCCAGGGCAGTGGATCGTTGACGCTCATCGGACCGCCCATGAAGGCGAGCCCGCAGAACGCCGAGGGGTCGACCGGGACCGTCTCCGCCTGGTCGGTGGCGATGATTGTCCAGGGAATCCGGTGGGCATCGAGGAACGTGGCAAAATGCCCCGGGCCCTCGGTACGGGCATGACGGAAAATCGCAATCGCTTTCATGCAACTGTCCTCCAGGAACGCCATGGTAGTCGATCGGTCCCGAGGTATCGCACGCCTGCACGCCGACCGGCAGGACCTGTGCGGGGCACGGATGCCTGCCACCTCACCGGTGAGCCGCCGGCTGCGTCACGCGTGGCCGGCGATACTGCTGTCCCTGCTGCTGCCGCTGCTGCCGCTGCTGCCCGGAGTCTGCGGTCCGGCTTTGGCCCAGCCGGCGCGCGTCGACGTGAACGTGATCGGCCTGTTCTCCGACAGCGCGGTGCTGGTGATCAACGGCGGTAATCCGCGCACGCTGAAGGCAGGGCAGGCGACACCGGAAGGCGTGCGTCTGGTCTCGGCGAACAGCCAGCAGGCGGTGGTCGAGGTCAACGGCCGGCTCGAGACGCTGTCGATCGGGCAATCGATCGCCGCACAGCGCTCCACCGCCGGACGGCAGCAGGCCGTCCTCACCTCGGACGGCCGCGGGCATTTCTGGGCGAATGCCGAGATCAACGGCTCGGCGGCGAAGGTACTGGTCGACACCGGCGCGACCTTCATCTCGATGTCCAACGCCACCGCGCGGCGGCTCGGCATCAACTTCGCGCAGGGCCAGCGTGGCTTGACCTCGACCGCCAACGGCACGGTGCCGGTGTACCGGGTGACCCTGGCCAGCGTACGTATCGGCGAGATCACGCTGTCGAACGTAGACGCCTCGGTGCACGAAGGCGACAACCTGCCGGTAATCCTGCTCGGCATGAGCTTCCTCAACCGCGTCGAGATGCAGCGCGACGGCGAACGCATGACGCTGATCCGGCGGTTCTGAGCGGTCTCCCGCAGTTCCCGGGCTGCGGCCGGCGAGGCAAGCGGCCGGCTGGTCAGACACGATCGATTGACTTCAAACAGTTGTTTGAATAAAGTTCAAACGACTGTTTGAACCAGATCCGGAGTCGATCGTGTCCCCACCGACAGTGACCGCCCGTTCCGACGGCGCACAGGCCCGCGAAAGGCTGCTGTACGCCGCACTGCGCCTGTTCGCCGCCAGCGGCTTCGAACGCACCAGCGTGCGCGACATCGCCCAGGCGGCAGGTGCCAACGTCTCTGCCGTCGGCTACTACTTCGGCGACAAGGCAGGTCTGTATCGTGCGGCCTTCTTCGAACCACTCGGAGAACAGTGCCAGGGCGCGATGCCCGAGTCAGGCACGGTGCCGCTGCCGGAGCTCATGCACAGCTTCTTCCGGGAGTTGCTCACGCCGTTGAAGCAGGGCGAAGCGACGCAGCAGGTGATCCGCCTGCATTTCCGCGAGATCGTCGAGCCGACCGGGCTCTGGGCGGAGATGATCGAGAACGACTTGCGGCCCCAGCACGAGGGCGTGCTGCGCGTCCTGTGCGCCGAGTTCGGCCTGCGCAAGCCCGACCTGGAACTGCAGCGGCTGGTCTTCGCGATCATCGGCATGGGCATCCATTTCTTCGTAGCGCAGGACATCGTGCAGGCGATCGCGCCGGAAGTGATGGACGGGCCCGATGCGATCGATGCGCTCGCCGACCGGCTCGCCGACGGCGCC
>CANGXU010000049.1 GCA_947457885.1 Betaproteobacteria bacterium
ACCTGGCGCGACTGCTCGAGCATGCTGTTGCCGCCGACCATCTGGCCGTCTTCGCCGCGCGCGAGCTGGCCGGAGATGAAGATCATGCTCTTCGGCTGGTCGACCCGGACGAAGTGGTTGTAGACGGTGGCCCGCATGTGCTTGTGGCCCGGCGGATTGCCGCGGGTGATCGGCATGGTTCGCTCCTCGTTCGGTGGTTGCGTGGGTCGCGTCGCGCGCTCAGCGCCCGGACTTCGAATAGATCTCGACCTGCACCGGCGTCGGGTTGTAGCCGCACGCCGGGTTGTACTTCTGCGGGCAGTTGGAGATTACCGCCAGCACGTCGGTGAGCGCCTCGACATCGACGAAGGCGCCTGCCTGCGACGGGCTGTCGGAGATCGCCATGTGGCCGTCGGTGCCGATCGGCACGCTCATGAACCAGTTGACGTTGGCGACCACGTCGGGCTCGCCCATATGGAACTTGCCCAGCTCGTGCAGGAAGTTCGAGCGGCAGCTGTGGGTACGGCGGTTGTAGCGAAGCTGGTTGATCTCGACGCTGCAGCAGCCGCCGATGGTGTCGTGGTTCGGACAGTTGGACGCGAGCACCTTCATCAGCGGCGTCGCGTACTCGCCGTAGAGAACGGTGCCGGTGTTCAGGTACAGGTTCTCGGCCATCTTCATCGTGTTGGCCGCGTTGTAGCGGTCGCGCGTATCGCTGGCGTTGTAACAGAGGAAGTCGACCGCCTGCTGACCCTCGAGGTCGATGAAGCGCACCACCTGTCCCTTGAGCAGCTTCGCACCCCATGAACCGCCGGCATCGACCAGGATCGAGGACACCTGGCGGTAGCCGCGCGGTGCGGCGATCTTCGGTACTGCCGGCATCGGAAAGGCTGCCGCCCCTGCCGTGTTCTTCGCTGCTGCTGCCTTTGCCATCGCGGCGCTCCCCTTCGCTGTCAATTACGTGTACTGGTTGGCGTGTACGCGTACTACTCGGGCTTGATGCCGGCCGCCTGGATCAGCCTGATCCACTTGCGCTGCTCGGCCAGCACCAGCGCACTGAACTCGGCCGGGGTGTTTCCGACCGGATCGAAGCCGAGCTCGGCCAGCCGCGCCTTGACGTCTACCGCGTTCAACACCTTGATCGTCTCGTCGGCCAGCCGCTTGACCACCGGGCCGGGCGTTCCGGCCGGCGCGAACAGTCCCTGCCAGTTCAGCGCTTCGTATGCCGGCAGGCCGAGTGCCTCGGCTACCGTCGGCACGTCGGGCAGCGTCGCGCTGCGCTTCGGGCTGGTGACGCCCAGCGCGCGCGCCTTGCCGGTGCGGATGAACGGTAGCGCGCCCTGGGTCCCGGACACCATCACCGGCACCCGCCCGGCGAGCAGGTCGACCAGCGCCGGCCCGCCACCCTTGTACGGCACATGGGTCAGTTCCACCTTCGCCAGCACGTTCAGCAGTTCGCCGCCGAGGTGCTGCATGCTGCCGATGCCCGAGGATGCGTAGTCGATCTGTTTCGGCTTCGCGCGTGCGATGTCGACCAGTTCCTTCATCGTCTTCGCCTGGAACGACGGCGTGACCAGGATCACGTTGGGCGAGGTAGTTAGCTGGGTGATCGGTGCGAAGTGCTTCACCGGATCGAACGGTGCGTTCTTCGTCACCAGCGGCGCGGTGATCGTGTCGATCGCCGACAGCAGGATCGTGTAGCCATCGGGCGTGGCCTGGCGCACCAGTTCGGCGCCGAGCATGCCGGCGGCACCGGGGCGGTTGTCGACGACGAAGGTCTGGCCAAAGTTCTCGGAGAGCTTCTGCGCGGTGAGCCGGCCGATCGAGTCGGAGCCGCCGCCGGGCGACTGCGGGATCACCATGCGGATCGGCCGCACCGGAAACGATGCCTCGGCGGCCTGCACGGGCGCGGTAGCGGCGAGGGCGGCGGTGGACAGGACCAGGGCGACCGCGATGGCGCGCGGCCGGTGGCCGGAACACGGGTCAGGTACACGAACGAACGCTTTGGACGGAACGGACATCGAAACTCCCTGCGACGCGGATCTCGGTGGAGCATGGACTATACCGGCGGACGGGGTGGTGTGATCCGAACGGCAGCAGGCGTCAGGCCGAGAGGTTCATGTCATCGCAGTCGGCTACCAGCTTGCCGATGTGCTCGCGGAAGTGGAAGAACCCGCGCGCGGCATGCGGCCACGCAGCGACGTCCCAGCGCCGCTGCCACTGCACCAGCGCGATGCCGTGCGCATCGAGCGCAGGCCCGAGCGCATCGAGCACCGGCTGGATCGGACCGACGCAGGCGTGCGGCGCGACCACCTGCCGCAGGCCGTGCGCGCGGGCCCAGTCGACACACTCGGGCACCGAAGTGGCCGCGGCATGATCCGCCTGCAGGCCGGACGCGGCCGTCCAGCGCCGGCCGGCGTCTGCCAGCGCCCCTGTGCGAAACGCGCGTGCCACGGTGCCCGCAGGCAGCACGTCCCGCGCGTCCGGCGCGTCGAGGAAGGCAGCCGCCGTCCAGTCGATGCCGGGACTCGCGGCGAATGCCGATTCCGGATGCAGGTCGTCCAGGGTCATCAGCAGGCCGGTACGCACGCCGGGCTGCGGCCGCGCGGGTGTCCGCGGTGGCTGCCGCTCGAACGGGGCGTCTGCGGGCAGCGGCGCCGCGCCTTCGTCGAGTTCGCCGCGCGGGTCGAACCGGCCATCGGTGTACTCGGCGATGTTGGCGGCCCGCGCGAGATAGTGCTTGCCGCGGGTCTGCAACCCGCCGACCCAGCGCCACGACAGCGTGTTCGAGGCAGGGTCACCATCGGCGAGATGGCGCAGGAACCAGTCGGCGCCCAATTCCCACGGCAGCCGGAGCGTGAAGATCCAGATGCTCGCCATCCACATCCGCGCATGGTTGTGCAGGTAGCCATGGCCGGCGAGTTCCCCGGCCCAGGCATCGAAGCAGGCAATGCCGGTACGGCCCTCGACCGCCTGCCGGTAGCGCTCCGCCAGCGCGGCATCCCGGTCGAGCCGGTCGACGAGTCGATCGAGGCCGCTGCGGTAGCGCGTCCATGCATCGGGATGCTGCTCGAACCAGCCTTTCCAGTAGGTACGCCAGCACACCTCCTGCACGAACTTCGCGCAGGCCGACGGCGCGTGCAGCTTCAGGACGGCGGCGACCACCTCGGGCTCGGTAACCAGGCGATGCCGGATCCATGGCGACAGCACCGACACGTTGCCACGGGCCTGCGGCCCGTGGTCGTGGTTGCGCCGCGCCGCGTAATCCCTGCCGGCATGCGGCAGGAACGCCTCCAGGCGTACCAGCCCCTCCGCGCGGGACGCGGGCCCCGGCACCCTGCCGTCCGGGCGCAGGATGTTCAGGCCGTACCGAACAGCGTTGCCGGCCGGAAGTTCATCAGGATGCCGAGAGAGATGCCGGTCAGCACCATCAGCACCGAGCTGTTGCCGGTGAACATGTAGAAGCCGATGCCGACATACATCGGCAGGCTGCCCGCCATCGCGCCGGTGAGCATCCAGATCTGCGCCGCCTGCAGGTCGTCATGGCTCTCCGGGTCGGGCCGCGGCGTGCGATAGCGGAACTGGTTCCACTTCTGGTGGACCAGCAGCGTCGGCAACGCCAGCGCACCGCCGGCCACCAGCGCCATCGTCGCAAACCGCTGGTACGACTCATCGAGGGTGGTGGGTCCGATCCACATCACCAGCAACGCGATGATCACGTTGCCGAGCAGGGTCAGCAACCAGAGCCATTCGATCTTGTTCACGTTGCGCTGCGCTTCTTCACTCATGTCTTGCCCCCGATGGCTGGCGATCATCTGCCGCGGTGCCCGGTCCTGATGGCGGTCGCACATCGGTGGTACCCGAGATCGCCCTCTGCGCGGATGGGTACCGCATCTGTCCACGTCGGGGCGGATTGTAATCAGGACGGACCGGCCAACCGTCGATTCGGCGGCGATTCTGCGTCGATTCGCGGCAACAGACCCTGCTTGTTACACTGCTGACACTGCCACGGGCAGCTTCACACGCGCCGCGGCGCCGGGAGCATTGAGCGATGAGCCAGACGGCCTCGAACGAAACCGCTGCAAAGAAGACCTCGCTGCAGGCGGGCGCCGTGACCGTGCTGGTTTGCGGCGCGATCGTGATCACCCTCGGGATGGGTGTGCGACAGTCGTTCGGCATCTTCCTGAAGCCGGTCACCACCGACCTGGAGATCGGCCGCCAGGTGTTCGGCCTGGCGATCGCGCTGCAGACCCTGCTGACCGGGCTGCTCGGACCCGCCGCCGGTATGCTGTCGGACCGTTTCGGCCCGAACCGGGTGATTGCAGCCGGCACGTTGATCTACGGCCTGGGGCTCGTGCTGGCCGGGCTCGCGCAGGGGCCGAACAGCCTGGTGCTGACCCTGGGCGGCGTGGTCGGCCTGGGCATGAGCCTGCTCACGCTGCCGGTGGTACTGGGCGCGGTCGGGCGGGTAGTCACGCCGGCCCAGCGCGGGACTGCCTTCGGACTGGTCACCGCGGGGGGGTCTTTCGGGCAGTTCGCGATGGTGCCTGGCGCGCAGGCGCTGGTCTCGGCGTTCGACTGGCAGACCGCGTTCATGCTGCTGTCGATCGCGATGGCGGTGGCCTTTGCCGTGTCGTTCGGCCTCGCCCACAAGGCGAACGCAGGCGGGACGGTACCTGCAGCCGGCGAGGACAGCAGCGCCTGGGCGGCGCTCGCGCGCGCCGGAAGGCATCCCGGCTACTGGCTGCTGACGCTGTCGTTCTTCGTCTGCGGCTTCCACGTCTCGTTCGTCGCCACCCACCTGCCGGCCTACCTGGCCGATCGCGGCATTTCGGCGGCGGTGGCGGCCAACGCCCTGGCGCTGATCGGCCTGTGCAACATCTTCGGCTCCTACCTGTTCGGTGCCGCCTGCTCGCGCTACGCGAAGAAGCACCTGCTGTCGACGATCTACGCCGGCCGGGCGCTGCTGTTCGTACTGATACTGGTGCTGCCGATGACGCCAGCGCTGGCGCTGGCCTTCGGCGCGGCAATCGGGTTCCTGTGGCTGGGTACCGTCCCGCCGACCTCCGGCCTGGTAGCACAGCTGTTCGGCACGCGTTACCTGGCCACCCTGTTCGGCGTGGTGTTCATGAGCCACCAGATCGGCGGCTTCCTCGGGGCCTGGTTCGCCGGGTACCTGTTCGACAGCACCGGGTCGTACAACATCGCGTGGATGATCTCGATCGGGCTCGGGGTATTCGGCGCGCTGGTGCTGCTACCGGTCTCGGAGCCATCGCCGGCCACGCTGCGCGCTACCGGTGGCGGCTGAGCCGCCACCACGCCGCGGTATACTGCCAGGATGGAAAGCGTTGCCGATTCCGCCATCGCCCCGGTCGTGCCGCATCGCACGGCCCTGCTGGTGCTCGCCGTCGGCGGGCTGATGGCGTTTGCTGCCTGGCAGGTCACCGGCGTCGCAATGTTCCTCGAAGCCCTGGGCGGCACCTGCCTGTAGCGCCCGCCCGGGTTCCGTACCGGAGGAGCAGCGGGAAGCCGGCGCCAGCCTGCGGCGACCTGCCGGGCGCTGGCTCGATGAGTTTCCAGCTCTTGTACTTTCCCATTGACATTCAGATGTGTTAACTTCTCCTGACACGTCGGACATTACCCATCGTCCTGCCCCCCTCGCCAACCGGTTCCCGATTCATGCAACTCTACGCAGTCGGCATCAACCACCAGAGCGCACCGGTCAAGGTACGCGAGCGGGTCGCCTTCAACGGCGAAACGATGCCCGAGGCGCTGCGCAACCTGGTCGAGACCGGGCCGGTCTCGGAAGCGGCGATCCTCTCGACCTGCAACCGGACCGAGATCTACTGCAGCACGAACGATCCGCAGTACGCGACCGGCTGGCTGGCCGACTATCACAAGCTCGAACGCGACGCGCTCAAGCCGTACGTCTACACGCTGCCGTCGCAGGACGCAGCGCGCCATGCGTTCCGGGTTGCCGCCGGGCTCGACTCGATGGTGCTGGGCGAACCGCAGATCCTCGGGCAGCTGAAGCAGGCCGTGCGGTCGGCCGAAAATGCCGGCACGCTCGGCTCGCTGCTGCACAAGCTGTTCCAGCGCACATTCTCGATCGCCAAGCGGGTGCGCTCCGAGACCGAAATCGGCGGCAGCTCGGTATCGATGGCAGCTGCGGCGGTCGCGCTGGCCGAGCGCCTGTTCCCGTCGATCGCCGAGCAGCGCGTGCTGTTCATCGGTGCCGGCGAGATGATCGAACTGTGTGCCGCGCACTTCTGCGCACGCAAGCCGCGTATGGTCAGCTTCGCCAACCGTACCCAGGCCCGTGGCCAGCTGCTGGCCGAACGCCATGGCGGCAATGCCATGGGGCTGGCAGACCTGCCAGACCGCCTGCCCGAATACGACATCGTCATCACCTGCACCGCGAGCCAGCTGCCGATCATCGGCAAAGGCCTGCTTGAGCGCACGCTCAAGGCACGGCGACGCAAGCCGGTGTTCATCGTCGACCTGGCGGTGCCGCGCGACGTCGAAGCCGAAGCCGCACGCATGGACGATGTGTTCCTGTACACCGTCGATGACCTGGGCGAGATCGTCAAGCTGGGCCGCGAGTCGCGCGCCGGCGCCGTCCACGATGCCGAGGCGATCATCTCGCTGGGTGTATCGGACTTCATGCACTGGGTATCGACGCGCGAACTGGTGCCTACCATCCGCGCGCTGCGCGAAGAGGCCGAACGGTCGCGCCAGCGCGAGGTCGAGCAGGCGATACGGCGGCTGACGCTGGGCGACGATCCGAAGCTGGTGATCGATCGCCTGTCGCGATCGCTGACCAACAAGCTCCTGCATGCACCGTCGCACGCGCTGAACAACCTCGGCGAGGGCAGCCGCGACGAACTCGCCCAACTGCTGTCGGGACGCGCGCGCGCCGGCGACCGCTCGTAGCGGCATCGCGATGAACCCGAGCATCGCTGCCAAGCTTGCGCAGCTCGCCGAACGGCTCGACGAGGTCAATGCGATTCTCGGTCGCGCGGACGCGACGGACAATCTCGACCAGTACCGTCGGCTGACCCGCGAACGTTCGGAACTCGAAGTCGTGGTCGACCTCTACCGCCAGCACGGCGCGGTCGGCCGGTCGCTGAGCGAGGCCGAGGCACTGCTGTCCGACCCCGACATGCGCGAACTGGCCGAGATCGAACTGCGCGAGGGCCGCGAGCGCATCGCCTTGCTCGAGCAGGAGCTGCAGCAGGCCCTGCTGCCGAAGGATCCCAACGACGAGCGCAACCTGTTCCTGGAGGTGCGCGCGGGCACTGGCGGCGATGAGTCGGCGCTGTTCGCCGGCGACCTGTTCCGGATGTACGTGCGCTATGCCGAACGCAGCGGCTGGAAGGTCGAGATCATCTCGCAGAATGCCGCCGAGCTCGGCGGCTACAAGGAAGTGATCGCGAAGATCATCGGCCACGGCGCCTTTTCGAAGCTGAAGTTCGAATCGGGCGGACACCGGGTTCAGCGCGTACCCGCGACGGAAACGCAGGGCCGCATCCACACCTCGGCCTGCACGGTCGCCGTGCTGCCCGAGGCGGACGAGGTGAGCGACGTCGTACTCAATCCGTCGGAGCTGCGCATCGACACCTACCGGGCTTCGGGTGCCGGCGGGCAGCACATCAACAAGACCGATTCGGCCGTGCGCATCACGCACCTGCCGACCGGCATCGTGGTGGAATGCCAGGACGACCGGTCGCAGCACCGGAACAAGGCTCAGGCCATGTCGGTGCTCGCCGCGCGCATCAAGGACGTGCAGGTGCGCTCGCAGCAGGCGAAGCAGGCGGCAGAACGCAAATCGCTCGTAGGCAGTGGCGACCGGTCCGAACGCATCCGCACCTACAATTTTCCCCAGGGACGCGTCACCGACCACCGGATCAACCTCACCTTGTACAAGATCGACCAGATCATGGACGGCGACATCGCGCCGCTCGTGTCAGCGCTGGTCGCCGAACACCAGGCAGAGCAGTTAGCCGCCATGTCGGAGGCCGCCTGACCATGTCCAGTTACCCGGCTTCGTCCTCGTTCCCCTCGCTGACCTACAGCGACGCGCTTACCCTCGCCTTGCGTGGCCATTCGCTGGATGCGGTAGACGCGCGACTGCTGCTGCAGCACGTGACCGGCGCGACCTTCGCGCAGATCGTGTCCTATCCAGGCCGCCAGCTCGGCCCCGTCGATCGGATGCGCTTCGAATCGCTGATCGAGCGGCGCGCCACCGGTGAACCGATCGCCTACCTGCTGGGCGAGCGCGAGTTCTACAGCCGTGAGTTCGCCGTCACGCCTGCGGTACTGATCCCGCGGCCCGAGACCGAAGGCCTGGTCGATGCGGCGTTGTCACGCCTGCCGGCACAAGGCCGGCCCGAAGTGGTCGACCTCGGCACCGGCAGCGGCTGCGTCGGCATCACGCTGGCGCTGGAGCATCCCCAGGCCTGCGTGCTGGCGATCGATGCATCCGCAGACGCGATCGATGTCGCGCGGCGCAACGCTGCGGCACTCGGATGTACCAACATCGACTTCGTGATCGGCGACTGGCTGCAGGGCATCAACGGAAAGCGGCTGGCGATGATCGTCGGCAACCCGCCCTACATCGCCGCGGCCGATGCCCACCTCGACCAGGGCGACCTGCGTTTCGAGCCGCGCTCGGCACTGACGCCAGGCAACGACGCACTGGCAGCCGTGCGCGAGATCATCGCGCAGGCGCCAGCTGCCCTAGCCGACGGTGGCTGGCTGATCCTCGAACACGGCCATGACCAGGGCCCGGGCGTGCGCGAACTGCTGGCAGGGCACGGCTTCACCGAGGTATTCAGCGACCGTGACCTGGCCGGCCATGAGCGCATCACCGGCGGGCGAATGCACCACTGATGCACCACTGATCCAGCAGGTCTCCGAGATGCCCTTCGACAATCAGGCCGGCCCGTCCTGACTGACCGCGAGGCGGTCGGCCTGCGCCGGATCGAACGCCGGTCCGTGCGCGATGCGCTGCCAGTACGACCGGTGCGCATCGCTGCCCTCCGGCCAGGCCTGGCGGAAATGTTGCATCCATGCGTCCGCGGGCCAGTGCAGATCGACCGCATGTACATGGACGCTCTCTTTCCCCTGGCCCTCCTTGCCTCCCGCGGGCGCAGTGCTGGACATCCGCGTGCCGTAGCGCACCGCGAACGGTGGTGGCCGAACGGAGATGCGCGTGATCAGCCCGCCGGTTTCACCCCGGAAGTTCGGCATGCCAGCCGCACCGTTGTTGATCGCCAGCACCGGCGCGCCGGACTGCGCATGCAGCCACTGCACGACCGGCAGGCAGGTATGGGTGCTGGCGACGATGTCGATCGCCGCGCCGCGCGCGATATCGGCTATCGCGCGGCAGTTCAGCGGATCGCGCAGGCTTTCTTCCGACAGCGACCAGCCGGACAGCGACTGCAGGTCTCCGTGCACGACCGCGATGCGCCGCGCGCCGACCTCCGCGACCGCGAACCTCGGCAATGCGGCGAGCCGATCGCGCACCTGCGGGAATTCGAGGGCGGTTCTGCGCAAGCGCCGAAGGATGCGGTTCGATCGCTCGACATCCTCGGCACCGACCGAGTCTGGGTAGGCACACCCGCAGCCCGCACCGTCATCGTCGCCGGCCAGCTCCGTCTCGACATTACCGCGCAGCGCGGGATGACGGGATACCCGCTGGTCGATCGATGCAAAGGTAGCGGCATCCGTGTCGAACCAGTGGAAGTCGCCGTTGAACAGCAGCACCGGCGGCTCGGCCTCGGCCGCCGCGAGCGCCTCGATCGCATCCAGTGCGAACGGATTGCCGTACAGACCGCCGACCACGTACAGCACCCGCGCCTGGATCCCGGCGGGTTGCGCAAAGACCGATGGCGGATAGCGATAGGCGATCGGACAGACGCGGCCGGGGGCGGTCGGTTCAGTGGCGCCGGTGACGTTCGCGTCTGCGGTAGCAGTGTCCATGGCCTGGGCATCCTACCCGATGCATCCGCCAGCCGGGGGCCACGTATCATCACGGGCAGCCGGCGCGATCTGCCGCAATCCGGCCCGAACCATGACCCACCGTTCCCCACGATGATCGATACCGCCGGTGGCCGCCGCCGCTTGCTGCACACCCTTGCCGCGCTCGCCGCCGGCTCGACGGCCACACTTGCGCATCGGGCGTCTGCCCAGCCCCGGCGGCGCCTGCGCTTCGGGGTGGGACCTTTCCTGCCGACACCCGACGACTCGCGGCGCGCGTTCGCGCCGCTGTTCGCGCACCTGGCCAGGCAGCTCGGCGCATCGGACCACACGCTGGACGTCACCACCGACTGGGCAGGGCTCGCCGTGGCGATGGCCACCGGCAACCTCGATGCCGCATGGATGGGCCCGTGGGGCTACGTACTGGCGCACCACGCCTCAGGTTGCCAGGCGATCGCCACCGTGCGCTACGACGATCGCCCGGTCTACAACGCGATCATCGTTGCACGGCCCGGCCTGCCGATCGCGACATTCCCGGACGACACGCGCGGGCTGTCGATGTCGTTCGCGGACTCCGGTTCGACCTCCGGCTGGCTGGTGCCAACCTACTTCGCACGCGAAGTCTGGAAGATCGACCCGAAGACGTTCTGGAAATACAACGAAGGCGCATCACACCCCGGCAACCAGATCGCGGTCGCCTCGGGCCAGGTCGACCTCGCCACCGACTTCGATCGCAACCGCAATGCGATGATCGCCTCGGGCCGCATCCGGCCCGAACAGACGCGCATCGTCTGGACCTCGCCCGACCTGCCGAACGATGCGATCGCGGTGTCGAAGACGATGCCGGCCACCGATACAGACAGGATCAGGGCCGTGCTGGCGGCGATCGGACCGGCGGAGGCGAGGGCGCTGCTGCCGGCCCGCTACACCGGCTTCAGTCCGGCCACGCATTCGACTTATGCCACCATCGAGCGCGCGGGCATCGCGGTCGGGCGCCTGAAGAAGCTCGCGGCCTGAAGCAGCCATGCCGCCCCAGCTGCCGACGCCGCAACCTGCGCGCTCCATCTCCCCCCATGTAGCCGCCGCCTGCGATGCGCTGGAGGCACGATCGCGCGGGGGCTGGCGCTGGCTGAAGCTCACCCTGCTTGCCGCCAGCATCATCGGTTTCTATGCGTTGTGCGCATGGCTCGCCCGCGTCGACCTGCTGCGGCTGTTCGAAGGGCTGCCGAAGCTCGCATTCTGGATCAGCCAGGCGTGGCCTCCCGCGATCGGCGAACTGCCGGTGATCCTGCTGCGCACCGCCGAGACGATCGCCATCGCGGCACTGGGTACAACGATCGCGGTGCTGCTCGCGCTGCCCACCGCAGTGTTCGCCAGCCGAAACATCACGCCGCTGCGCTGGACCTACCATCCGGTGCGCTGGCTGCTCAATGCGTTGCGCGGCATCGATTCCTTCGTGTTCGCGTTGATCCTGGTCGCGGCGGTGGGCCTCGGTCCGTTCGCCGGCATGCTCGGCGTCGCCCTGCATACCTGGGGCAGCGCGGCCAAGCTGTTCGCCGACCATGTCGAGAGCGCATCGCTCGATACCGTCGAGGCGATGCGCACCACCGGTGCGACGCGGTCGACCGCGCTGGTCTATGCACTGGTGCCGCAGCTCGCCCCGGTCACGGCCTCGACCGCGCTCTACCTGTTCGAGTTCAACGTGCGTGCCTCGATGGTTCTGGGCGTGGTCGGTGCCGGTGGCATCGGCCAGGAATTGAAGAACAGCATGGACCTGCTCGACTTCGCGCGGCTGGCCACGATCCTGGCGGTGATGCTGCTGGTGGTCACCGTGATCGACCAGGCGAGTGGCGCGCTGCGGGCGCGGCTGAAATGAACGATCGATTCCTGGCTCCAGCCCTCGCCTTCGACCGCGTCTGTCATCGCTACGGCGAACATGCCGCGCTCGACGATGTGAGCTTCTCCTGCGCGCCGGGCGAATTCATCGCACTGCTCGGCGCCAGCGGGTCGGGCAAGACCACGCTGCTGCGCGGCGCGGCCGGCCTGCTCGCCTTCGACCAGGGCGCCGTGCGCTCTCCAGGCAGCGGCGACCGGCGCACGATCGCGATGGTGTTCCAGTCGCATGTGCTGATCGATCGGCTGTCGGCGCTGGAGAACGTGCTGGCCGGCCGCCTCGGATACAACCCGCGCTGGCGCGGCTGGCTGCGCCGGTTCAACCGGGAGGACCGGCTGCTCGCGATCGACTGCCTCGACCGGGTCGGGCTGCTGTCGCATGCCGCGCGGCGCGTGGATACGATGTCGGGCGGCGAGCGCCAGCGGATCGCACTGGCACGCGCGCTCGCCCAGCAGCCGGCGGTGCTGCTGGCCGACGAGCCGGTCGCCAGCCTCGACCCGGAGGCCGGCGCCACCGTGCTGCGCCTGCTGCGCGACTGCTGCCGCGAGCGGCAGGCTGCGGTGGTCTGCAGCCTGCACCAGCCATCGCTCGCACTCGAGCATGCCGACCGGGTGGTAGCCCTGCGCAGCGGGTGCGTGGTGCTCGACGCGCCGTCTTCCGCGCTGGATGCTGCGGCCCTGGCCGCGGTCTACCGCTGATCAGATCCGGTTGCGTGCCGCGGCCAGCGCCGCACGCACTGCCGATGGCGCAGTGCCGCCGGCATGGCTGCGGCTCGCCATCGAGCCTTCGACGGTGAGCACTGCGTAGACGTCTTCGCCGATCGCCGGCGAGAACGCCTGCAGGTCGGCCAGCGGCAGGTCGGGCAGGTCGCAGCCAGCCTGCTCCGCATGGCGCACCGCGCGGGCGACCGCCTCGTGCGCATCGCGAAACGGCACGCCCTTGCGCACCAGGTAGTCGGCGAGATCGGTGGCGGTGGCGAACCCCTGCTTCAGTGCCTCGCGCATTGCATCGGGCCTGACCCGGATGCCACCGACCATGTCGGCATAGATGGTCAGCGTCATCAGCAGCGTGTCGACGGTGTCGAACAGCGGCTCCTTGTCTTCCTGGTTATCCTTGTTGTACGCGAGCGGCTGACCCTTCATCAGGGTTAGCAGCGCGACCAGGTGGCCGTTGACCCGGCCGACCTTGCCGCGCACCAGCTCCGGCACATCGGGGTTCTTCTTCTGCGGCATGATCGACGAGCCCGTGCAGAAGCGGTCTGCGAGGTCGATGAACGAGAAGCGCGGACTCATCCAGAGGATCAGTTCCTCGGAGAATCGCGACAGATGGGTCATCGTCAGGGAAGCGGCGGCGCAGAACTCGATCGCGAAGTCGCGATCGGATACGGCGTCGAGCGAGTTCGCGCAGATCGAATCGAAGCCGAGCTCCCGCGCGACCCGCTCACGGTCGATCGGGAAGCTGGTGCCGGCCAGCGCTGCGGCACCGAGCGGCAGGCGGTTCACGCGCCTGCGGCAGTCGGCGAAGCGCTCGCGGTCGCGCGCGAGCATCTCGAAATACGCCATCAGGTGGTGCGCGAACGAGACCGGCTGCGCGACCTGCAGGTGCGTGAAGCCAGGCATCGCCGTCTCGACATGCTGCCCCGCAAGCTCGAGCAGCGCGGACTGCATCGCACGCAGTGCACTGTCGATCGCATCGATCGACGCGCGCAACCACAGCCGGACATCGGTGGCTACCTGGTCATTGCGCGAACGGCCGGTATGCAGCCGCTTGCCAGCGTCGCCGACCAGCTCGGTCAGCCGGCGCTCGATGTTGAGGTGCACATCCTCGAGATCGAGGCGCCAGGTGAACCGGCCCGACCGTACCTCGTCGAGTATCTGCGTCATCCCGCGCTCGATGTCGGCGAGGTCCTGCGCCGACAGGATGCCGCAGCCGGCGAGCATCCGCGCATGCGCGAGCGAGCCCTGGATGTCGTACTCGGCGAGCCGCTTGTCGAAGTCGACCGAGGCGGTGTAGCGTTTGACCAGTTCCGATACCGGCTCGTCGAACCGACCGGACCAGCTGCTGCCACCGCTGATGCCGCCGATCGCGTCGCCCGCGGGGGCAGGGGCTGCCTGGTTCACAGCCTGGACGGCGCCGGGTGTGTCTGGAATCTCGGGTTGCATCGGGCGCAGTCTGGCGTCGACAATAGAAGGATGAACGGCGGCCCGAGTATAGGCGAAAACCCCGCCCCCCCTGCCCGGTCGGAGGCTGCGCGCCATGCCGCAGGCACCGCGCGCAGCGGGGCCCACCTGCCCGACTTCCGCAACCTCGGCGTGCTGCTGCGCATCCTGCTCGGTGTCAATGCGGCCTCCCTCGTAGCCGCGCTGCTCAAGACGCAGACCCTGTCGGCGATGGGCGAGACGCTGATCGAGGTATCCGCACTGGTGCAGCCGGTGATGTTCCTCACGCTGCTGATCCTCGCCGCCGCGCAACCCCTGCTCGACCGTGTCCGCTACGAGTTCGGCGTAGCGGCAGTACTGCTGACCGCGATGGGCGTGACCGCGGCATTCAACCTGCTGGACGGTGGGGTACTGGGCACCGTGGGCGACACGCTGCCGCGCCACCTGTTCTGCACGATCATCACCGTCTGCACGCTGCTCGCGTGGTTCGAGCTGCGCAACCGCGCGCTGTCGCCGGCCCTTGTCGAGGCGCGGCTGCAGGCGCTGCAGGCGCGCATCCAGCCGCACTTCCTGTTCAACAGCCTGAACGCCGTGCTGTCGCTGATCCGCGCCGATCCCCGGCGGGCGGAGCACGTGCTGGAAGACCTCGCGGACCTGTTCAGGGCATTGCTGGCCGACAGCCGCGCGCTGTCGAGCTTCGCCAGCGAAGTGGAGCTCGCGCGGCAGTACCTGGCGATCGAATCGGTACGCCTCGGCGACCGGCTGCGTGTCGAGTGGGACATCGAGCAGATGCCAGGCGAAGCTCGCCTGCCAACGCTGATCCTCCAGCCTCTGCTCGAGAACGCGGTCTACCACGGCATCGAACCGTCGATGGCCACCGGTACCGTTGTGATCCGGATCTTTCGCGCCGGAAACGAAGTCCACACGCTGCTGTCCAATCCCGTGCCGGAGGGGGGCGAGCGCAGGCAGGGCAACCGCATCGCGGTCGACAACATCCGGGAACGCCTGCAACTGTTCTTCGACGCCGAGGCGCGCATGCGTATCCGGGAGCATGAAGGTCGCTACGAGGTGAGTATACGCGTGCCCTATACAGACACCGACCGCCGAGCCTCGCCCGGCGCAGGTACTCCACCACCCTCAAGCCAGACCGGGGATCGATGATGAGCATGCCTTCCGAACCGCTGCTGCGCGTAGTGATCGTCGACGACGAGACCCCCGCGCGCAACCGCCTGCGCGATCTGCTGGTCGACTGCGCAGTGAAGGTGCCCCTGGAGGTGGTTGGCGAAGCCGCCACCGGCCGCGAAGCCCTGGAGCTGCTTCAGGGCCAGGATGCCGACCTGGTGCTGCTCGATATCCGGATGCCGGAGATGGGCGGCGTCGAACTCGCCGAGCACCTGCTCAAGCTGCAGCACCCGCCGGCGGTAATCTTCGTCACCGCTTACGAGGAGTACGCGGTGAAGGCGTTCGAACTCAATGCGATCGATTACCTGCTCAAGCCGATACGCGCCTCGCGGCTGGCCGAAGCGCTGCTCAAGGCACGTTCGATCGCACCCCTGCGCGCGGATCTCCTGCGCGGGCTGTCGGACGCCCCGCGCCAGCATCTGTCGGTGACCGAGGGCGGCAAGGTCTATCTGGTCCCGATCACCGACATCGTGTACTTCAAGGCGGAACTGAAGTACGTGACGATCCGCACCTTACAGCGCGAGTACCTGATCGAGGAGTCGCTGACGCGGCTGGAACAGGAGTATGCAAAGCGCTTCGTCCGCATCCATCGCAACTGCCTGGTCGCGCGCGATTCGATCGTCGGCTTCGAGCGGCTGTCCGGTGCCGAGACAGATGCGCACTGGGTAGTGCTGCTCAAGGGCCTGGCGGACAAGGTGGCCATCTCGCGCAGGCAGCAGCACATCGTACGCGACCTCTCGCGCCAGCCTTAAGGAGGTGAGGGAGGTGGGGTCAGGTCTTGAATTTTGCACGGACCTGACCCCACCCCTGCACCTTGCTTCAGTGCAAAATTCAAGACCTGACCCCACCATGCCCACTCAACCGATGCGCGGCATCCGCCACGGCAGCATCAGCTGCACGGCGGTCGAGGTCAGCCGGGGCACGTTGAGCGTTTCGTGCATCGACACCACGGTTTCACCGAGCAACGAGGAAGACAGCACCGAGCGCACGTAGAAGGGCGTGTCCTCGAGCGTCTGGGTGATGGTCGCATGCGTGCCCGGGTCGGTGCGCATGGTGCGCCCGATGCGCCAGGCCGTCCTCGGCAGCGGCTGGCGGGGCGGTGGTTCGAACGACTCGACCTTCGCCTCGCGGTCGAAGCGAAGCGCGAGCACCCGGTCTGCACCAGCCTTCTGCCGCACGTCGTAGATCACCGCGGTGCTGCCGTCGCGCAGGCTGGCACGCGACCAGTCCCATTCGCGGAACGGCCGTTCGATCGGTTCGTCGCCCTCGTTGCTGTCGAGGTAGCCGTGACCGGACCAGCTCATGCCGGGACGGTCGAAGCGGGCCTCGACGGTGGCTGCGGGCGCGATTGGTCCCCAGCGGTGGCGCCCGCCATCGTCGAGTGCGGTCACGAACGGCGACAGCGCATGCGGATGTACCCTGACTCGCCCGCGCACCCGCTGCGGCAACGGTACGCCGACCTCGTCGATGTCGATGGTCAGACAGTTGCCGTCCCACTCGAGCCTGCTCGGGCCGACCGTGAACGACCCAGGCATGCGCTGCACCGAGCCCCGGCGCCGCTCGGTCATGGTCCAGCGCCTGCCGGCATCGCCGTAGAGCGCCACGTTGATCGAGCAGTAATGCTCCGGGTCCGCTGCTCCCTTCGACAACGCACGCCGGTAGTACGGCGAGAAGACGCTGCCGACGAAAGCGATGATGGTCAGGCCGTGGCGACCGTCGTCACTGAGCGCGTCGACATACCACCAGAGATAACCACCCGTGCCGACCGGCTGGTCGAACCGAGGTGCCCCAGAAGCGTCGCGGCCGCCAGCTGCCCGGACATCGCCGCCATCGGCACGCCCGGTCCCGGATGCACGCTGCCCCCCGCAAGGTAGAGCCCCGGCAGCCGACTGGTCGACGCCGACCGCTTGAACAGGGCCATCCATCCCTGCGTCGCCCTTCCATAGAGCGAGCCCCCGGTCGCCGGGAAAAGCCGCTCGAAATCGTGCGGACTCGTGCGGACCGTGTTTGCCGGGTCGATCTCCAGCTCCAGGCCGCAGTGGGAAAGCAGCGCCTGCATCCGGTGTTCGCATGCATCGATCTCCGAGGGTTCGAGGGGGCGGGTATCGCCGCTCGCCGGTGCATTCACCAGGCAAAGCAGGCGCTCGCGACTGCCGGCCGCCGGTGCCGGGGCCGTGCCCGCCGCCACGCCGCCCGCACGGTCCTGCGCGCAGATGTAGACGGTCGGCTTCGACGGCAGCCGGCCGGCGCCGAAGATGTCGGTGAACTCCGATGCGTAGTCGTCATCGAAGAACACGTTGTGGTTGTCGAGCGGGAAGCCGGCCGTGCGCGCATGCATGGACCAGGTCACCGCCGACAGCGAGCGCGCAGCATGCGGCACGCGATCGACCGATCCCGCTGCCGCGTCGCCGAGGCAGCCGCTGGCCAGCGCATGCGCGTCGCCGTTGAACACGACGCTGTCAGCTTCGATCCGGTCGCCACCGGCCAGCACTACGCCGCAGGCCCGGCCACCGCGCACGATTATCTCGTCGACCGCCGTGCCGTATCGGAACGTGGCACCGCGCTCGGCCGCCAGCGTGGCGATCGCACGGGCCAACGCATGCATGCCGCCATCGACCGACCAGACGCCGTCCATCTCGACCTGTGCGACCAGCAGAAGGGTGGCCGGTGCGCTCCAGGGCGAGCTGCCGCAGTAGGTCGCATAGCGTCCGAACAGCTGGCGCAGCCGCGGATCGGCGAACTGGCGCGCCAGGTTGGAAGCCAGGGAAGTGAACGGACCGAGCTTCACCAGTTCCTTCACGCCGCGTATGCCGAGCGAGCTACCCATGCCGACCAGGCTGGGGCGCGACGAGCGGATGTACGGCCCTTCCAGCGCGTCGTACACGTCGCGGGCCTGGGCGCAGAAGGCGCGGAACCGCTTCGCCTCGGCGGCGCCGGCGAAGTCGCCGATCGCATCGACCGACCGTTCATGGTCGGCGAACAGGTCGAGTCGGCTACCGTCGCGCCAGGCGTGGCGTGCAAGCACCGGCAGCGGCGAGAGCTTCAGCCGCTGGTCGAGCGAGGCACCAGCCCCGGCAAAGATCTGCTCGAACACCCAGCGCATCGTGAATACGGTAGGTCCGGAATCGATCGATGCACCGCCAGCCTCGACCCGGCGCATCTTGCCGCCGGGGGTCGCCGCACGCTCGACGACGGTCACCTGCACGCCGGCACAGGCGAGCTGCAACGCGGTGACCAGGCCCCCGATACCGGCGCCGACGACCACCGTGCGATGGTCCTTCAGGATGCGGCCATGTTCGATGCGATCGGTTCCGAAAGGCGTTGAGCCATCAGGCATAGGTGCGCCCCTTCCAGGTACCCCGCAGGCCTTCGGGCACGAATCGCACGAACATCGACTCCGAGAAGTAGCCGCCTTCGCGCGAGGCCCGGATCGCGTCCATGTGCGCACCGGTGCGCGCATAGCCATCCATCGACGCGACGCTGTCCCAGACCGTGAAGGTTGCCTGGCGCAGCAGGGGTGCCTCGCCGAGCCCGACCGCGAGCAGGCAGCCGTTGGCATCGGCGAGCGAGCGCTCCGCCGGGGGTGCCTTGCTCCAGAACTCGCGCGCATGGCGAGGGCGGATGGACGCGCGCGTGAGGCCGGCGATCGGTCCGTCCTGCGGTGGTGATGCGACGGGGTCGAAGCGGATGCCGTCCCAGCTGCCGCGGCACGAGAACGGACGCAGCCGCACTTCGAGGTATTCGCGCGCATGGTCCCGGTAGGCCTGCACCAGTGCGGACCGTTCCAGGAAGTCGCGCGCCGCTGCGGAACCATCGAACAGGCAGAGCAGCCCCTGCCGCGAGGCGCTCGGCTTCAGTCCGAAGCCGCCTTCGAATCCACTGCCCAGCACCTTGGCGAAACGCACGCCGGGCAGGCCGCGCACTGCGCTGCGCCCGAACACGAAACGGCCGTACCCCCATAGCCGGGAGGAAGGCCGGATGTCGGCCAGCACGACCACTACGACGGGCTCGGCAGGCTGCGAGCGATCGACACGCTCGCCGACGGGGACCTGCGAATCCCCAGGGACAGCACCGGCTTCGCGCACCGCTGGACCGGCCGCCGCCGAGGGCAGCGACCGGTGCAGCGAGCCCGGGTTCACCTTGCAGCGACCAGGTCCACGCGCCGCGAGTTGGCGTCGGCACCGCCGATCACGAACTCGGGCTTGCGCATGTCGATACGCGCCACCGGCACGCCAGCCGCGGTCAATGCATCGCGCACCGCCACGGCGCGGTTACGCGCCAGGTCGAGGTTGGCCTGCGGGTTGCCCGTGCGGTCAGTGAAGCCGGACAGTGCGATCTTCACCGAAGCATCGGCCATGGCTGCCTTGACCGCCTTCTCGATCTCGGCCTTCGCTGCGGCGGAGAGATCGGACCTGCCAGTGTCGAACAGCACGCGGCCGAGTACGCCTGGCGGCGGCGCCGCCGCGCGGGTTGCGCCCGTTGCGCCGGTGACCCTGCCCAGTTGCGGGTAGTCACGCAGCATGCTCACCCCGTACAGCGGCTTGTAGGCTCCCTGGTGGCAGGTCGCGCAATTCACCTTCGCGACATCGCCGGTCGGGCCCAACCGCGCGGCCGGGAATACCGGCGTCAGCGGCTCGATGTACGCGGTGTTGATCTCGCGAGCCATGCGTATGCCATGCCAGGCCGTCACGCGTTGCGGCGGTGCGCCTTCCCATTTCGCGAAGTTCTGCGTGTTGTGGCAGTAGGTGCAGTTCACGCCCAGTCCGTCCGACATGTGCATCATCAGCGAATAGGTGAACTCGGCTTGCTTGATCGAAGAGCGGTTGCCGGTGGGCAGCGCAGTCGGCCCATTGTTGCGGATCTCCTTCGGATCGCTCGACAGATAGTCGCGCAGCGCGTCGTATGGCAGCGATGCGAGGCCGACGCTCGCTGCGGCCTTGTTCTGGCCGGCGTCATTGCCGAGGGCGCGCGTTGCCTGGGGATGCAGCGGCGACCGGTACCAGACTTCCGCCGGGTTGTGGTTGCCACGGTGGCAGGTGTAGCAGGTCACGCCGGTCTGGGACACGTGCGCAGTCCAGCGGCTGTTGATCGCCTGCGTCATCTGGATCATCCGGCGTGCGACGACCTTCGTGTACATCGAGTCGGAGGAAAAGTCCTCGCCCGGCGCATGGCAGTACGAGCACTGCTCGTTCGGCGCGACCCATGCGCTGATCGCCACCATCAGCCGGGTGAACTCGGCGGCCGACACGTCGCCCAGCACCTGGACGTTCTTGTACACCTCGCGTGCGCGGGGGCCGTCGGAGGGTACCGCCGGGAGAGGATCGGGCACGACGTTCTTGTACGTCTCGGGGATCAGGATGCGCGGGTTGTAGACCTGCACCATGCCGGTGCCGCGAAAACCGTGCTGGACGGTATCGACCGGCGGCCGCTCGCAACCCGAGAGCAGCGCGCTGGCTGCGATCGCCGCCGCGGCAAGGCAGATCCGGCGGATGTAACCGCTGCTGGACTTCATCATTTCACCCCCTGGATCAGCGTGGCCGGATCGACGACCGCCGGGAACACGGCCGGGTACATCGGTGCGACACCATGTTTGACCGCCCACAGGTACCAGTTATCGACCACGGTCCCAGTGAGCAGGATGCCGATGCCACCGACCAGCGGGCACAGCACCGCGAACCACCAGGCCCAGCGATGGATCGATTCCATCGTGGCGTTGAAGCCCATCGTCCAGCGCCAGAACAGCGCAGCGCGCTCCGAGGCCGTGCCACGGTCGACGATCTGCTCGATTTCGCGCTCGCCGCCGAAGCGGGTGACCGCGAGGATGGTGCCGCCGTGCATCGCGAACAGCAGCGCCGAACCGTAGAGGAAGGCGATCGACAGCGCATGGAACGGGTTGTAGAACAGGTTGCCGTAGCGCAGCGAGAATGCAGCGGTCCAGTCGAGATGCGGGAAGATTCCGAACGGCACGGCCTCGCCCCAGCTGCCCATCAGCACTGGACGGATGAAGCCCAGCACGAGGTACAGCCAGATTGCCGCCGCGAACGCCCAGGCCACGTGCGTTCCCATGCCCAGCGCACGGGCACGCGTGTACATGCGGGCCCACCAGAGCAGCAGCGACACGGTCAGGAAGAAGCCCGCCATCATCCACCAGCCGCCGTCGTTCAGCGGCGGCAGGCTGAGCCCGTAGCTCGGCGGCGGCGGCTCCAGCGCGAGCCAGAACAGTTGCCGGACGAACTGGATCGGGTCCCAGTTGACCGAGGCCAGCATGTTGAAGCCGATGATCCAGAACGCGAGCAGCCCGCACATCAGCGAGGCGAGGCCCAGCCCGCCCAGGTAGATCGGGCCGATCTGGGCGTTGCCGATGCGGCCCAGGAGGTGGACGATCAGCGGCTCGCCAGTACGCGGGCTGTTGCCCTTGCCCAGTGGCACGCCGTGCGAAACGGGCCCGGTGGGCTGTATCTGAGTGAAGATGTTCTGATAGTAAGACATGGGTGTCTCCTCGCTTCTCGTTTTCGCCTACGACCAGATCGGCAGGTTGAGCCACCAGCCCCACCACTCGGGCCAGCCACGCGTCCAGAACGGGCCACTGATCACGATGCACACGGCGCTCCAGAAGACCGCCGCCAGGGCCAGGAACAGGCCGAGCCTGTGGATGCCGAGCGTGCCGATCGAGTAGCCGATCGTGTCGCGGAAGAACGTGTCCTCGTGCTCGGGGGTCTTGACGGCCTCGCCCTTCGGCGGGTTGGTGGCCGACAGCACCAGCGCGCC
>CANGXU010000050.1 GCA_947457885.1 Betaproteobacteria bacterium
CGATCGAGCACGCGATCATCGACAAGGGTTGGGAGAACGGCTGGGTCGTGCCGCTGCCGCCGGCGCACCGCACAGGCCGCAAGGTCGCGGTCGTCGGCTCCGGCCCGGCTGGCCTCGCCTGCGCGCAGCAGCTCGCGCGCGCAGGCCATTCCGTCACCGTGTTCGAGAAGAGCGACCGCATCGGCGGGCTGCTGCGTTACGGTATTCCCGACTTCAAGATGGAGAAGTCGCACATCGACCGCCGCGTCGAGCAGATGACGGCCGAAGGCGTCGAGTTCCGCACCGGCGTGCTGGTGGGCAAGGTAGAGGCGGTCGGCGTGAGCGCATCGCCGACCCAGACGGTCTCGCCGGAACAGCTGACATCGGAATTCGATGCCGTCGTGCTGGCCGGGGGCGCGGAAGTGCCGCGCGACCTGCCGGTACCGGGCCGCAGCCTGCGCGGAATCCACTATGCGATGGAGTTCCTGCCGCAGCAGAACAAGGTCGTTGCGGGCGACGACGTCCCCGGGCAGTTGATGGCGACCGGCAAGCACGTGGTGGTGATCGGGGGCGGCGATACCGGGTCCGACTGCGTCGGCACCTCGAATCGCCACGGCGCCAGCGCAGTCACCCAGTTCGAACTGCTGCCGCAGCCACCCGAACAGGAAGACAAGCCGCTGGTGTGGCCGTACTGGCCGATCCGGCTGCGTACCTCGTCCTCGCACGAAGAGGGCTGCGAGCGCGACTGGGCCGTGACCACCAAGTCGTTCAGGGACGACGGGCACGGCAACGTCGCGGCACTGATCGGCGCCCGGGTCGAGTGGGCGAAGGACGAGTCCACCGGCCAGATGAAGATGCGCGAAGTGCCCGGTTCCGAGTTCGAGGTGAAGGCCGACCTGGTGCTGTTCGCCATGGGCTTCACGGGCCCGGTGGCGAGCGTTCTCGACACCTTCGGGGTCGCACGCGATGCCCGCGGCAACGCAAAGGCAACCACCGAGGGCGCCACCAGCTACGCGACCAGTTCGCCGAAAGTGTTCGCGGCAGGCGACATGCGGCGTGGGCAGTCGCTGGTCGTGTGGGCGATCCGGGAGGGGCGGCAGTGCGCCCGCGCCGTCGACGAGTTCCTGATGGGCAGCTCCGAACTGCCGCGCTGACGGCACACGCGGCACTCCCCCTATACTCGGGCTTGCCCGGGCCGGGCTCCACCGGCCCAGACACGACAGGAACCCTACATGTCCCCACTTCGTAACGATCGGCTGCTGCGCGCGCTGATGCGCCAGCCGGTCGACCAGACGCCGGTCTGGGTGATGCGGCAGGCTGGCCGCTACCTGCCCGAGTACAACCAGACGCGCGCACGCGCCGGCAGCTTCGTGGCGCTGATGAAGTCGCCCTCGATGGCCGCCGAAGTCACGCTGCAGCCGCTCGATCGGTTCGACCTCGATGCCGCGATCGTCTTTTCCGACATCCTGACCGTCCCCGACGCGATGGGCCTCGGCCTGTATTTCGCCGAAGGCGAAGGGCCGCGTTTCGAGCGCCCGCTGCGCGACGCGAAATCGATCGAATCGCTGCGCCTGCCCGATCCGGACACCGACCTGCGCTACGTGATGGACGCGATCTCGGAATGCCGCCGCGGCATCGACGGCAAGGTACCGCTGATCGGCTTCTCCGGCAGCCCGTTCACGCTGGCCTGCTACATGATCGAAGGCGGCGGCAGCGACGATTTCGCCCGGGTCAAGCAGCTGATGTACACCGATCCGAAGCTGATGCACCAGCTGCTCGACACCAATGCCCGTGCGATCAGCCTCTACCTGGACGCGCAGATCGCAGCCGGCGCGCAGGCTGTCATGCTGTTCGACACCTGGGGCGGCACACTGTCGGCCGAACGCTACCGCGAGTTCTCGCTGCGCTACCTGCAGCAGATCGTCGGCTCGATACGGCGCGAGGCCGAGGGCCGGCAGGTGCCGGTGATCGTGTTCACGAAGGGCGGCGCCGTCTGGCTGGAATCGATCGCGGCGATCGGTGCCGATGCGGTCGGCGTCGACTGGACGATCGACATCGGCGAAGCCCGCCGCCGCGTCGGCGGCGCGGTGGCGATCCAGGGCAATCTCGACCCGCTGGTGATGCTGACCAACCGCGAGACGATCGAGGACGAGGTCGAGAAGATCCTCGCGAGCTACGGCAGCGGGCCGGGCCATGTGTTCAATCTCGGGCATGGCATCACGCGGTTCACGCCGCCCGAGAATGTCGGCTTCCTGGTCGATGCCGTGCACCAGCGCAGCCGCCGCTTCCACGCAGCCGGTTGATCGGACAGCCTTGCGGATTCGTGCTGGACAGAATCCGCAGGATGTGGCTTATGCACAGATCGTATCAAGCCTTCATGTCGGCCGAATTCTCGACAGCTCGTGAAAAGACTTTCGCAAGCTTCTGATTTAAAAAGGTTCTGCTGCGCGTTGGCGATCAGACCGCCGGATTCTGAGGGCGGAAGACCCTTGACAGACGGCTTTGGCGAAAATTATCGACAAAGTTATCCACAGCCCCGGCCTCGTCCGTCAGCCTCCGCCTGATCCCGTTCCACGCTACGTTCGCGTCGCGCTGGACGTGCCCCTGGACCGGCTGTTCGACTACCACAACGTGGACGCGTCCCCGCATGACATCGGTCGGCGGGTGCAGGTGCCGTTCGGGCGCACCCGGGCCACCGGAATCATCACTGGGTTCACGGAGGCGTCCGACGTACCGGACGCGCAGGTGAAGCCGATCGGCCCGGTGGACCGTACGCTGCCGCCGATCCCGGCGGACGTGATCGACACCGTTCGCTTCGCCGCCATCTACTACCAGCACCCCTTCGGTGCCGCGCTGTTCTCCGCCCTCCCCCCGGCCGTCGCGGCAGCCGTGCTGGCGCGCACGCCCCGACCGCAGGCGTGGGCGCTGACCGCACAGGGACGCGCACGGCAGGCCGCCCCGGCGGGCCGTCCGGCACCGAAGCAGCAGGCTCTGCTCGACCGCCTCGCTGCGGCGCCCGTCGTGACGGAGGCATCGCTGCATCCTGCGGACGGCCGCGATCCGGCCCTCGCGGGACTGCTGCGCCGATTCGCCGAAGCAGGATGGATCGAGCCGGCCAGCGATGCCGCGCAACACGCGCAAGACGCGGACGCAGCAGCGGCGCAGCCGGATGCGGGGTTTTCGCTGAGTGCCGGGCAGGCGGCCGCCATCGCCGCGCTGTACGACAACCTCGGCACATTCGGCGTACACCTGCTGTTCGGCGTCACCGGCAGCGGCAAGACGACGGTCTACGCGCGCACGATGGAACAGGTCCTGGCCCAGGGCCGTCAGGTGCTGATGCTGGTGCCCGAGATCAACCTGACACCACAGCTCGGCGCCGCGCTGGCTGGCGACCTCCACGGTGCCCGCATCGTGGTGCTGCACAGCGGCTTGCCGGCAGCCGAGCGCGCGCGGCGCTGGCTGGCGGCAGCCGATGGCAGCGCCGACGTGGTGGTCGGCACCCGACTGGCGGCATTCACGCCCATGCCCCGGCTCGGGCTGGTGGTGGTGGACGAGGAACACGACGCATCGTTCAAGCAGGAGGAAGGGCTGCGCTACCACGCACGCGACGTACTGGTCTGGCGCGCCCGGTCGCGCGGCATCCCGGTGGTGCTGGGCAGCGCGACCCCGGTGCTCGAGACGCTGCACAACGCGCAGTCCGGGCGCTACCGGCTGTTGCGCCTGGACGAGCGGCCGACCGGTCCGATGCCGTCGATCGAGATCATCGATCTGCGCCGCTACCCCAGGGTCGCCGCGCACAAGCCGGAGCCATCCGAACCGCTGCTGAAGGCGCTGGCCGCGCAGATCGACCGCGGCGAACAGGGCCTGGTGCTGATCAACCGGCGCGGCTACTCGCCGGTGCTCCGCTGCAACGGATGCGGCTGGGCCGCCGGCTGCAACCGCTGCAGTGCCCGCCTCGTGCTGCACCAGCGGCAGCGCACGCTACGCTGCCATCACTGCGGACAGTCGCAGCGGCCGCCGCAGTTCTGCCCCACCTGCGGCAATCCCGACCTGACCGCGCTCGGCCTCGGCACCGAGCGTCTCGAGGAGACCCTGGCCCGGCTGCTGCCCGGCGCCCGGCTGCTGCGTGTCGATCGCGATACGGTACGCAGTGCTGCGGCCTGGGAGGCGGCGCGCGAACGCATCCGGCGGCGCGAAGTGGATCTGCTGGTCGGCACTCAGATGCTGGCCAAGGGCCATGATTTTCCGCGGCTCACGCTGGTCGGGGTGATCGACGGCGACCAGGCGCTCTACAGCAGCGACTTCCGCGCTCCGGAGCGGCTGTTCGCACTGCTCACCCAGGTGGCCGGCCGCGCCGGGCGCGCCGACCTGCCGGGGCGAGTGATGATCGAGACGTCGATCCCGCAGCATCCGCTGTTCGAGGCCCTGGCCCGTCACGATTACGCGCGATTCGCCGGCCAGCTGCTGGACGAACGGCGGCAGATGCGGCTGCCGCCGTTCTCGTCGCAGGCGATCCTGCGCGCCGACGCGGTGGCCCTCGCCGATGCGATCGAATTCCTGGCTGCCGCTGCGTCGCTGGCCGCCGGCCTCGATCCGGCAGTCACCGTGTACGACCCGGTACCGGCGCTGCTGGTGCGCAGGGCCGGGCGCGAGCGGGCGCAACTGCTGGTGCAGTCGAGTCATCGCGGCCGCTTCCAGCGCTTCCTCGCGGCCTGGCGGCAGGCGCTCTCGGCGCAGCGCGTGTCGAAGGTGCACTGGATTCTCGACGTCGATCCGCTCGAGCTGTGACGGACGCGCCGCTCGACGCGCACCGGGTACGCGCACCGTGCGCAGTGCGAAAGAGGTCCCTGAACGATCGCCGCGCAAAGTAAACTACGGCCCCTGATGCCGCACGACACTGGCGATACGAACGATGGCCCCGTCCGACCTTAAATCCACCTGCATCGCACTGCTGGAGCAGGCGCTCGCCGCCGTCGCTCCCGGCAGCGGCGTCGCGGTGCAGCTCGAGCGGCCGAAGCAGCGCAGCCATGGCGACTACGCCTGCAACCTGGCAATGCAGCTGGCGAAGCCGCTGGGTCGCCCGCCGCGCGAGATCGCGGCACAGCTGATCGCATCCCTTCCCGCAGCCGGCACTCTGGAGAAGGCCGAGATCGCCGGCCCGGGCTTCATCAACCTCACCGTATCGCGCGCGGCACGGCGGGCCGTCGTGCACATGGTGCGCAGCGAGGGCGCGGCCTACGGCCGGCGCTCGCCCCCGCAGCGGCAGCGGGTGCAGGTCGAGTTCGTGTCGGCAAACCCCACCGGGCCGCTGCACGTCGGTCACGGCCGCGGCGCCGCCTATGGCGCGAGCCTTGCCAACGTGCTCGAGGCCGCAGGCTGCGACGTGAGCCGCGAGTACTACGTGAACGACGCCGGCCGCCAGATGGATATCCTCGCGCTGTCCACCTGGCTGCGCTATCTCGACCACGCCGGCCAGTACGTCGAGTTTCCACCCAACGGCTACCAGGGCGACTACGTGCGCGAGATGGCGCGGTCGCTGGCCACCGCGCATGGCGATACGTTCGTCCGTCCGGCCGCGGCAGTCGTTGCGGGCACGCCCGGGCTGCCGCCTGCCGGCGACGATGATCCGGCCTCGAAGGCGCGGCGCGAGAGCCATCTCGATGCGCTGATCGACGCGGCGAAGCGGCTGCTCGGCGACGGCTATGCCGTGGTTCACCGCCATGCACTAGACACCCAGCTCGGCGACTGCCGTGACGATCTCGACGGCTTCGGCGTCACCTTCGACCGCTGGTATTCGGAGCGATCTCTGTTCGATGGCGGCGCGGTCGCACGCGCGGTCGAGCGCCTGCAGGCAGCCGGACACCTCTATCGCGAGAACGGTGCACTGTGGTTCCGTTCGACCGCCTTCGGCGACGAGAAGGATCGGGTGGTCCAGCGCGACAACGGTGCATTCACCTATTTCGCCTCCGACATCGCCTACCACCTCGACAAGTTCGAGCGCGGCTTCGACCGCGTGATCGACGTCTGGGGCGCCGACCACCACGGCTATATCCCGCGTGTGATGGGCGCGCTGCGCGCGAGCGGCGCCGATGCCGACCGGCTCACCGTCGCGCTGGTGCAGTTCGCGGTGCTCTACCGCAACGGCGAGAAGGTCTCGATGTCGACCCGCTCCGGCCAGTTCGTCACGCTGCGCGAACTGCGCGGCGAGGTCGGTAACGATGCGGCGCGCTTCTTCTACGTGCTGCGCAAGAGCGACCAGCACCTCGACTTCGATCTCGACCTCGCCAAGTCGCGCTCGAACGAGAATCCCGTCTATTACATCCAGTACGCGCATGCGCGTATCTGCAGTGTTTTCGATGCGTGGACGGGCGAGGCGGAGCAGGCCGGCCTGCATGCCCTCGACGCAGTGGACCTCTCGCCACTCGACCACCCGCACGAGCTGGCGCTGATCGACCGGCTCTCCGCGTGGCCAGAAGTGCTCGAAGGCGCAGCCGGCGACCTCGCGGTGCACGGCATCGCGTTCTATCTGAAAGACCTCGCGGGCGACTTCCACAGCTACTACAACGCCGAGAAGGTGCTGGTCGACGACGCCTCGCTGCGGCTGGCCCGATTGGCGCTGCTCGATGCGGTGCGCACCGTGCTCGCCGCCGCCCTGGCACTGCTCGGCGTATCCGCGCCGGCGCGCATGTAGCCCGCCGCATGTCCACCCTGTCTGAACTGCCACGATGAGCCGCGACTACAAGAAACCCGAACCACGGGGCCGGAGCGGGACGATGATCCTGGGCGTGTTCATCGGCCTCGTGCTCGGGCTGGTGGCGGCGCTGGCGATCGCTTTCTACCTGAACCGCGCAGCCAATCCGTTCGCTGCCCGCGACAAGCCGGCGGCGACGGTACAGGCGCCGGGCAAGGCTGCCCCGGTGGAGCCGGGCAAGACCGCCGCCCCCGGCGCGGTCACCGCGCCGGAGCCGGGCAAGGCAGCTGCGGACGCCAAGCCGCGCTTCGATTTCTACACGATCCTCCCCGGCGTCGAGCAACCAGCGACCGACCAGGATCTGCGCAACCGGGGCACCGACGCGAAGGCAGCCACGCAGGAGCGCTTCTTCCTTCAGGCCGGCGCCTTCCAGAGCGCACAGGACGCAGACAACCTGAAGGCACGGCTCGCGCTGATGGGGCTCGAGGCAGCGATCCAGACCGCCAATCTGGGCGACAAGGGTATCTGGCATCGTGTCCGTCTCGGGCCGTATGATGACGCTGACGCGCTCGCCCGCGTCCGCAGCCAGCTCGCCGCCAACGGCATCGAGGCTGCGCCCATCAAGGTTCGCGAGCAGAAACCCTAACGGCGTTGTCTGTCACAGGCGCGTTCCACCGGAGATTCGACCATGTTCAAGCCCCTGATCCATGCAGTCCTGCTGGCTGCCTTCGTCAGCCTCGGCGCACCCGCAGTCGCCCAGCCATTGGTCGCGGGCAAGGACTACCGCGTGCTGCAGCCGACCCAGCCAGTCGATAACCCGAAGCGGATCGAGGTGATCGAATTCTTCTGGTACGGGTGCCCACATTGCTTCGACCTGCAGCCGGCAATGAAGGCCTGGATGAAGAAGAAGTCGCCGGACATCGAAGTCCGCCGCGTGCCAGCCGTGTTCCGCGAGAGCTGGATCCCCCATACCCGGCTTTTCTACACGCTCGAAGCGATCGGCCAGCTCGACCGTCTGCACGACGAGGTGTTCACGGCGATCCATGAACAGAAGGTCGACCTCGGCGACCTCGCGAAGATGCAGGCGTGGGTCGGCAAGCGTGGCGTGGACCCGAAACAGTTCGCCGAAGTCTACGGTTCGTTCGGCGTCGACAGCCGCGTGCAGCGCGCGATCCAGATGAGCAAGGCCTACCAGCTTTCGGGGACGCCTTCGCTGGTGGTCAACGGCCGCTACCTCACTTCCCCCTCGATGACCCAGGGCCACGAGCGCACGTTCCAGGTGATCGAGCAGCTGGCAGCACAGATCCGCAGCGGGGCCCTGCCGGCGAAATGATCACGGGGCGGGATGCATCGCAGCCCGGAGCTGTTCATTCGCCACCGCGCCGGGCCAGCCTTCCTGCAGGACGCGGCTGAACGCACTGCACGCCGGCCAGCGGCTCAGCCGAAGAACCCGGCTGCGAACAGTTCCTCGGTCAGTGCCCGATAGTCGCGTGCGCCCGGGCTCGCTGGCGAGTGGCTGAACACGTCCTTGCCGTGCATCGGGCTCTCGGCGAGCGCGACGTTCTCGGCAATGCGCGTGTTGCAGAGGCTGGCGCCGTAACGCCGCGCGAGCTCTTCCTGGACCCCGGCGGCCAGCTTGCGCCGGGCATCGTAGCGGGTGATGACGACCCGGCGCAGGAACTTGCGGTTGAGCCGCTGCTCGAGCACGTTCAGCGCCGCATCGAGCCGGTGCACGCCCTGCAACGAAAGGTAATCGGCCGACACCGGGATCAGCACGCTATCGGCCGCGATAAGGGCATTGAGCGTGAGCACGCCCAGCATCGGGCAGCAATCGATGAACACCGGGCCGCGGTGCTGAGCTTCTTCGACCATTGCCGCAATGCCCTGGCGCAGCTTGCCCGAGATACCCGCGTCGGAGGCATGCAGCGCATCCACCTTCGACAGGTCGGGCGCTCCCGGCAGCAGCCGTACACCCTGGGCTGTCTCGCGCAGCATGCCGGCCAGTGGCTTGTTCTCCGCGAAGAAGGAATAGCAGCTGTCGCCCTTCGCGAATGCGCGCTGGCCGAACGCGAGGGTCAGGTGGGCCTGCGGATCGAGGTCGATCGCCACCGTCGCAAGGCCCCGCTGTGCCACAGACGTCGATACGTTGAGCGTCGTGGTGGTCTTGCCGACGCCACCCTTCTGATTGAAGACCGCGATGACGCTCAAGGGATGGACCGCATCAGGCTCGGACGCCCTGCAGCGTCGACGCGAGGAACACGTCGATGGCCTGCTCGACCGTCGCTGGACCGTCCGCGCAAGGTGCCAGTGCAGTCGACGCAGGATAGAAATGGCCAACGCCCGGGATGCGATGCGCGGTGACGGGCAGACCGACCGCGCCTGCGTGTTCGACCAGCGCCGGCGCCTGCTCGCGTACATAATCGAGGTCGTTCTCGCCCCAAAGCGCGAGCACCGGCGGCTCGCCCGGCAGGCCTCTGACATGCCGCTCGAGCTCGTCGAGGCCCAGGTAGCCGGACAGGCAGACCACCGCAGCGGCTTCGGCCTGGCGCGCGAAGACCGCGTGCAGCGCCGAGCGGCCGCCAGCGGAGAAACCGCCGACCGCGATCCGCAACGGATCCACCGCCAGACGCACGGCATTGGCCCGGACCCAACCGATCGCAGCCGTGAAGTCGACTGCGGCCGCCTCGATACCGTTGGCGACCATTTCGCTCGTCGCCGGGGGCAGGTTCATCTGCCGGCGCACCACGTCGAGCCGCGAACGAGGCACGTTGTCAGGGTCCACCAGTACCGGGATCGTGCCCGGATCGGGATCTTCCGGAATCAGACGGTAGTCGATCGAGAAACAGACATAGCCGCGCCTGGCGAACCGGCGGCAGTATTCGGCGACCGGAGTGTTCTTCGGGCCGTCCTCCTGCACCGTATCGTCTTCCTTCGAACCCCGATGGAAGGCGCCACCGAAGGCGAGGATCAGCGCCGGCCGGGCGCCGGCTGCCCGCAGCGCGAGTGGCGGATGGTAGATGTCGAGCCGCAGGGGCCGCTGCCGCGGATCGGTGCTGGTGAAGCCCACGCCCCCGCGCGAGTACTCCACGTCGCGTGTGACCTCGCAGCCTGCCCCGTTTCCCCTGCTCGACTGCCCGTCCATCCGTCCCCCCGGAAACGAAAATCGGTCGACCCTTCACCTGCGCGCGCAGCGGGGTCGGACCATCTGCAATGCGAAGGCATCGCCATACGCCGATTCTCCAAGCCGCGTCGGTCGATCGTCAATCCTTTCCCGCTTCCCGTGCAGTCGCCGCGAGCGAACCTCGGCCGCGCCGGCCGGGTTAGCATGCCATCACGAACGGTCCCATGCGCGGGCCCGCATCGACGGAGGAAGCGCCATGAACAGACTGACCCCCATCCTGCACGGCCTGCTGCTGATGGTCGCCCTGGCCGGCGGCCCGGCGCTGGCCCAGGCGTTTCCGTCAAAACCGATCCGCTTGATCGTCGGCTATCCGCCGGGCGGTGGCATCGACTTCACCGCGCGCGTGATACAGGCGCCGCTGCAGGACGCGCTGAAGCAGTCGCTGGTTATCGACTACCGACCGGGCGCGGGTGGCACGATCGCCGCTGCCGAGCTGACCCGTGCCAATGCCGATGGCTACACGCTGCTCGTCGCCAACACCGGTCCGTTCGCGATTGCACCCTACCTGCAGGCGAAGATGCCGTACGACCCGGTGAAGCAGTTCACCTGGATCGGGCAGATCAGCCAGGGCAGCTACATCGCCGCCACGCGCGCCGACCATCCGGCGAAGGACCTGCGCGAGTTCATCGCCTGGGCAAAAGCCAACGCTGGCAAGGCCAACTTCGCCTCCGGCGGTGCCGGCACCTCGACCCACCTGAACGGCGAATTGATGAATGCTGCGACCGGCCTCGCACTGACCCATGTGCCCTACAAGGGAAGTGCGCCGGCGATCGCCGAGCTGCTGGGTGGCCAGACACAGATCATGATCGACGCCGGCAGCGCGCTGCTGCCGATGATCCGTGCCGGCAAGCTGCGCGCGCTGGCGGTGACCGGTGCGAAGCGGGATCCGCAGCTCCCGGACGTGCCTGCGGTGCGCGAACTCGGGCTGGGCGCGATGGAATCGGTCGGCTTCCAGGGGCTGGTGGGTCCTGCCGGCATTCCGAAGGACGTGGTGGCACTGTTGTCGGCCGCACTGATGCGCGCGATCGATCAGCCCGAGGTACGCGGAAAGTTCGCCGGGGTCGGTGCCGAGATCAGCCCGCTCGGCGCCGAGGCGTTCGGCGCGTTCGTGCGCGCCGAGAACGAGAAGTGGGCGAAGCTGATCCGCACGCGCGGGCTGCAGCTCGACTGACGCTGCAGCCCGCGCATGCCCTGGCTCAGCCTGCGAGCTGCTGGCTCAGCCAGCGCCAGGCCGCCGGACCCCATTCACGTTCGTTGCGCGCCGCGATGTGGCCGTCGTTGGCATAGATGCGGGCCACGCGCCCGGTCGCCGGGCCGCTCTCGAGTAGCAGGTAGATGTTGCCGATCGGGGTAAGGTGATCGACCTTGCCGTTGACCAGGTACATCGGCATGGTCAGCTGGTCGAGCAGGCCCTGGTCCTTCAGCGACCAGCGCAGGAACTCCTCGCGCTGGGCCGCCTCGGTCATCGGCTTCACCGGCGGCCGCGTACCGCGCGGGCCGAACCAGTTGGTACGGGCACGCTCTTCCGCGGCGCGCCGCGCCTCGGCACGTTCCTCGTCGGTGCCCCAGTAGCCGGCGCCGCCCGGCGCACAGGAGATCAGTGCCTTGATGCGCGCATCGTGCGCGGCCAGGCGGATCACCCACAGTCCGCCACGACTCACGCCGAACGCGCCCAGCCGGCTGCCGTCGATCTCGGGCCGCGACTGCAGCAGGTCGAGCGCAGCCTGCCAGGCCACTACCGACTCGGGCGCATGGGGGAAGCTGGTCTGTCCGGTCCCGGGGGCATCGACCACCAGCGACGCGATACCCTCCGCCATCGCACCGTCGGCGTACTTCTCACGGTCTTCCTTGTACATGTCGCCGCCACACATGACGAGCACCGCCGGCACCTTGTTCGTCGCCGAGGCATGCTTCGGGATACGCAGGTGGCCGGTGGCGTGCATGCCGTCGCGCGACACGCGCACTACCTCGGGCGGATGCTCGCCGAGCGCGGCAGCGCGTTCGAAGCAGCGCAGGTAGTCCTCGTAGGACTTCGTCTTGATCGCGCTCATCGTCGGCGGGCAGATGGTCGAACCGGACCAGTACGGCGACGGGAAGCGCGCGATGCTGTAGTAGGTCTTGGCATGCAGGAAACCGCTGCGCGCGGCGGCACGGTCGCCGCGTGCGAGCGAGGCCTCGGCCTCGGCCTCGTAGCGCGCGGCCACCGCGCTCCAGGTCGGCACCCAGTCCTCGTCCTCGGTGCTCTTCAGCACCTTGACCGTCTCCAGCATCGGTCCGATATCGTCCACCAGGTTGAACCAGCGGCGATAGAAGCCGCCGGTGGCTACCACGAACGGATCCTCGTCCCCACGCACCGGCAGCGCGGCCATCTGGGCAGCCTTGTCCACAGCACTCATGTTCGATCCTCCTGGATGCATTCAACGACGGTGGGTTGCGACCGTGACGGCGCGCCGGGAATGATAATGGCGCAGCACCGGTCGTCGCCATTGTCAGCCCGCCGGACGTCCCGGGTCGCGCACGGCCGGGGCCGGGAGGCCGAAGCGGGTCCAGTCGATCCGGCGCGAAGCGAGCATCGCCGCGGCCAGCGCGGAGAACATCAGCAGGGTGCCGCACAGCAGGGCGGTATCCTCCAGTTGCAGCACGGAGTACAGCACACCGTGCAGGGCGGCGAGTCCCGTCCCGAAGCCGGCTGCAGCACGCCGTCCGCCCAGCACAGGCGACAGGTAAGCAGTCACCAGCAGCACGCAGGCGACCGCCGCGGTTCCATAGGCTGCTGCGAACGTCAGGTGCTCGGACAGCGCGAGCAGCAGCAGGAAGAAGATCGCCAGCGCTGCGCCGACAAAGCCATACTGCATCGGATGGATGGGCACCCCGTGCAGCGCTTCGAACAGCCAGAACGCGCCAAAGGTAAGCACGACGAACAGCACGCCGTACTTGGTCGCACGGGTCGCCTGTGCATAGATGTCCACCGGGTCGACGAGGCGCACGCCGAACGCGTCGCCCGGCGCCGCAGGCGCACGGGCGGCACTGCCCGCGGTCGGCTCGGTCGGGACCAGTGCGCTGCGAGCGCGGGTCGCGATGGCCGGAACGCTCCAGCGCGCGCTGAAACCCGCCGGGCCGACCTCGCGGTCGATCGGCAGGAATCGGCCGCCGAAGCTCGGATGCGGCCAGTTCGAACGAAGGGCTACCCGGGTCTCGCCGCCCAGCGGCACGATCGACAGTTCGCGCATGCCAGCGAGGTCGCTGCGCAGCCTGAACTCGATCGGTGCACCGGTCGCAAGCAGCTTCGGGTCGACGCGGGCGCGTACGGCGGGCCCGTCGAACGGAGGCGCAGCGCGCGGCTCGAACGCATGGCGCTCGCCGGCGAGGTCGATCGAGGGCGTCGACACGAAGCCGCGCAGGTCGGACACCGAGAAGGCGACATAGGGTTCGCCCGGCACGATAGCCACGGTCGTGCCGGGTTCTGCTGCCAGCGGCTCCGGCACGGCCACAGGCTCGAAACGGCCGGTCAGCTCCAGCGCCTTGGTGCGCCACACCGGTACCTGGTGGATGCCGCGCCGGCGCAGTTCCACCTCGACATCGCCGTCGACGACCAGCTCCGCCGGAAACGCGAGCACGAAGCGCTCGACCCTGCGCGTGACCACGGCGGGTTCGGCATCGCGCCGTGCGTGCGAGACGGTCGTCATCTCGACGTATGGCAGCACGAGCACCGGCCCGGCGACCACCTGCGACCCGGCATGGGTGGTGGCGATGTCATGCTGGACCTGCATGCGCCAGGCTGCGCGGCCCGCGATCGTGGCCTCGATCAGCGACAGCGGCACCAGCAGCAGCAGCACCAGCAGGCCAATGGTGGCGGCCTTGAAGAACAGGAAGCGGTTCATCGCGCCTCGCTCCCCGTCGTGGCCGCGATGCGTCGCTGCACCGTGCAGGCGCCGGCCGCCTCGCGGCCGAACAGCTCGCGACAGTGGCGGTACCAGTCGCTCTGGAACATGCCGTCCGGGTCCCAGGCCTCCTTCAGCCGGAGGAAAGCACGGAACTGCGGGTAGCAGGCCTCCACCTGAGCACGCGTCGCGAACCGGTGGTAGGTCAGGTAGTAGCTGCCGCCGCGTTCGATGGCACCATCGATCAGCCTGCGGAATGCCGCGGCGGCGGCCTCGATCCCTTCAGGCGCGTGGTCGACATGCAGGTTGAAGATCACGCAGGCGTAGTCCTGCTTCGCCCAGACAAGGAACGATTCGGTGTCTCGGCGGATCAGGCGCACCGTACCGTACACGACCTGCGTGCCATGCGCGCGGAACTCGAACGCGCAGGCGCGCATGAAGTCGGCCAGACGGGAGCGCGGCACGTACAGTTCGGTGATCATCTCCGAACCCCGGCAACCGGCATGCTGGTCGATCTCGCGGTGGTAGCGATCGACGTAGCAGGCCATCTGGTGCCGGTCGGAGTCGTAGTGCTGCCCGGACGTCCCGAGGTAGAACCCGGCGTACTCGTCGAACGCCTTCGCCTTGTCGACATGCGCGAGCAGCAGCAGGCGCTTCCAGTCCGCCTCGGACAGCTCGCGCTGCGTAAGCCCCCCTTCTTGCGATGCGGCCTCGCTTGCCACCAGTGGCCGGTAGCAGGAGAACACGCCGCGGGTGAGGAAGCCGTCGCTGGCCGGGTCGATCGCGAACTGCCAGTCGCCATACAGGCAGCCCTGCGCGCGCCGAGCGTCGAACACCTCCATCAGTGCATCGACCTCGACGATCTCCACGTCACGCTGCAACCGGCAGCGGCGCACCAGCCGCAACGTGACCGAGCCGACGATGCCGAACAGCCCGTAGCCGCCGATGGCCAACCGGAACAGGTCCGTCTGCTCGCTGCGGCTCACGCGGCGCAGCCGGCCGTCAGCGGTCACCAGCGTGAACGATTCGATGTCGGACACGAACGGCGCGAAGTCCAGTCCACGGCCATGGATGTTGGCCGACAGAGCACCACCGATCGACAGCCGGTCCGCACCGGTCTGCTTCTGGCGGAACGTCCACGGTGCGACGTCCCCGCCAGCCGCTGCGGGCTGCAGGCGATCGAGCGCCTGCAGCAGCTCCGGCCATTGCATGCCCGCCTCGACCTCGATCAACCCGCGCCGCGCGTCGAACTGCAGCACACGGTTGCAGCCGGACAGATCGACCAGCCAGCCGGCTTCCCCGAACTGCTGCCCGCCCATCGCATGGCGCCCACCGCAGACCGAGACCGGCACGCCGATGCGCCTTGCGCGCGCCACCGTGGCCGCCACTTCGAACAGATTGCGCGGATGGAAGGTGCGCAGCACCGATGCCGGGTTCAACCCCGAGTGCAGGTCGTTGACCCGGTGGCAGTGGGGGAAGGCGGTGCTGCTGGGATTCGGGACGGGCAGGCTGTCCATCGAGGGCCTCTCGCGGGTGGAAGGAGCGGCGATGCTCGGTGCAGAAAGGCCGCAATCCAACCGCTTCGCAAAAAGGATCACAATGCGATACCGTCCGGACATCGCCTCGATCCCCCCAACCTTCGCCGCCGCCACGCCATGGCCAGCACCGATCCGATCCTCGCCGCGCTGAAGCCGCTGCTCAAGGCGCGCGGCATCACCTACAAGGCACTCGGCGCCGAGCTCGGCCTGTCCGAGCCGAGCATCAAGCGGATGCTGTCCGGGCACACGATGACCCTGGCCCGTCTCAACCGCATCCTCGAGGTGCTGGGCACCGACCTGTTCGAGCTCGCGCGCCTCGCGCAGCGCGAGCGCACGCTGCCGCGCGAACTGACCCTGCAGCAGGAAGAGGCGCTGGCGAAGGACGCACGGCTGCTCACCGTGTTCCACCTGCTGCTGAATGAATGGACCGCCGCCGAGATCTCAGGACGGTTCGCGCTCGCCGGGCCGGAGCTGGTGCGCCTGCTCGCCCGGCTGGCACGCATCGACCTGATCGATCTCGGGCCGGGCGACCGCGTCCGGCTGAAGGTCGCACGCAACCTGCAGTGGCGGCGCAACGGCCCGGTGCGCCGCGCCTACGAGGCGAAGGTGCTGCAGGAGTTCCTGCTGAACGGCCTCGGCGCATCCGACATGCACCTGCGCTTCGAGGTGCGGGAGGTGTCTCGCGCATCCCTTGCGCTGATCCAGCGCAGGCTCGACCGGCTTGCAGCCGAGTTCAACGAAACCGCCGAACTCGAGGCAACGCTGCCGCGCAGCGCACGCCTGAGCGTGGGCATCGCGCTGGTCTGCCGCCCGTGGACGTTCTCCGCGACCGCGGCGCTGCGCCGGAGCTGAGCACATGGCGCGCGTGCATCCGGAAGGCTGGCGCGAACTGGCGAACGCCGGGGCCGCCGAGCGGGAACTGCAGACGCTCGGCCAGTTGGCCGGCGGGCTGCCGGACGACTACACCGTCTACCATGGCGTGCACTGGACCCGCATCGAGCAGAAGGGCCGTGCAATCTTCGGCGAGATCGACTTCGCCATCGTCGGTCCCACCGGCAAGCTGCTGCTGGTCGAACAGAAGACCGGCTTCCTGCACGAGTCTGCCGACGGGCTGGTGAAGCGCTATGCCAGCGGCGAGAAGCATGTCGCCTTCCAGATGGCACGCTCGACCGATGCACTGCATGCGAGACTGCGCCAGTTCTGCAAGGGCGAGACCACGTACGTCGACGCGGTCCTGTACTGCCCCGACTACGCCGTGAAGGATCCCGGCACGGCGGGCATCGATCCTTCGCGCATCATCGATGCGAAGCGCAAGGACCGTCTGGTGGCGACCATCCTCGCACTGCTGCCGCCCGCAGGGCCCGGCAACGAAGTGCTGCCCACGCGCGACAAGGTGCACCGCTTCCTCGGCGACATCCTGCAGCTGGTGCCGGAAGTGAACGCCTTCGTGACCGAGGCCGAGACGCTCTATACCCGTCTGTCCGGCGGACTCGCGCACTGGGCACGCCGCATCGACTGCGATCCGTTCCGGCTGCGCGTCATCGGCACCGCCGGCTCGGGCAAGACCCAGCTTGCGCTCGCGGTGTTCCGCGATTCGGTGGCCGCCGGGCTGAAGCCGCTGTTCGTCTGCTACAACCGGCCGCTGGCCGACCATGTCGCGCGCATCGCGCCGCAGGGCGGCGACGTCGTCACCTACCACCAGCTCGGCGACCGTGTCGCCCGCTCGCTCGGCCAGCGTCCGGACTTCGGACAGCCCGGCGCCTTCGCTCGCCTGGAAGAGACACTGGATGCATGGCAGCCGGACGATGCGTCGCGCATCGATGTCCTGATCATCGACGAGGGCCAGGATTTCCAGCCCGGCTGGGCGACGAACCTGCTGCGTCTGCTGCGTCCCGGAGGCCGTGCCTGGTGGCTCGAGGATCCGATGCAGAACCTGTACGGCCGGCCGGAAGTCCGACTGTCCGGCTGGACCAGCCTGCGCTCGGAGATCAACTACCGCACGCCGCGCAGGATCGTCGACACGCTCAACCGGATGCTGCCGCTGCCGCACCCGATGGAAGCCGGCAGCCCGGTCGACGGCTACGAGGTCGAGATCCTCACCTATGCCGACACCGCCGAGCTGATCGCGAAGACGATCACGGCGGTCACCCGATGCATCGGGCTGGGCTTTCGCCGATCGCATATGGCCGTGGTCACCTACCGCGGACGGGAGAGTTCACGGCTGGCGCCGTTCGACCGCCTGGGTCCCTACCCGCTGCGCGCACCGACCGGCCGCTACGACCTGCTCGGCAATCCGACGGTCACCGAAGGCGACGTGCTGATCGATTCGGTGCACCGCTTCAAGGGGCAGGCTGCGCCCTGCGTGGTGCTGACGGAGATCGATTTCGATGCGCTCGACGAACGCGCGGTGCGGCGTATCTTCGTCGGCGCTACGCGGGCCACCATGAAACTGGTGATGGTGGTGTCGGAAGCGTCGGCGAAGGCGCTGCTGGCGCGCCTGGACGACCCGGCTCGGCCTGCGCGTCTGCCGTCGCCGGAGCATCGATGAGGCCTTTGGCCAGCCCCGAAGCGAAGACGGTGGAACTGTCCACTGGAGTGACCCGCGCAGGACTGCAGGGACCGGTCATCGTCGACACCAACGTGCTGATCGGTGGCCTGCCGACAGCCAATGGTCCAGGCACCCTGGCATCGATCCTGGAGGGAATGCTCGACGGTTCGATCGCGTTCATCGTGTCCGACGCGCTGCTGTCCGAGTACCGGACGGTGCTCCTGCGGCCTGCGCTGCTGGCGCGCCTGCGGCTGAAGCCGTCAGAGGTCGCCGCGCTGGTCGACCGGCTCGCTCGACGCGGCACCGCCATGCAGCCGGTACCGGCGCCACCGGCACCGGACCCGGGCGACCAGTTGCTCTGGGAGCTGCTGGCGGCCTGCCCGGACGCACGCCTGCTCACCCGCGACACGCTGCTGCTGCGCAAGGGCCGGATGCGCCGCCGGGTTATCCTGCCGGAAGCCTTCGACCTCGTGTCTGCCCATGCGGATCCGCGGCCTCGCGCGCACGAATCAGGTCGGACGCCTTCTCCGCGATCATGAACACCACCGCGTTGATGTGCGCCGACGGCATGTCCGGAATCACCGAGGCATCGACCACCCGCAGCCGCTCCACGCCGCGCACCCGCAGCTCGGTGTCCACCACGCTGCGCGCATCGCTGCCCATCGCGCAGGTACCGGCCGGGTGGTGCGCAGTGATCACCGTGCGGCGGATCCAGTCTTCGATCGCCGCGCGTGAATCCTTCGCGGGATCCGGTGCCAGCTGGCGGCCGCGGAAAACGGCCATCGGTGCGGAATAGCCGACCTCGCGTGCGCATTCGTATCCCTCGTACAGTTCCGCGAGGTCTTGCGGGTCGTCGAAGGCGTTGAAAGAGATGCGTACGCGGTCGCGCGGATCGGCCGAACGCAACCGCACGCTGCCGCGGCTGCGCGGATGCAGCAGCGTCGGCCGGATGCCGTAGCCGTCGGTGTAGCCAGGACGGATGCCAGGGAACCACATGTACGGGTCGATGACGGCGCAGCGGAACATGAACTCGATGTTCGGCACGTCGATGCCGCCCCGGGTGCGTACGAATGCGAACAGGTCGCTCGGCAGCATCGTGGCAGGGCCCGTGCCGAACGCCCAGGCGCGCAGCATGTTGACGGCCATCCGGTCGAATCGCATCTGCGCACGGAACGGCCCGTGGTCGTTGCGCTCCCAGCGGATCATCACCGCGAGGTGGTCCTGCAGGTTGGCGCCCACCGGCAGGTCGGCAAGCGTGCGGATGCCGTGGGCCGTCAATTCGGCGGCGGGGCCGATGCCGGACAGCATCAGCACCTGCGGCGTGTTGAAACTGCCCGAGGACAGGATCACCTCTGCGTCGGCGCGCGCCTGCAGCGTGGCACCGTCGCGCACGTACTCGATACCGGTCGCGCGCGTGCCCTCGAACAGAACCCGCAGCGCATGCGCATGCGTGGCCACCGTGAGGTTCGGCCGCTGCATCGCCGGGCGCAGGTAGGCGCGTGAGGCCGACACCCGCTGGCCCTCGTGGATGAAGTACTGGCCGAGCCCGAAGCCCTCGTTGGTCTCGCCGTTGTAGTCGGTGTTGGTCTCGAAGCCGTGCAGCTTGCCCGCGGCCTTCCAGGCCTCGTTCAGCGGATCGCGGAAGCGGCCGCGGCGCACCTGCACCGGGCCGCCCGCCGCACGATACTGGCTGTCACCGCCCTCCCAGTCCTCGAGCCGGCGGAAGTACGGCAGCACCTCTTCATACGACCAGCCGGTGGCACCGTTGCGCGCCCACCGGTCGTAGTCGCCGCGCGCGCCCCGGGTGTGGGTCATCATGTTGATGCTGGACGAGCCGCCGAGCAGCTTGCCGCGCATCGCCTCGAGCGTGCGACCGTGCAGGTTCGGCTCGGGCTCGCTCGACAGGCCCCAGTCGAACATCTCGTGTTCGTACAGCTTGCCGACGCCGAGCGGGATGCGTACCAGCGGATGCCGGTCGTCCGCGCCGCCGGCCTCGAGCAGCAGTACGCGCACCGCCGGGTCTTCGCTCAGCCGTGCAGCGAGCGTGCATCCGGCGGTACCGGCGCCGGCGATGATGTAGTCGTAGGTATTCACTGGAGCAGGTCTTCCGTATCCACCGTCACGCGGCGCAGCTTGCGCGCTTCGCCCGCGTCGAAATTGCTGCGTGCATGCAGCACGCAGCGGTTGTCCCAGATCAGCACGTCGCCCGGCGTCCACTTGTGGGCGTAGATGAACGCCTGCTGTTCCTGGTGGTCGAACAGGCTCTCGAGCAGCGCGTCGCTCTCGGCACGCGGCATGCCGACGATGTATTCGGTCATCAGGCGGTTCACGTACAACGCCTTGCGACCGGTGCCGGGATGGGTACGCACCACCGGATGGGCCCAGGTAAACGCCGTCGGAGAAGGCGTTGCCTTGCTGATCGGAGTGGCGTAGGTGTCGATGCCGCCGGGCTCGTAGGTGTTCACCGCGGACAGGCCCTCGAGGCGCCGCTGCATCGCCTCCGGCAGCGCGTCCCAGGCCTTGTACTGGTTGGCGAACAGCGTGTCGCCGCCCGATGACGGCACCTGCATCGCGTAGAGCATGGTCGCGACGCACGGATGCTCGACGTAGCACTTGTCGGAATGGAAGAACATCTCGCCATCCGGCAGTGCGCCGATGTACTTGCCGTCGGCCTTCTCGTTGGTCACGTACATGATGGACGGATGCACGTTGCGCAGGATGTCGAACGTGCCCAGCGTGCGTCCCAGGGTGCCGAAGCATTCGCCGAACCGCACCTGCTGCGCTTCATCGAGCGATTGCCCGGGCACCAGCAGCACGCAGTGCTCGTAGAGCAGGCCGCGGACCAGGCCGACCGTCTCGCGGTCGAGCGGCACCGACAGGTCGAGGCCGCGCACTTCCGCGCCCAGCGCCGGCGACAGCGCCCGCACGGCCACGCCTGCCGGCAACGCGGCCTTCGTCATTTCCTGGATGCCAGCCATCAGTGCCTCCTCACTCGACCACGATTGCCCGCTGGCGCGCGATGCTACGCCACTTCGCGATGTCCGCGCGATAGAACGCGTTCGACTCCAAGGCATTCATCGCGGCAGGCTCAGCGCCTTCGCGATCGAAAGTCTCGCGCATCTCCGGAGAGCCGACCACTGCCCGCAGCTCGCCGTTCAGCCGGTCGAGCAGCGCCTGCGGTGCCGCGCCCGGTGCGAACACGCCCCACCAGATGTCGACCTGGTAGCCGGGCAGCGTCGAGGCGAGGGTCGGCAGTTCCGGCAGGAAGCGCGAGCGGTCGGGCGTGGTGACGGCCAGCGCGCGCAGGCGGCCGCCCTTGATGTGGCCGATCGTCGCCGGGATGCTGGCCACCATCGCCTGGATGCGCCCGGCGATCAGGTCCTGCACCGCGGGTGCGCTTCCCTTGTAGGGCACGTGCGCCATGTCGACCTTCGACAGCGCGGTCAGCAGTTCGCCCGACAGATGGTGCAGCGATGCGATGCCCGCCGAACCGTAGTTGAGCGATCCCTTCGCCTGGCGCGCCGCATCGATCAGCTGTTCGACGCTGCGCCAGGACGAGTCGCCACCGACCACCAGCAGCATCGGACCGGTGGCCACCATGCCGACCGCGGCCAGTCCCTTTTCGGCATCGAACGGCAGTGTCTTGCGCGTGGCGGCACCGGTGGACAGGTCGGATGCGGTGAACATCAGCACCGAACCATCGGGCGCCGCCCGGCTCACGTACTCGGCGCCGACCATGCCGCCGGCGCCCGGCCGGTTCTCGACCAGGACAGTGCTGCCAGTGCGCAGCGCCAGCCGCTGCGCGAGCACGCGGCCGAACAGGTCGGTGCTGCCACCGGGTGCGAACGGCACGACCAGCTGCACCTGCTTCGGCAGCGGCGGCCCGGATGGCTGTGCCAGCGATGGCGCCGCCGCCATTGCCGGGAGCAGCGCGGCGACGGCAACGCCGAGGGCGGGCGCGGGGCAGCCGGGCCGTGCAGGGTTGGAGCGCGTGTACTGGACGGTCGCATGCATCGAGGCCCTCCCGGGTGCTGCACGCGAGCGCGTGCAGCACCCAAGGTACCGCGATGCACATCGGCTTGGCAACTGTCGCGGGCGGCGCTGTGATCACATGCAGGCCGATGCACGGA
>CANGXU010000051.1 GCA_947457885.1 Betaproteobacteria bacterium
ATGCCGTGCCAGGTGATCGCCTCGAAGCCGGGAAAGCCGGACTCGGCGATGGTCGGCATCTCGGGGATGGCGGCAGAGCGTTTCGCGCTGGTGACTGCGAGCGGGCGCAGGCGGCCGCCCTTGATGAAGTTCAGGCTGGAGCCGAGGCTGGCGAACATCAGCTGGGTCTCGCCGCCGATCAGCGCCGACAGGGCAGGCGCGCTGCCCTTGTACGGCACGTGCACCATCTTCACGCCCGCGGCATCGCCGAACATCACGCCGGCGAGCTGCGCCGGGGTACCGGTGCCGGACGATCCGTAGTTCAACTGGCCAGGCCGGGCCTTGCCCAGCGCGATCAGCTCCTTCACCGACTTCACCGGCATCGATGGGTGCACGACCAGGATGTTCGGGAAGGCGCTCAGCCGGGTGATCGGCGCGAAGTCCCTCAGGGTGTCGTACGGCAGCTTCGGATGCAGGTTGGGGTTGATCGCGTTGGTGGTGTTCGAGCCCATGAAGAGCGTGTAGCCATCGGGGGCGGAGCGGGCCGCCGCTTCCGCGCCGACGATGGTGCCGGCGCCGGGCCTGTTCTCGACCACCACCGCCAGGCCGGCCTGCTCGCTGAGCTTCTGCGCCACCGCGCGCGCGACCAGGTCTGCACCGCCGCCCGGCGGGAACGGCACGATGTAGCGCAGTGGCTTCGACGGCCAGGACTGGGCTGCGGCGCCCACCGGTGCCAGCAGCAGCGGCGAAAGCAGCACGGGCAGGGACAGGAACGCCGCCGGAACGGAGGCGGCGGGCACGTGCTTCGGACGCATCAGGCGAGGTTCTTGCGGAAGAAGGCGACCGTTCGATCCCAGGACAGCTTCGCGGCCGCCTCGTTGTAGCGTGGCGTCGAGTTGTTGTGGAAGCCGTGCTGCGTTCCGGGATACACATGCGATTCGAACCGGACGCCGGCGGATTTCTTTGCCTCTTCGAAGCCCGCCTTCAGGCGATTGATGCCGTCGTCGTTCTCGGCGTAGTGCACCAGCAGCGGGGCACGTATCTTCGGTACCGCGGCGGTCTCGGCGGCCGCGCCGTAGTAGGGCACGCCGGCCTGCAGCGCGTCGCCCAGCTGGGTGGCGAGCCAGTTGGTCGTGCCGCCGCCCCAGCAGAAGCCAGTGACGCCCAGCTTGCCGTTCGACAGCGCATGTGCCTTCAGGAAGGTGGCGCTGTTCAGCATGTCGGTGCGCAGCTTCGGCTGGTCGAGCCTGGTCTGCAGCATCCGCCCGTCGTCGTCATTGCCCGGGTAGCCGCCGGCCGGGAACAGCCCGTCGGGTGCGAGCGCCAGGAAGCCGTCGACCGCCGCGCGGCGCGCGACATCCTCGATGTACGGGTTCAGCCCGCGGTTCTCGTGGATCACCAGCACCGCCGGGAAGGGGCCCTTGCCGGCCGGTTGCACCAGGTAGCCGCGCATCTGCCCGGAGTTTCCACCGGGCGACGGATAGTTCACGTATTGCGCGCGAATGCGCGAATCGGTGAACGAGATCGTCTGCGCCGCGGCGTAGCGCGGCATCAGCGCCTGCGCCATCGCCAGCCCGCCTGCGGTGACCGCCGCCGCGCGCAGCAGGAACTCGCGCCGGTCCATCCGGCCATGGCAGTACTCGTCGTACAGGTCGAACACCCGCTGGTCGATCTCGATCTGGGTGAGTCCGCGGGGCTGCTCGAGCAGGGTGCTGTCGGTCATCTGCATTCCTCGGAGTTGGTTGAGTAAGGCTGAACCGTCATTCTGCCTTGGCCTTCGATTCCCGGATCACCTTCGCCCAGCGCGCGATCTCGGCGGCGAGGTACTTTGCGAAGAACTCCGGCGATTCGGCGATCGGGTCGGCGCCCATCTGCGCCAACCGGTCGCGGACGTCGGGTTTCTGCACCGCCTTCACCGCGACGTCGTTGTAGAGCATCACGACGTCGCGGGGCGTGCCGGCCGGGACGAGCAGCCCGTACCAGGTCTCGGTGACGAAGCCGGGGATGCCGCCTTCGACCATCGTAGGCAGGTTCGGCAGCAGTGGCGAGCGCCTTGCGCTGGTGATGCCCAGGGCACGGATGCGTCCCGGCGCCATCAGCGGTTGCGCCGACGGAATGTTGTTGAACGCGAAGTCGACTTCGCCGCTGGCCAGCCCTGCCAGCGACGGCGCGCTGCCCTTGTACGGGATGTGCGTCATGTCGACGCCGATCATCACCTTGAGCATCTCGCCGGACAGGTGCTGAGAACTGCCCACCCCGGAGGACGAATAGTTCAGCCTGCCCGGGTTCTTGCGCGCGACCGAGATGAATTCCTTCACCGACTTCGCGGGGAAGGACGGGTGCACCAGCAGCAGGTTCGGGCTGGTGGCGAATACCGCGATCGGCGCGAAGTCCTTCACCGGGTCGTAGCTGATCTTCGAGTACAGGCTGACGTTGATGCCGTGCGCGGCCGAGCTCATGAAAAGCGTGTAGCCGTCGGCCGGCTGCCGGGCGACGAACTCGGCCGCGACGTTCTGCGCCGCGCCGGGCCGGTTCTCGACCACCACTGGCTGGGCCAGCGCGGTGGAGATCTCCTGGGCGATCAGCCGGCCCATGATGTCGGTGCCACCGCCAGGCGCATAGCCGACGATCATCCGGATCGGCTTGGCCGGAAACTTCTGTGCATGGATCGGCGATGCGCCGCAGGCCAGTGCAGCGGCGCCGGCCAGAAGCGCCGCGCACTGCCGGCGGCCGCTGCGGTCGTGGGGGTGATGCGTGGGCAGGGCGTCCATCGTTGCTCCTCCGGGGATGCTTTTCTATACGGGATCGACAGGAATCGTACACTGCCGCAGCGGGCGCCGGTTGTGTCGCACCGCGCGCAGCAGCCGTACCGCGAGGGCTGGCGGCACCCGCCGGTTACACTGTCTGGAGGGAGGCACCTGCATGGAACTCGGATTCATCGGACTGGGCCGCATGGGCGGCAACATGGTGACGCGCCTGCTCGCGAAGTCGGCGATCCGCGTGGTCGTGTACGACCGTGCAGAGTCTTCGATGGCGGCGCTCGTCGCGCTGGGTGCCCGCGCAGCCGGCTCGCCGGCACAACTGGTCTCGCTGCTGTCCGGGAGCCCGCGCGTGGTCTGGCTGATGCTGCCGGCGGGCGATGTCACCGAGGAGATCTTCCGGCAGGTGCGCGAACAGCTCGGCGAAGGCGACATCCTGATCGACGGCGCGAATTCGAACCATCGCGATACGTCGCGCCGTGCGGCCGAATGTGCCGCACGCGGCATCCGGCTGCTCGGCGTCGGCGTCAGCGGTGGTATCGTCGCGGCCGACAGTGGTTATCCGATGATGATCGGCGGCGACGCAGCCGCGTACGAGCATTGCCTGCCGGTGTTCGAGGCGATCGGCCTCGAGCAGGGACATGCACGGGTCGGCAGCGATCCGTCGTCGGGGCACTACGTGAAGATGGTGCACAACGCGATCGAGTACGGAATGATGCAGGCCATCGCCGAGGGCTTCGACCTGCTCCAGAGTGGCTCTGTCAAGGGACTCGACCTCGCGCGTATCGCCGGCATCTGGAACCACGGCACGATCGTCAGTTCGTTCCTGATGCAGATGACCGCGAATGCCCTGGCGCGCGATGGCGACCTGTCCGGCGTCGCGCCGTACGTGGCCGACAGCGGCGAGGGGCGCTGGGCGGCGATCGAGGCGATGGAACACGGGGTACCCTTCGTCGCCAATACCTATGCGCTGCATGCACGCTACCAGTCGCGCGATCCGAACTCGCTCGCCCTGCGACTGCTGTCCGCGATGCGCCGGGAGTTCGGCGGCCATGCGGTGAAGCCGGCCGGGACCGACTGATGGGACTGCTGGTCCGGCTGTCGGACCGGGCGGCGCTGGACCAGGCCTGTGCGACCTGGCTCGCCTGCCGGCTCCGGTCCGACGTGGGTCCGGTCGTGTTCGCTGCGTGCGGTGGACGCAGCGTGGATGGCATCCTTGCCGCAATGGCCGCGCGCCGCGATGTGCCGTGGGACCGGGTGCACCTGTTCCTGGTCGATGAACGCGTGGTGCTGGCTGGTGGTGCGCAGAGCAACCTGCGCCAGCTGCGTCAAGTGCTCGTGGCCCCGCTTGTCTCCGAGGGACGGATGCGCGCGTCGAACGTGCATGCATTCCACTTCCCGGAGCGCCCGTCCATCGAAGCGGAAGCCGCGGCGGTGGAGGCATGCAACCGAGAACTGCAGGCGCTGGGCGGGCGATTCGACGCGGTGCTGCTGAGCGCCGGGGAAGACGGCCATGTCGCAGCGCTGTTCCCCAGCCATGGGTCGATCGAAGATCGGTCGGACGGCTACTTCCGGTTCGACGATTCGCCGAAGCCACCCGCATCGCGGGTGACTGCATCGCACAGGCTGCTGTTGCGGTCGCGCGCGGCGGCACTGGTCTTTACCGGGGAATCGAAGCGCGAAGCGCTTGCCGGGTTCATCGCCTGCGGCGCGCCGGGCAGCGCATCCGGGCTGGATGCGCGCTGCATTCCCGCCTGCCTCGTCCGCGCGCTTCCGGAGTGGGCGGCCTTCACTGACCTGGACGCCGGATGACTGCGCCTGCCAACGCCAACCGTTGCGAACCCTGCGTGATCATCGTGTTCGGTGCCACCGGCGATCTCGCGAAGCGCAAGATCTTCCCCGCACTGCATGCGTTGCATCGCCGCGGCTTCCTGCACCCGGCCACCCCGATTGTCGGCGTCTCGCGCCGTCCGATGTCCGATGCAGAGCTGCTGGCCTCTGTGCATATCGGCGAAGGCGAGGGCGATGCAGACGGACTGCGTGCGTTCGCCCAGTCGGTTCGCTGCATCGTGTTCGACCATACGGAAGCCACGCTGCCCGGCTTCGTCGCTGCCGTGGACGAACTGGCGAGCGAGCGGGGCGCAGGCGCCGCTCGGGCGGCCTATTTCGCGCTGCCGGCCGATGCGTTCGAGCCGACCGCCGCACTGCTCGTCAAAGGCGGCTTCTTCCATGACGATGGCTGGCGCCGGCTGTGCTTCGAAAAACCGTTCGGCCATGACCTCGCGTCTGCGCGCGAGCTCAATGCGAAGATCACGCGCCACTTCGACGAGTCGTCGATCTATCGGATCGACCATTACCTGGGCAAGGAGCTGGTACGCAACCTGATGGTGATGCGTTTCGCCAACCCGCTGTTCGGCCAGATATGGAACAGCGAGTTCATCGACCATGTGCAGGTGACGATCGCCGAGACGCTCGGTGCCGAGGGGCGCGCTGGCTATTACGAGAAGGCCGGGGCGGTGCGCGACATGCTGCAGAACCACCTGATGCACGTGCTGGCACTGGCGGCGATGGAGGCACCGAAGGCGCTCGATGCCGACAGCGTGCGCGATGCGATGGTCGAGGTGCTGCGGAAAATGGTACCGCCGGTCCGGGGCGACTTCGTGCTCGGCCAGTTCGGCCCGGGCGAGGTTGGCGGCAAGCCGGTGCCGGGTTATCGGGAAGAGCCAGGCGTCGATCCATCCTCGCTGACCGAGACTTTCGTAGCGGTGCGCGCCTGCATCGACAATCCGCGCTGGCAGGGGGTGCCGTTCTTCCTTCGCACCGGCAAGCGGATGGGGAAGAAGCTGGCTGAGGCCAACATCGTGTTGCGTGCACAGCCTGGCTGCCTGTTCCGCGCAGACCGTGCGGTCGAAGGGGAGCCGGGCCCGAACGTGATCTCGATACGCATCCAGCCGAACGAGGGTATCTCGGTCGAGTTCACCGTGAAAGCGCCGGGCGAGGGGCTGCGCCTGGAGACCGCTGTGATGGAGCATTGCCATCACTGCGTCTACGGTCTCAACACCGCCGAGGCCTACGAGATCCTGCTGCACGAATTCCTGGTGGGTGACCAGACGCTGTTCACGCGGTGGGACTTCGTCGAGGCGAGCTGGCGCTGGGTGGACGCGCTCACGGCTGCGCGCGGCTGCGAGGCGGCCGCGTTCCCCAACTATGTCGCCGGTACGTCGGGTCCGGCAGAGGCGGAGGCCTTGCTCGGCGACGGGCGGGACTGGCTCGTCTCGCGTGACATCCTTTCATGAGTCACGGGAACGTCATGTGGCGGTCCCATACTTCATCGGAAACAAAATGAATACAAAACAGGAAATCAGCGTCAACGGACGCATCTATCGTCGTGCAACCGCCCCGGTGGTGGTGGCCTGCATCGATGGCTGCGAGTACGACTACATCACCGAAGCGGTCGGGGCCGGCGTGGCGCCCTGGTTCTCCGGGGTGCTGGCATCGGGCACGGCACGGCTCGGCGACGCGGTGGTCCCCACCTTCACCAACCCGAACAACCTGTCCATCGTGACCGGGGTGCCGCCGTCCGTGCATGGCATCTGCGGCAACTTCTTCTACGACCGCGAAGCAGACGCGGAAGTGATGATGAACGACCCGAAGTACCTGCGCTGCGGCACCCTGCTGTCCGCGTTCGCCGACGCCGGTGCGCGCGTGGCTGTCGTCACCGCGAAGGACAAGCTGCGCTCCCTGCTCGGGCATGGACTCGATGGCATCTGTTTCTCGGCGGAACGCGCCGACCAGGTGACCGTGGCCGCCAACCGCATCGACGATGCGCTCGGGCTCGCCGGTATGCCGCTGCCTTCCGTCTACAGCGCAGCACTGAGCGAGTTCGTCTTCGCTGCGGGCGCTGCCCTGATGGACCGCGAGCGCCCAGATATCATGTACCTGTCGACCACCGACTACGTGCAGCACAAGGAAGCGCCCGGTACGCCCGCGGCCAATGCGTTCTACGCGATGATCGACCGCTACATGGCGCGCCTCGACGCGGCCGGCGCGCTGATCGGGCTCACGGCAGACCATGGCATGAATGCCAAGTTCGACGCGTCCGGCAACCCGGACGTGGTGTACCTGCAGGATGTGCTCGACGCGCGCCTCGGCGCCGGCCTCTGCCGGGTGATCCTGCCGATCACCGATCCCTACGTCGTGCACCATGGAGCACTGGGTTCGTTCGCGACGGTCTACATCGATCCTTCGCTGTCTGCCGCATCCGTGGCGGAACTGATCGCCGGCCTTCCAGGCATCGATCTGTCGCTCGAACGGGCTGCCGCCTGCAGCCGCTTCGAACTGCCACCCGACCGGATGGGCGACCTGGTCGTCGTCTCTGCCCGCCACACCGTGATCGGCACCAGCGTGTCCCGTCATGACCTTTCCGGCCTTGATGCACCGCTGCGCTCGCACGGCGGATTGTCCGAGCAGCAGGTGCCGATCCTGGTGAATCGCCCGCTGCAGGGCGTGCCGGCGCACGCCCGACTGCGCAATTTCGACATCTTCGATCTGTTGCTCAACCACACGGCATAGCGCTCCGCTGCCCGGCCGGGCAGGCGCGGTGCCAGGAGGATTGCATGACACGCCCGAACCGCGCCCGCCCGTACCTTCGCTCCGGCTGTGTCCTCGCCTGTCGCAGCACCGCCCTGACCGTGCTGGTCGGCACCGCGATCGCGCTGATCGGCGCCACTCCGGATGCTGTTGCCCAGCCAGCGTTCCAGCCGGGCAAGGCGATCCGCCTGCTGGTGGGCTTCCCGCCCGGCGGCTCCACCGACCTGCTGGCACGCAACCTCGGCAACCGGCTGGGCGAACAGCTCGGCGTACAGGTGATTGTCGACAATCGTGCTGGCGCGGCCGGCAACGTGGCGGCCGAACTGGCTGCCCGCGCCAACCCCGACGGCTACACCCTGCTGATGGCGACGGTCAGCAGCCATGCCATCAACCCGGCGCTCTATCGTAGCGTCCCCTACGATCCGATCGGCGACTATGCGCCGGTGAGCCTGGTCGCGTCCTATCCGCTGATACTGGCGGTGAATCCCTCGATCGGCGTGAAGACCGTCGGCGACCTGATCGCGCTGGCCCGACAGAAGCCGGGGTCGCTGAACTTTTCGTCCTCCGGCAATGGCTCGCCCGGTCACCTGTCCGGCGAGCTGTTCAAGATGCTCGCGAAGGTCGACATGGCGCACATCCCGTACAAGGGCGGGGCACCGGCTACCGCTGCGGTGCTGGCCAATGAAGCCCAGCTCATCTTCGCGACGCTGCCCGGGGCGATAGGATTCATCAAGTCAGGCAAGCTGATCGGGCCGGCGGTCACCACCGCACGGCGGTCGAATGCGCTGCCCGACGTACCCACCATCGCCGAGACGGGACTGCCCGGCTTCGCGGTCAGTTCCTGGGCCGGTCTCGTCGCACCGGCGCGCACGCCACGCCCGGTGGTGGTCAATCTGCGCGACGAGGTCGTGAAGGCGCTCGCCTCGCCAGACCTGCGCGACCGGCTGGCCCGGGACGGGGCGGATGCGGTCGGCAGTTCGCCGGAGGTCTTCGCCGCGTTCATCAAGTCCGAGCTCGCGCAGTGGCGCAAGGTGGTGCAGCAGGCGAAGGCACAGGTCGACTAGTCGCCCGGCGTCCAGCCTCCGCCCAGCACGCGGTAGAGCGTCACCAGGTTCTGCGCGTACTGCGTACGCAGCGACACCTCCGCCTGCTGGGCGGTGAACAGCGAGCGCTGGGCATCGAGCAGTTCGAGGTAGCTGCGCACGCCGTTGCGGAAGCCGAGCTCGGCGAGCGTGAAGCGGTCCTGTTCGGCGCGCACCTGCGCCTGCTGGGCGCGCAACTGCTCGGTGAAGGTCTCGCGCCCGGCCAGTGCATCGGCTACCTCCCGGAATGCGACCTGTACGGTGCGTTCGTACTGCGCGAGCGCGACGCGCTGGTTCGCCTCGGCGACCTGCCGGTTCGCCCGGTTGCGGCCGGCATCGAAGATCGGTTGCAGCAGCTGCGGTGCGAAGCTCCAGGCGAGCCCGGACGAGAACAGTCCGCTCAACTGGCTGCTCGCCATGCCCAGGCTGCCGGTCAGCGTGATGCGCGGGAAGAAGGCTGCGCGCGCGGCGCCGATATTCGCATCCGCGGCGCGCAGCAGCTGCTCGGCCTGCCGCACGTCGGGCCTGCGCACCAGGACTTCGGAAGGGATGCCGGCTGGCAGGTCGGGCATCCCGAACGCGCGGGTCACATCTGCGGCGAGGACTGCTTGCGGCGGCAGCGTCGGCGGCAGGGGCTGGCCGACCAGGAGCACCAGCGCATTGTCGTCGAGCGCGCGTTGGCGGGTGAACTGCGCGAGCGCAGCGCGGGCCGATTCGAGCAGGGTCTCGGCCTGCCGTACCTCGAGCATCGAACTCACCCCATTGTCGAAGCGCAGCCGGGTCAGGCGGTAGGACTCCTCGCGCGTATCGAGGGTCTGACGGGTCACACGCAGGAGTTCCTCGTCACCCTGGATCGAGAGGTAGAGGCTGGCGACCGAGGCGACCAGGCTGATCTGAACGGCCTTGCGTGCCTCTTCGGTGGCCAGGTATTGCGCGAGCGCCGCATCGGCGAGGCTGCGCACGCGACCGAACAGATCGAGTTCGTAGACGCTGACCTGGAGCCCCGCGGAGTACACGCTGTTGATTCCGCCATCGCCCTTGGGCTGGCGTGAGCCGCTGAGGCCGGCGCCCACGGTTGGCACCCGATCCGCGCTTCGTACATCGAATGCAGCGCGCGCCTGTTCGATGTTGAGTACGGCGATGCGCAGGTCCCGATTGTTCTCGAGCGCCAGGCGGATCAGTTCGCGCAGACGCTCGTCCGCGAAGAAGCGCTGCCACTCGATCTCGCTGGCAGGCGTGCCCTCGCTGCCCGGAGCGCCCGGGAAGGTGTCAGCGACCGGCGCAACCGGGCGCTCGGTGCGCGGGGCCATCGACGCGCAACCGGCCAGTGCAAGTCCTGCGAGCGCGGCAACCGCCGAAACAGCCAGGCGCGCGAGGGCGGCGCGCCTGCGCGGGCGGTGCCGCGATGGCGCGGCAGGGGCAGGAGCAGAGGACGGCGGCCGGGTCATCGCAGGCTTCCTTCCGGAGGCGGCGTTGCAGCGGCCTGGCGCGGGCGGCGACGGAACAGGCGCATCACCACGACATAGAACAGCGGCACGAAGAAGACCGCGAGCACGGTGGCGCTGATCATGCCACCCATCACGCCGGTGCCGATCGCGCGCTGGCTGGCCGAGCCCGCGCCGCTCGCCAGCACCAGGGGCAGCACGCCGAGGATGAAGGCGAGCGACGTCATCAGGATCGGACGGAAGCGCAGGTGTGCGGCCTCGAGCACCGCATCGACCACGTCGCGGCCCTGCGCATGCAGGTCCTTCGCGAACTCGATGATCAGCACAGCATTCTTCGCCGACAGGCCGATGATCGTGATCAGGCCAACCTTGAAATACACGTCGTTCTCGAGCCCGCGCAATTGCGCGGCCAGCACGACGCCTAGCACGCCCAGCGGCACCACCAGTATCACCGCGAGCGGGATCGTCCAGCTCTCGTACAGCGCGGCGAGGCACAGGAACACCGCCAGCAGCGATAGTGCGAACAGGATGTTGGCGGTCGATCCGGACAGCTTCTCCTCGCGCGACTGCCCGGTCCACTCGAACGCGAAGCCCGCAGGCAACTGGGCCGCGAGGCGCTCCATTTCGGCCAGCGCGGTGCCCGTGCTCTGGCCAGCGGCGGGTTCGCCCGAGATGCGTACCGATGGATAGCCGTTGTAGCGCACGGTCTGCATCGGCCCGCTGATCCAGCGCGGTGTGGCAAAGGCGGACAGCGGCACTGGCTGTCCCGCCGCATTCAGCACGCCGATGCTCAGCAGGTCGTCCGCCTGCATCCGGGCAGGCGCATCGGCCTGCACCACGACGCGCTGCAGGCGGCCGGCGTTCGGGAAGTCGTTCACGTAGGACGATCCAAGCGCCGTCGAAAGCGTACTGTTGATCGACGCGAAGGTGACCCCCAGTGCGCTGGCCTTGTCCCGGTCGATGTCCAGCTGCAGCTGCGAGGCGTCTTCCAGTCCTTCCGGGCGCACCGCCCGTAGCAGCGGGCTCTTCGCGGCCATCCCGAGCAGCTGCGCGCGCGCTGCGAGCAATGCCTCGCGGCCGTTGCCACCGCGATCCTGGAGTCGCATCGCGAAGCCGGTTGCGCGCCCGAGCTCCGGGATCGGCGGCGGACTCACGGGGAAGATGAAGGCATCGCGGATCGTGCCTAGTCCGCCGAATGCCCGTCCGGCGAGCGCCTGCGCGGTGTGGGTCGCACCACTGCGCTCGTTCCAGTCCTTGAGCGTGACGAAGCCCAGGGCGGCGTTCTGGCCGGTGCCCGAAAAGCTGAAGCCGAGCACACTGACGATGCTCTGTACCTCGGTGGTCTGCGCGAGCATGTACTGCTCGACGCTGGCCATCACCTCGCGCGTGCGGTTGAACGTCGCACCCGGCGGCAGCTGGACGTTGACCAGGATGTTGCCCTGGTCTTCGTTGGGCAGGAAGGAGGTCGGCATGCGGTTGACCATCACCACCACCGCCACGACGATGGCGGCATAGACGAACAGGTAGCGAAGCGTCCGGCGCAGCAGGCCGGCGACCAGACCCTCGTAGCCTCTGGCGGTACGCGTGAAGCCACGGTTGAACCAGCCGAAGAAGCCGCCCTTCGCATGATGGTGCCCGGCTGCGACCGGCTTGAGCAGGGTCGCGCAGAGGGCCGGTGTAAAGGACAGTGCGAGGAAGGCCGAGAGCAGTATGGCGGTCACCATCACGGCTGAGAACTGGCGATAGATGTTGCCGATCGCCCCGCCGAAGAAGGCGAGTGGCACGAACACCGAAACCAGCACGACGGTGACGCCGACGATCGCGCCGGAGATCTGGGACATCGCCTTGCGTGTGGCTGCGACCGGGGGCAGCCCCTCGGTGGCCATGATGCGCTCCACGTTCTCGACTACCACGATCGCATCGTCGACCACGATGCCGATCACCAGAACCATGCCGAACATGGTGAGTACGTTTATCGAAAAGCCCATGGCGAGCAGCGCCGCGAAGGTACCCATCAGCGCGATCGGTACCACGAGGGTCGGGATGATCGTGTAGCGGATGTTCTGCAGGAACAGGAACATCACGAGGAAGACCAGGACTACCGCTTCGAGCAGTGTCGAGACCACCTGCCGGATGGATATCTCGACGAAGGTCGAGCTGTCATAGGGGATGGTTGCCTTCACGCCCGGCGGGAAATAGCGCGACAGTTCGTCGAGGCGCACCTTGATCGCCTTCGCGGTCGCCAGCGCATTGCCGGAAGGCGACAGTTGTACGCCGATGCCGGTCGACGGCTGGCCGTTGAGCCGCGCCTGCGGTGTATAGGTCTGCGCGCCGAGTTCGATGCGCGCGACATCCTTCAGCCGAACCAGGCCGCCGTCGGTCGCCGAACGAAGGACGATGTTTCCGAACTCCTCCGGCGTGGCCAGTTGCCCCTTCACCACGACCGTCGAGAAGATGCCCTGGCCAGGCACGTTCGGCAGCGCGCCGATGGTGCCGGAGGCGACCTGTGCATTCTGTGCGGCAATCGCCGCAGTCACGTCGAAGGAGGACAGCCGGTAGCCGACCAGTTTCGCCGGGTCTATCCAGATGCGCATCGCGCGTTCGGTGCCGAACAGCTGCGCCTGTCCTACGCCGGGCACGCGCTGGAGCTCGGGCAGCACGTTTCGCGAGGCATAGTCGCCGAGCGCGACCGGGTCGAAGGCCGGATTCTCCGAAGAGAGCATCGTGAACAGCAGGAAATTCGAGCGCGACTTGTCGACACGTACGCCCTGCTGCGTCACTGCGAAGGGTAGCCTGGGCGACGCGCGGCTCAGCCGGTTCTGCACGTCGACCTGCGCCAGGTCGGGGCTGGTGCCGGGCTCGAAGCTCAGGGTGATCGAACCGGTGCCGTCGGCCTGCGCGACCGATTCGATGTAGATCAGGCCAGGCGAGCCGTTCATCTCGCGCTCGATGACGCTGATCACGCTGTCTTCGAGCACCTGTGCCGACGCACCCGGGTAGGTCACCGATACGATGATCGATGGCGGCGCGACCGTCGGGTATTGCGCGACCGGCAACTGGGTGATCGACACCGCGCCGATCACCAGGATGAACAGCGAGATCACCCAGGCGAAGACCGGCCGTTCGATGAAGAACGCCGCCATCTAGGAGCCCTGTGCCCGTGCGGGGGAGGGCGCGCCCGCCGGTGCGGCCGCTCCGGCCGGCGCGCTGCCCGGGGCCTGCCACGGCACCGCCTTGACCGGACGATCGCCCTGCAGCTTCTGGAAGCCGTCGACCACCACCTGCTCGCCGGCCTTCAGTCCCTCCAGCACCACCCATTGGCCATTGCGTGCCGGCCCGAGCTTCACCGGCCGGTCGGATACCTTTCCGTCGGCTGCCACCACCTTCACGCTGTCGCCCTGCGCCGCGCGCTGCACGGCCTGCTGGGGCAGCAGGATGGCCGCGGCGGCGCTCGCCTGCTCCAGGCGGGCGCGCACGTACATGCCGGGCAGCAGCACGCCGCGCGGGTTCGCCACCTCGGCGCGCAGCGCGATCTGGCCGGTTGCCGCGTCCACGGAAAGGTCCGAGAACAGCAGCCGGCCCGCGACCGGATACACGCTGCCGTCGTCCAGTACGAGGCGCACCGGTAGCGCCTCTTCCGCGCCAGCCCGCCGCAGTTCGCCGCGGGCGATGGCGGCGCGCAGGCGCAGCACGTCGGCCACCGGCTGCGAGATGTTCACGTAGATCGGATCGATCTGCTGCACGACGGCCAGCTGCGTCGACTCGCCCTGGCCCACCAGTGCGCCCTCGGTCACCAGCGCGCGCCCGATGCGGCCGGCGATCGGCGCGGTCACGGTCGCGTAGCCGAGGTTGATCTGCGCGGTCTGGAGCGACGCATGGCTTGCGGCCAGTTCGGCCTCGGCGAGCCTCTGCGCCGCAACCGCGTTGACGTAGTCCTGCTGGCTGATGGCGTTGGCTTCGGCCAGCGGCTTGTAGCGTTCGGCCTGCGCACGCGTCTGCATCACGTTCGCCTCGCCGCGCGCGACCGCCGCATGCGCGGCGGCGAGCAGTGCGCGATAGGGGGCCGGGTCGATCTGGAACAGCACCTGTCCGGCCTTGACGTCGCTGCCTTCGCGGAACAGCCGCTGCTGCAGGATGCCGGCGGCGCGGGCGCGTACCTGCGCGACGCGTGAAGCTTCGGTCCGTCCGGGCAGTTCGGTGACCAGCCCGACCGTACCGGCGTCGACCGTCACCACGCCCACTTCCGGTGGCGGGCGGGCACCGTTGCTGCCCTTCTGGGCCGCAGGCGCGCCGCCGCCGTTCTTCACCGCTCCGGAGTCGGGCTTCGTACCCTCGCCGCAGCCTGCCAGGGCGAGTGCGACAACGACGAGCAGGGCCGTGCCGGGAAAGGCCCGGGCCGCGGGAGGTTGTCGCTTTGCGTGCATCGATGACACCTTTTGCTGAACGACCGTGTGCCAAGGGATCGGTCGGCGCGGTTGATTGCCGTGCAGTGTGGCCGTCGCGTGACCGCGCGATACGGTCGCCCGACTATACCGACATACCTGCGTCCACAACGGCGGGCCGGGCAGGTGTGCATGCTCGACAGTGCGGAAATCGCGTTCGACCGGCCTGCTTTACGGGTCAACGGCCGTGATGTACAACCACCGCCAAAGACGTCCGCAGAAGAATGTCCCCACACAGGAGGAATGCCATGGCCCGCATCCGCTACCTGCATCCGCAGGATGTCACCGATCCCGAGATGAAACAGTGGCTCGTCGACGCGATCGAGACCGGCAGCCCCGGCCCCGAGAACCAGGCGATCCGCGCGCACAACAAGGTCGTGATGCGCTCGTTCACCTCGCTGATCCGGACGATGCGCGCCGAGGGCGTGCTGCCGCAGGAGCTGCGCGAGCTGATGCGCGCGCGCATCGCCACCTCATGGGGTCGGATGTTCGCCACCGACTGCCATTACTGAGGGAACATGAACACCGCACAGTTCGTGCGGGTCCCCGGCCACCGGATGTCGCTGCTCGACGGCGAACAGTCCTACCTGCATTCCGATGCGTTCACCGACCGCGAGAAGATCGCGTTGCGCTACTGCGACGCGATCATCGGCAACCCGCTGCATGCCGACGACGCCATGTGGGCGGAACTGCACCGGCATTTCACCGAACCGGAGCTGGTCGAACTCGGCCACTACATCGGCTTCATGTCGGGCGGCCAGCGCTGGCTGCTGACCTTGCATGTGCAGCATGGCGACCTGGCGGAGTCGATGCGCGAGCGGACCGCCGCCGAGGCGGGGAAGTCTGAAATCTGACCCTGGGGTCAGGCCCCGGGGTCGAGGCTCGGCCGGCGCCGGTCAGTCGCTGAACGCTGGATCGAGCCGCGCCGCCTGGCGCAGGCAGGCTGCCCAGTTCTTCGCCCGATTGGCGAGCCGCTCGCCGCCTTGCGACTGCGACAGCGCGTATTCGCAGACCGACTCCTCGATCAGCGTGATCGGCGCCCCGCCCGACAGCGCGGCGATCTGCCCCTTGCAGGCCATTTCGAGGAAGTGGTGCTCGAAGAATGCGTCCTGCACCGTCGCGCCACACACCAGCGCGCCGTGGTTGCGCAGCAGCATGATCGACTGGTCGCCGAGGTCGCGGATCAGCGGCGCGCGCTGCTCCATATTGAATTCGAAGCCACCGAACGTGTGGTAGGCGATGCGCTTGTAGAAAGTGACCGCCTGCTGGTTGATCATCAGCAGGCCGTGCTGCTGCGAGGAGACGCCCATCGCCGCTTCGGTATGCGTGTGGAATACCGCGTTCAGGTCTGCACGCGCGGCCAGCAGCCCGGCGTGGATCACCAGCCCGCCACCGCGCAGGCGCGGGCTGTCCTGCTGCGGGTTACCGTCGAAGTCGAACTTGAGCAGGCTGGAGGCGGTGACCTCCTCGAACATCATCGTCGGCTGCTTGATCAGCAGGTGCTGCGGTTCGCCCGGCACGCGCATCGACAGGTGGTTGTAGGTGAGGTCGTTGGAGCCGTAGTGTGCGAGCAGGCGGTAGCAGCAGGCGAGGTCGACGCGGGCCGTCCATTCGTCGGCGGAGACCCTGCCGCGCACGTCGCTGCCCAGGCCGATGGTCGAAGGATGGTTCATGGCGTTGCGTCCTCGAGGTATGCCGCTGTGGCCGCCGCTGCCGGCAGGGCCTCCGGCAGGAAGCCGCCGGACTGATGCCTCCATAATACGGCGTAGTGCCCGCCGAGTCGAAGCAGCTCGTCGTGCGTGCCCTGTTCCACGATCCGGCCGGCATCGAGCACCACCAGCCGGTCCATCCTGGCGATCGTAGACAGCCGGTGCGCGATCGCGATCACCGTCTTGCCCTCCATCAGCCCGAGCAGCTGTTCCTGGATCGCGCGCTCTGCCTCGCTGTCGAGCGCCGATGTCGCCTCGTCGAGCACGAGGATCGGTGCATCCTTCAGTATCACGCGCGCGATCGCGATGCGCTGGCGCTGGCCGCCGGACAGCTTGACCCCGCGCTCGCCGACATGGGCGTCGTAGCCGGTGCGCTGGTTCCAGTCCTGCAGGTCGACGATGAAGTCGTGTGCCTGCGCCTTGCGTGCGGCCGCCACGATCTGCGCCGTGGTCGAGCCCGGCCGTCCGTAGCCGATGTTGGCCGCGATCGACCGGTGCAGCAGCGAGGTGTCCTGGGTCACCATGCCGATCGCCGCGCGCAGGCTCTCCTGCGTGACCTGCGAGATGTCCTGCCCGTCGATCAGGATCCGGCCGTGCTCGGTCTCGTGGAATCGCAGCAGCAGGTTGACCAGCGTCGACTTGCCGGCACCGGAGCGGCCGACCAGTCCGACGCGCTCGCCGGGCTTGATGTCAAGCGACAGGTCATCGAGCACCTTGCGGCCGTCCTCCCTCGAATAGGTGAACGTGAGGCGTTCGAAACGGATGGCGCCGCCCTGCGGCGCCGGCTTCACCGAGAGGTCGCCGGCGCCGGGGCGATCGGTGAGGGTCAGCGGCACGGCGATGGTTTCCATCCCCTCCTGCACGACGCCGATGTTCTCGAAGATGCCGGTGACCTCCCAGCTGACCCAGCCGGCGACGTTGGCGATCTGCCACGCGAGCGGCAGCGCTGTGGCGACCAGTCCGGCTCCGATCACGCCTTCGCTCCACAGCACGATGCCGATGGCTGCGGTCGAGGTCAGCAGCAGGGCGTTCATCACCGACAGCGTGAACATGAAGCGGGTGATCAGGCGCATGTGCGCGGCCATCGCCGCGGTGTGCTCGTCGATCACTTCGCGCACGAAGGCATCCTCGTCGCGCGCGCGGGCGAACAGCTTCACCGTCAGGATGTTGGTGTAACTGTCGACCACCCGTCCCATCACCATCGAGCGTACTTCCGAGCTCGCCTTTGCCAGGTCGCGCATGCGCGGCACGAAGCGGTGCAGGAAGAACACGTAGCCGACGAACCAGAGCGCGGTGGGCACCGCGAGGCGCCAGTCGACGGCTGCCATCAGCAGCAGCGCGGTGAGCCCGTAGATCGCGATGTACCAGATTGCGCGGATGCTGCTCACCACGCATTCGCGCAGTGCATTGCTGGTCTGCATCACCCGGTTGGCGATGCGTCCGGCGAAATCGTTCTGGAAGAACGACCAGCCCTGGCGCGCGACATGCCAGTGGCTCTGCCAGCGGATCATGCTGGTGACGCCGGGCAGGACCGCGTTGTTGCGAACCAGGCTGTCGGCGAGCATCGCCAGGGGCCGACCGACCAGGATCAGCAGCGCCATGCCGGCCAGCATCGGCCCCGATTCGGCGAACGCCGCGGTGCGGTCGGCATTCTCCATCAGCCCGACGAGCCTGCCGATGAACAGCGGTATCACCGTGTCGATCAGCGCGACCGCCAGCCCGGTACCCAGCATTGCGAGATACAGGCCCCGGGTCTGGCGGATGAAATGCCAGTAGAAGGCAAGCAGCCCCGGCGGCGGCGGGGCGGGTGGCAGCGCCGTCTGCTGCACGCGGGTTTCGAAGAATCGGAAAATCTGCAGGGGCACGGGTGCGCCGGAGGCGGTGGCAGTCGACAGGTGGGTGCAGCCAGCGGTTACCGGCTACGGCCGGAGTTTCCTCCGGTACGGCGAGTGCCGCGCAGGTCAGTCCAGCAGGCCGCGCGAGGACGCATCCGCTGCCCATGCGTCGACCAGCACATGCAGTGCGTCTTCCGGCCAGTTGCCACAGCGCGCGGCATAGCTTGCGAGGTGGGTCGCCGCCGCGAGCCGCCGCGAGGTCGCCGTTTCGCCCGCGGTCGACGGCGGAGCGAGCGCCTCGAGGGTGAACTGCTGCAGCTTCTCGGCTGCCAGCTCGATTCGCTTGACGTCGCTGCGCAGCGGAGCGGTCGAGTTCGCCTGGAACGCTCCGATGTCTTCCTTCAGCAGGCGGCGCACGCCGCGCAGCGGCTTCACCACCTGTTCGCGCCAGTCGCGCGTCGCCTGGTCGAGCGCTGCCACGGCGGGCTCGTCGAGCATCCGACCACAATCGGCGAGGTAAAGCAGGAACAGCACGAGGTTGACGTCCGCACCGCCCTCGTCCTGGAGGGCCAGGCAGGCCTGCGGTACGTCTGGCCGGGCATAGATGCGCAGCGAGAAGCCCCAGAAACCGTCGTTGGCGGTTGCCTCGGCCGTCACGATGCCGGCTCATCCTTCCAGCGCTTCACCGTGCGCGTGTCGATGCCGAACAGGTCGAGCGCTCGGCCGACGGTCTGAGTGACGATGTCGTCGAGCGTCTTCGGCCGGTGGTAGAACGCGGGCACCGGCGGCATGATGATCGCGCCGTTGCGCGTGGCCTGCTCCATCAGCGCGATGTGTCCCGCGTGCAGCGGCGTCTCGCGCAGCAGCAGCACCACGCGCCGGCGCTCTTTCAGGCAGACGTCGGCAGCGCGCACGATCAGCTCGTCGTCGAATGAATTGGCGATGCCCGACAGCGTCTTGATCGAGCAAGGGGCCACCAGCATGCCTTCGGTCTTGAACGAGCCACTGGAAATCGATGCCCCGATGTCGCGGTAGTTGTGCTGCGCGCTGGCCAGCGACTTCACGTGGTCGAGGTCGAAGTCGGTTTCCTCGACCAGCGTGCGCGCGGCCGACGGCGACATCACCAGGTGGGTTTCCACGTCGGGCAGTTCGCGCAGGATCTCGAGGGCGCGTACGCCGTAGATGATGCCGGACGCGCCGGTGATGCCGATGATCATTCGCTTCATGCAGGGGCCCGTCCGGTCGATGCGCCGCGCATCCGGCGCGGCTTTGCAGGGGTAGTCACACGATGAGGCCGCGAGGGTAGCAGATGAGGCGGGCACGCTGTTGCGCGGACCGGCCGTAGCAGCCATCGGCCGGGATCGGGCACAGGCGGGATAGAATCGGCCGCCATGAAAGACATTCCCTGGTCGCAACGACTGCTGCACCGGCTCGATCCGGAAGTGGCCCACCTTGCTGCGTTGTCCGCGTTGAAGCTGGGCGTGGCACCGATGCCCGAGCCGTTCGAGGACCCGATCCTCGCGACGCGAGTCTGGGAGCTCGATTTCGCGAGCCCGATCGGGCTCGCTGCCGGCTTCGACAAGGATGCCGAGGTGATCGACCCGATGCTCAGGGCAGGCTTCGGGTTCGTGGAGGCCGGTTCGGTGACGCCGAAGCCTCAGCCGGGCAATCCGAAGCCGCGCCTGTACCGGCTGACCGAAGATCGTGCCGTGATCAACCGGTTCGGGTTCAACAGCCAGGGCATCGATGCCTATGTCGAACGACTGCAGGCGCGCCGTCGCAGCGGCGCTGCGCGCGGCATCGTCGGTGCCAACCTCGGCAAGAACAAGGAAACGGTCGATGGTGCGGCCGATTACGTGATCGGCATCCGGGCCGTGGCCGGTCTGGCCGACTACCTGGTGTGCAACATCTCGTCGCCCAATACCCCGGGGCTGCGCGGCATGCAGGCGCGCGCACCGATCGAGGACCTGCTCGGGCGGGTGCTCGCGGCCCGGGGCGAGGCGACCCCGGCTGGCACGAAGCCACCGCCGTTGCTGGCCAAGGTGGGCCCCGACCTCGATGCGCAGCAGGTGCAGGACATCGCCGAGGTGGTGCTTGCTGCCGGCCTCGATGGCCTGATCATCGGCAACACCACGATCGAGCGGCCGTCCGGGCTGGTGAGCCGGGATGCCGCGCAGGCAGGCGGCCTTTCCGGCGCACCGCTGCTGCCACGGGCGAATGCCTGCCTGGCCGATTTCGCGCGCGCGACTGGCGGGCGCCTGCCGATCATCGGCTGCGGTGGCGTGTCCAGCGGCGCCGATGCCTACGCGAAGATCCGTAGCGGTGCCTCGCTCGTCCAGCTGTATTCCGCCCTGGTGTTCTACGGGCTGCCGCGGGTCAACCAGATCAAGCGCGAACTCGCGGCCCTGCTGCGCCGTGATGGCTTCGCGAGCATCGCCGATGCAGTCGGAGTCGACCTGCGCGCGTGAAGCGCACGCTCAGCGCGCGGCCGGCGGAACCCGGCTCATGTAGATGCCTGCACCGATCACGACCAGCGCTCCCAGCAGCAGCCACTGGTCGGGCCATTCGCCCCATATCAGCACGCCCAGCAGCACCGCCCAGACGAGCCCGGTGTACTTGAACGGGGTGACCACTGCGGCGCGCCCGAGGCGCAGGCCTTCGATCATGGCGAACTGGGCACCGGCGTTGATCACGCCGGCCAGCACGAACCAGCCCAGTGCCCCGGCGCCGACCGGCAGCCAGCCGAAGGGCGTCATCAGCGCACCGCCTGCGCCGACGATCAGCGTCGACCAGAACACGATCGACAGCGAATGGTCGGTGCGCGACAGCCGGCGCGAGACCAGGTCGCGCAGGCCGTTCACCGCGGCACCGATCACCGGCAGCAGCAGTGCCCATTCGAAGCTTGCTGCGCCGGGCCGGATCATCACCAGTACGCCGACGAAGCCGACGATGATCGCGATCCAGACACGGCGCGCGACCTTCTCGCCGAGCACCGGCGCGGACAGCGCGGCAACGAAGATCGGGCTGGCGAAGGTGATGGCGGTGACGGTCGCCAGCGGCAGCCGGTGCAGCGCAGAGAGGATCACGAAGGTGCCGGCGAGGAACAGCGCGCCGCGCAGCAGTTGCCCGCGCCAGGACACGATCACCAGCACCTGCGCGCCGCCGACCGACAGCGCCCAGGCCAGGATCACCGCCAGGGCCGCCAGCTGGCGGATCGCGATCACCTGGCCGATCGGATAGGTCTCGAGCAGGATCTTGGCGATCGAATCGCCGAGCATCAGCAGCAGCGCGCTGATCATCATCGCCACGATGCCGCGTGCCTGGGCTGCGGCAGCGGCGTTCGTCGCAGCGGCGTCGGTCACGGCGGGACCGGCCGCATGCTGCGGCATCAGGCGGCTGCCCGGCCTGGTTCGACGCAGGCCAGCGCCGCGCGCATCACCTCGATCGCCTGCGGCTGCGCGGTGCCCACCCGGGGTGCGCGTTCGCTGAGCAGGCGGCGCCAGGCACGCGCCCCGGGGACGGCCTGGTACAGCGCCAGCATGTGCCGGGTGATGGAGGCGAGCGGCGTGCCTTCGGCCATCCGGGCACAGGCGTAGTCGATCATCGCTTAGACCACCTGGCGCCGGTCGATGGGAGGCGACGCATCGCCGAACAGGCTGCAGTCGACGTCGGCCAGAAGCCAGGGCGAATAATAGGCGGCGCGGCCGAGCATGACGCCATCGAGCGCGAAGGTATCCAGCGCCTGCTGGCAGTCGTCGATCGTCTGCAGGCCACCATTGATCACGATCGACAGCCCTGGCCGGTCGCGCTTCAACTGCCCGACCACCGGATAGCGCAGCGGCGGGATTTCCCGGTTGTCCTTCGGGCTGAGCCCGTCGAGCCAGGCATTGCGCGCGTGGACGATCAGCGTGCGGCAGCCTGCGGCCGCGACCGCGTCCACGAGCGTGTACAGACGCTCGGTCGAATCATCGCGGTCGATGCCGATGCGGGTCTTCACCGTCACCGGGATGCGTACCGCCGCGATCATGGCAGCGACGCCTTCGGCAACCAGTGCCGGCTCGGCCATC
>CANGXU010000052.1 GCA_947457885.1 Betaproteobacteria bacterium
AGCCGTAACGCCGCCGCCGCGCCTGCCAGCCAGGCTGCACGCAGGAACGGCGCCGGCAGCGTCGACGAGGTCGGCAGCGCCTCGGCACGCGCGGTGAGGTCCTGCCACCGTCCGAGCCCGGCCAGCGCCGCCAGCCTGAGCGCCTCCCAGTCGGCCCAGCGCGGCGATTCGGCCAGCTGCGACCGCTCGATCCGAAGCAGCGCGAGTGCAGGGGTGCCGGCGGCGAGCAGTCGCCGGGCAGCCGACAGCGCGTCCGGACCGTCCCGGACGGGTTCCTGCGCCACGGACGGCGAAACACAGACGGCCGCCGCGATCAGTGCCGCGACGGCCGTCCGCAAGGCCTTGCGGGCGAGGTCCAGCACGCGCTGCGCCGTCACCCGCCCGTGCCGTGGATCAGGCGGTCTCGCCGCCTTCGGCCGGGGCCACGGCTGCAACTGCAGCTGCGGCCTTCGGCGCACGCGCGACCAGTTTCTCGCGGATACGCGCCGACTTGCCGGAGCGATCGCGCAGGTAGTAGAGCTTGGCGCGGCGCACATCGCCACGGCGCTTCACTTCGATCTTGGCGATGGTCGGCGAGTAGGTCTGGAACGTACGCTCCACGCCTTCGCCGGACGACACCTTGCGCACGATGAACGACGAGTTCAGGCCGCGGTTGCGCTTGGCGATCACCACACCCTCGTATGCCTGGACGCGCTTGCGCTCACCCTCGACCACATTGACGCTGACGATCACGGTATCGCCAGGGGCGAAGGCCGGGATGTTCTTGCCCAGGCGGGCGATTTCTTCCTGTTCGAGTTGCTGGATCAGATCCATTGTTTTTCTCCTGGCGGCAGGCAGAGGTTCGGGCATCAGGGGATGCCAACATGCACGGCCGGTTGATCAATCACCCCGCGCGTTCGCGCGGGACCTTCAGGTCGACGCCGGCATGCTCGCGACGATACTCATCGAGCAGCCGGGTCTCGCTTTCGTTCAGGCGGCGCCGCTCGATCAGGTCGGGGCGACGCTGCCAGGTTCGTCCGAGGGACTGCTTCAGGCGCCAGCGCGAGATCGCAGCATGGTCGCCCGACAACAGCACCGCCGGCACGGGAATGCCTTCGTGGATTTCGGGGCGGGTATAGTGGGGGCAGTCGAGCAGGCCGTCGACGAACGATTCCTGGCGCGCGGAATCGGCGTCGCCCAGGCTCCCGGGCAGTTGCCGGATCACCCCGTCCATCAGCATCATCATCGGCAGTTCGCCACCAGAGACGACGAAATCGCCGATCGACACTTCATCGTCGACCATCCGTTCTATCACCCGCTCGTCGACGCCTTCGTAACGTCCGCCGAACAGCACCAGCCCGGACTCGCCGGACAGTTCCATCACCTTGCGGTGGGTCAGCGGCGTGCCCTGCGGTGTCAGGTGGATCACGCGCGAGCGCCGCACGCCGGTGCTGCGCTGGCGGTCGCGTGCGGCTTCCAGCGCCGCTTCGAGGGGTGCTGCCATCATCACCATGCCCGGGCCACCGCCGTAGGGGCGGTCGTCGATCGTGCGGTAGTTGTCGTGCGCGAAGTCGCGCGGATTCCAGCAGATAAGCTGGTAGCGGCGTTCCTCGCGCGCGCGCCGGGTGACACCCGATTCCGTCAGGGCATCGAACATGTCCGGGAACAGCGTGATCGCATCGAGTTGCAGCATCGGACTAGACCGGTTCTTCCCAATCAACCACGACCCGCTTCTTCGCGAGGTCGACATCACCGACATGCCGTTCGACGAACGGCACCAGGACCTGCAACGGCTTGCCCGAGGCCGTACGACCCGGGGTATCGATCACCAGTACGTCATGCGCACCCGCTTCGAGCAGGCCACTGACCACACCGAACTTCGTTCCTGCGGGGTCGACCGCATCGAGTCCGATCAGGTCTTCCCAGTAGAACTCGTCTTCTTCCGGCGGCGGCAGATCATCGCGCAGCAGGCCGATCTCGATGCCATTGGCCTGCGCCGCCTGGTCGCGATCGCCGATGCCGTCCAGCTGCGCGATCAGCCCGCTGCCGTGTCCCTGCGCCTCGAGCACGTCCACTTCACGCCATTCCGAATGCGCCAGTGCGGCTAACGCGGTACCTGGCCTCGATGCCACGCCGCTCGCCGGCGCACGACGGATCCACCAGCGCTCATGATCCAGCAGCGTGTCAGGGTCGCTCGAGTACGTCTGGATGCGAACCCAACCCTGCACGCCGAACGGGGCACCGACGCGCCCCATCACCACCCATCGTTCCGGCCCGGCAGCGGCCGAAGTGTCCGGGATGGTCGGCTCAGCTGGCGGCCGGCGCTGCGGCACTGGCTGCGCTGACGGCCGGAAGGGCACGGAACTTCTTCGTCAGGCGAACGACGGTGTCCGAAGGCTGTGCGCCATTCGACGTCCAGTGTTCGAAACGGTCGAGTGCGACGCGCAGGCCCTCTTCCTTTTCGGAGGCCTTCGGGTTGTAGAACCCGATGCGCTCGATGAACTTGCCATCGCGCGGACGACGCGAGTCGGCGACGACGATGTTGTAGAACGGGCGGTTCTTCGAACCACCGCGCGACAGACGGATGACTACCATGGTGACCTGGCCTTCGAAAGTGAACTATGGGACTTCCAGGGCCGGAACCCTCGTGCCGGGGTTCCGCTGAAAAGCCCGACAGAATAGCGGATGCGTGGGCGGAATGCAAAGGCACTGCAGACGGCCCGCCGGGCCGTACCATGCGCGTGATGAAACCCGAATACGACCTTTGCGTGATCGGCGGCGGCGCCGCCGGCCTGGTGGTGGCAGCCGGTGGCGCCGGCCTCGGCGCGAAAGTGCTGCTGATCGAGAAGCACCGCCTCGGCGGCGACTGCCTCTACTACGGCTGCGTACCGAGCAAGACCCTGCTGAAGAGCGCCAAGGTGTTCCACCAGCGCCAGGCTGCCGCCGCCGCCCTGTACGGCCTGCCGGCACCCGCCGCCAGCAGCCCGGCCCGCATCCCCGACGTGATGCGCAGGGTGCAGCAGGTGATCGCCGGCATCGAACCGCACGACAGCCCGGAGCGGTTCCGTTCGCTGGGGGTCGAGGTGCTGCTGGAGGACGGCACGTTCACCGACCCGCGCACCTTCGTCGCCGGCGGACGGAAGATCACCGCCCGCCGGTTCGTGCTCGCCACCGGGTCGCGGCCTGTGCTGCCACCGATCCCCGGGCTCGACCGAGTACCCTGCCTCACCAACGAAACCGTGTTCTCGCTGAATGACGATGTACCCTCGCTGGTGGTGATCGGCGCCGGGCCGATCGGCTGCGAACTCGCCCAGGCGTTCGTCCGGCTCGGCACCCGGGTCACCGTGATCGCCCGCGAGCCGCGGGTGTTGATGCGCGAGGATGCCGATGCGGCAGCCGTGGTACAGGCATCGCTGGCGCGAGAGGGTGTCGCGTTCGAGCTCGGCGCGACCCCGGTCGAGGTGTCGGGCAGCGCAGGCTGTATCGTTACCCGCTTCGAACGGGCCGACGGCACTGGCGGCAGCCTCGAGTCGACCCACCTGCTGGTCGCCGCCGGACGCGCAGTCAACACCGAAGGGCTCGGTCTGGCCGAAGCCGGCGTCGAAGTCATCGAGGGGCGCATCACGAACGACGACCGGCTGCGCACCACGAACCGCGACATCTTCGTCGCCGGCGACGCCGCCGGACGGCAACAGTTCACCCATGTCGCGGAGCACCATGCAGGCGTCGTGCTGCGCAATGCGCTGTTCCATCTGCCGGCGAAGGTCGAGTCGTGCGTGGTGCCCTGGTGCACGTTCACCGAACCGGAGATCGCCCGCGTCGGCCTGTCCGAGGCCGAGGCGACCGCCGAGGGCCTGGCCTTCGAGCGCTACCAGTTCGAATTCGCGGACCTCGACCGTGCACGTACCGAAGGCGAGACCGACGGCTTCGCGCGCATCCTCACCGACCGCAAGGGCCACCTGCTCGGCGCCACGCTGGTCGGTGCCCACGCCGGCGAGGCGATCGCGGAGTACGCGCTGGCGATGGCGAAGAAGATGAAGGCGTCCGACATTTCGGGCGTGATCCATGTCTACCCGACTTTCGCGCAGATCAACCGCCGGGTGGCCGACCAGCGGCTCAAGGCCTCGCTGACGCCGACCGCGAAACGCTGGATGCGCCGGCTGTTCGGACTGCGCGGGCCGAGATGAAGCGCGGCGATGCCTGGCTCAAGGTGCTGCTGCTGGCGCTGTTTGCGGGGGGCATCGGTGCGTTCTTCGCGCTGGGCGGGCCGCAGGTGCTGTCGCTGGACACGATCAAGGACAACCGCGACCAGTTGCTGGCGCTGACCGAACGCCACTACCTCGCAGCCGTGCTCGTCGCGTTCACCGTGTACGTAACGGCAACCGCGCTCAGCCTGCCCGGCGGGGTGCTGCTGTCGCTGACGGTCGGAATGCTCTTCGGCCGCTGGATGGGCGCAGCGATCATCGTCGTCGCCGCGACCGTGGGCGCGACGTGTGCGTTCCTGGCGGCGCGCCACCTGTTCGCCGGGTTCGCACGGCGCAGGCTGGGCCTCGATACAGCGCCCCCGGCAACTCTGTCACCGCCGGAGCTGGCCAGCGGCGTAAAGCCTGCGACACCGGGCCTGGCGGCAAGGATCAACCAGGGCTTCAGCGACAATGCACTGAACTACCTGCTGTTCCTCAGACTGGTGCCGTTGTTCCCGTTCTGGCTGGTGAACCTGGCGCCGGCCTTCACCAACGTGAGCGTGCGCACCTTCGTCACCGCGACCGCAATCGGGATACTGCCGGGAGTATTCGTGTTCGCCAACCTGGGCCAGTCGCTCGGACGTATCGAATCGACGGCCGAACTCGTATCGCCAGCCACGCTCGGTGCCTTCGCGCTGCTCGGCGTGTTCGCACTGGTCCCGGTGCTGATCCGCAAGCTGCGCGGCCGTACGATCCGCGACGTGGACACCTGATCCTTCTTCCCGCAGGAACCGAACGATGCATCCGACACTGCCCCGCCTCGAACCCGTGGACTTTCCCGCGCTGAAGCGCGGCGTGCCCGACACGCTGCAGGTCAACCTGGGTTATCTGTGCAACCAGCAGTGCCTGCACTGCCATGTCGCAGCCAGCCCCAGCCGCACCGAATTGATGACCCGCGAGACTGTCGACCAGGTGATCGCTTTCCTCGACGCATGCGCGATCTCGACGCTCGACCTGACCGGCGGCGCACCCGAGATGAATCCGCACTTCCGCGAACTCGTGTGCGCCGCGCGCGAACGGGATGTACGGGTGATCGACCGCTGCAACCTGACGATTCTGCTGGAGCCGGGATACGAAGACCTCGCGGACTTCCTCGCCGCGCAGTCGGTCGAGATCACCGCGTCCCTGCCCTGCTACCTGCAGGACAACGTCGACCAGCAGCGCGGCAAGGGCGTGCATGCGCGCAGCATCGAAGCACTGCGCCGGCTGAACGCCCTCGGCTACGGCCGAGGGGGCAGCGGCCGGGTGCTCAACCTGGTCTACAACCCGCTCGGACCTTCGCTGCCCCCGGCGCAGGGTCCGCTCGAGGCTGCCTACAAGCACGAGCTCGCTGCCCGCTACGGCATCGTGTTCAACCGGCTGTATGCACTGACCAACATGCCGATCCAGCGCTTCGGCAGTACGTTGATTTCCAAGGGCACCTTCGACGGGTACCTCGACCTGCTGCGCTCGGCGCACCGTCCCGAGAATCTCGAGGGCGTGATGTGCCGCACGCTGGTCAGCGTCGACTGGCAGGGATACGTCTACGACTGCGACTTCAACCAGATGCTGGGCCTCGGACTGCCGCTCGCACAGCCGACCCGGGCCGGCCGACGCACGCACCTGTCCGATCTGTTCGGCCGCAACCTGGCCGGGCTGCCGATCGAGGTTCGCAACCATTGCTATGGTTGCACGGCGGGCCAGGGGTCGAGTTGTGGCGGATCGCTGGCGCCGGCGTCGGCCATGGCCGGCCTGGCCGCGAAACCCGCGGTCGCGGGCTGAGCACTTCGCGCGATGGGTGCTCCCGCGCTTTCGATCGTGATGCCGGTGCTCGATGAAGGCGAGCGCATCGCCGCGGCGATCGATGCCCTTGCGCCCCTGGTCGCACGCGGCGGAGAGCTGATCGTGGTCGACGGCGGAAGCCACGATGGCACGGCCGATCGCGCCCGCGCCGGCGGCGCAAGGGTTGTCTGCGCGCCGCGCTCGCGCGCGGCACAGATGAATGCCGGCGCGACGGCCGCGCACGGCGGCTCGCTGCTGTTCCTGCATGCCGATACCCGCCTGCCCGACGGTGCCGACGACCTGATCGCGCAGGCGCTGCGCACGCGCGCATGGGGTCGGTTCGACGTGCAGATCGAGGGCCGTCATCCCATGCTGCGCGTGGTCGCAGCGATGATGAACCTGCGTTCACGCATCACCGGCATCGCCACTGGCGACCAGGCGATGTTCATGTCGCGCGCCGCCTTCGGGCAGGCCGGCGGCTTCCCTGCGCAACCCCTGATGGAGGACATCGAGCTGTCGGCGCGACTGCGACGGATCGGTCGTCCCGCCTGCCTGACAGCTTGCGTCGTCACCTCCGGCAGGCGCTGGGAGCGCGATGGGACCTGGCGCACCATCCTGCTCATGTGGCGGCTGCGCTTCGCATACTGGCGCGGCGCACCGCCGGACGATCTGCACCGGCGCTACTACGGCCCGTCGCGATGACACGGGTGCTGCAGGTGTTCGCACGAGCGCCGGTCCCTGGCCAGTGCAAGACCCGCCTCGCGCCGGCGCTCGGCGCGGCGGGTGCTTCCGGACTGCACGAACGGCTGGTGCTGCGGCTGCTTGGCCTGGTAACCGAGGCCCTGCCTCGGCTGGGCAACCCCCGCGTCGAACTCTGGTGTGCGCCGGATACGACACACCCGTTCTTCGACATGTGCGCACGCCGTCATCGGCTGCGACTGCGTACTCAGCACGGCGACGACCTCGGCCACCGGATGTACGCCGCACTGGACGACGCGCTCGGGCGGCAGTGCCGACCGGTACTGGTCGGCACCGACTGCCTGTCGATCACGGCCGATGCACTCGCGGCCGCCTTCGATGCGATCGATCCCTCCCCCGGCCTGCACGGCGCATCCCCTCCCGCGTCGGACATCGTGCTGCTGCCGACAGAAGATGGCGGCTACGCACTGATCGGCGCCGCGCGCCACGATCGTTCACTGTTCGACGCGATGCAATGGAGCACGGACAGCGTTTATGCGCAGACCCGCCTTCGTATCGACCGCCTCGGCTGGCGACTGCACGCATTGCCCACCGGCTGGGACGTCGACCGGCCGGAAGACCTCGACCGGCTGCGGACCGTCGCGCCGGAACTGCTCGACACACCGGAAAGCCGATGAACCTGCCCGCCCCGATGCATACGGACGCGGCTCGCCGCGCGGCCTGCGCCCTTCTGACACTGCTCGCCCTCTCCGTCGCCGCCCCCGTACAGGCCCAGGCGCCAGCGCCGGCTGCAAAGGAACCCGCAGCGGCCATCGAGATCGGCCGTTTCTCCGCCGAGCGCGAGGGCGCGGGGTCGCCGGCGGGATGGAAACCGCTGACCTTCCGCAACATCGAGCGGCACACCCGCTACTCCCTGGTGCGCGACGGCGGGACCACCGTGCTGCGCGCCGATGCCGAAGCCTCCGCCTCCGGCCTGGTGCGAGAGCAGACCATCGATCTGAAGGCGTTCCCGATCATCGAATGGCGCTGGCGGGCCGGCAACGTGTTGTCGAAAGCCGATGTCAAGACCAGGACCGGCGACGACTACCCGGTACGCCTCTACATCACCTTCGCGCACGGCGCGAATTCGATCTCGATCGCCGACCGGGCAGCCCGTGCGATCTACGGACAGCTTCCGCCGCGCGCCGCGATCAACTACATCTGGGATACCCGATCGCCGGTCGGCACCACCGTCCCGAACGCATACACCGACCGGGTACGGATGATCGTCGTCGAGAGCGGCAACGCCCGCGTGGGCGAGTGGATCACCTACCGGCGCGACCTGGCCGAGGATTTCCGCAAGGCGTTCGGCTACGACGCCCCGCCGGTGTCGGGCATCGCAGTGATGACCGACACGGACAACACCGGCGAAAAGGCGACGGCATGGTTCGGGGACATCCGCTTCGTTGCACCGCGGTGAACGCGTGACCACCCGCCGCCGTCTCGTGCTGCTCGGTGGAGGACACAGCCACCTGCCCGTGATCACCGCTGCACGCCACTGGCAGGATACGGTCGAAGTGACCCTGGTCAGTCCCGACGTGCTGACCGCCTACTCGGGAATGGTCCCTGGAGTGATTGCCGGCCATTACCAGGCCCGGGAATGCCTGATCGACATCGGGCGGCTCGCTGGCCGCTCGGGCGCGCGCTTCATCCCGACGGCAGCCGTTGGACTGGATCCAGCGAAGAAGACGATCAGCCTCGGGAACGGCACCGTACTTTCGTACGACATCGTGTCGATCGATGTCGGCGCCACGCCCCGTGCCACGCCCGCGCTCGCCGGAGCGATCGAACGCGGCCACTGCGGCGACATGACGATCGCACCGTGCAAACCGTTCCCGATGTTGATGGACAGGCTCGATCGCTTCATCGGCGATCACGGCGCGCGACCACGGCCGGTCGACCTCTGCGTGGTCGGGGCAGGGCTCGCGGGCATCGAGGTGGCCCTGGCGCTGGCCTTCCGGGTGCGCGCCCATGCCGATGCACGGGTTCGCCTGCTGTGCGGCGACGCACGGCTGATGCCGTCCGCGCCGCCTGCGATCGGCGCAGTGCTGGAGCGGGCCTGCGCCGACCACGGTGTGGTCCTGGTACGCAACACGCGCATCGAGTCGGCCGAGCCGGGTACGCTGATTGCCGTGGACGGCCGCCGGATCCGCGCCGACCTCGCGCTGATCGCGACCGGCGCCGGCGCGCCGGCCTGGCTCGAACACAGTGGACTCGCACTGGACGCGCAGGGCTTCATCGCAGTAGAGCCGACGCTCGCCAGCGCGTCGCATCCGTCGGTGTTCGCGACCGGAGACTGCGCGTCGATGCTGCAGCATCCGCGCCCGAAGGCCGGCGTGTACGCCGTTCGCCAGGGCCCGCCGCTCGCCGCGAACCTGCGTCGGGCCCTGGCGGGCGAAGCGCCACACCCGTTCACGCCGCAACGGGAAGCACTTGCGCTCGCCGCGCTCGGGCCGCGCAGTGCGGTGGCGATCCGCAACGGGTTGATCCTCGGCGGACCGGCAAGTCGGGGCTATCTTGGCAACACGCTGTCCGACGCTTTGGCGCAACGGCTGTGGCGGTGGAAAGACCGGATCGACCGGGCGTTCGTCGAACGTTTTTCCTGATGGCGGAAGATCGATCGCATCGATCGTCGGCGCGAACGCCTTCTTCAACCCGTCCGGCAGATCAATGCGCCGCCGTGAGTCCCTCGACCAGCCGCCCGATCGCCTCGACCACCTCGTCGCGCCGGATCGCGCCGTAGGACACCCGCAGCAGGCATGGATCATCCACGCCGAACGCCATCCCCGGGATCACCGCGACCCGATGCTCGGCGATCAGCCGCATCGCCAGCGCGAGCGAATCCTGCGGTTCAGCCAGCCGCAACAGGCAGTAGAACGCACCCCGGGTACGCGGCACGACGATCTGCGGCGCCAGTGGCGCGAGGGCGGCCAGCACCGCATCGCGCACCTCGGTCAGCACCGCAATGCGAGGCAGGCACCAGGCACGCCCCTCGGCCAGCGCGGCCGTCGCCGCCAGCTGCGACACTACCGGCGGGCAGATCAGGTTGGTGTCCTGGATCTTCGCGATCGCCGGATACAGGTGCGCCGGGATCACCATGTACCCGACGCGCCAGCTGGCGAACCCATAGGCCTTCGACAGAGAATGGAGCGACACCGTATGGCCATCGGCCCCCGGCAGCGATCCGGGCGAGAAGGCGCGCTCGCCCTCGTGCACGAAGTACTCGTAGGCCTCGTCGCTGACGTGGTAGAGCCCGTGTTCAGCGCACAGCCGGTTGACCGCCGCGAGACTTTCCCCAGGGTAGACCGCGCCGGTGGGGTTGTTCGGCGACACGGTGACGATAGCGCGCGTGCGCGGGGTGATCGCCCGCTCGAGCGCATCGACATCGAGCTGGTAATCGGCATCCGTTGGCACGCCCACCGCACGCCCGCCGACCAGGGTCACCGCCATCTGCTGATTGAAGTACCAGGGCAGCGGCAGGATCACCTCGTCGCCCGGGTCGAGGATCGCCAGCATCAGGTTGAGGAAGGCCATGTTGCCGCCGGCGGTGACCACCACCCGCTGGCCGGGGCCGATGGCCATGCCGTTGTCCGCAGCCAGCTTCGCGGTGATCGCGGCAACCAGGGCATCGGTGCCGTGGACGGACTGGTACTTGTTGAGGGCGGGGTCGCGGCCCAGCGCCTCCACCGCGGCGAACACCGACGCGGGCGGCGCGTAGTACACCACGCCTTGCCCGAGCGACAGCGTGCCCGGATGCTCGCGGATCGCCTGCGCAACCACCGGAATGATGGGCGCCTGCACCGCCAGCGCGCGCTGCGATACCGGGAGCGGCATGCCGGGCGTCAGATCTTCAGCGTAAACGGGTTGAAGTCGGTCCTGCGGTCGAAGTAGTCCTCGTGCTCGACCCGCTTGAGCCAGTTCACGATGCGGTAGGTGAACGGCAGTGCGACGATCTCCCAGCCCACCTTGAGCAGGTAATTGGCACCCATCACCGCGACCAGCAATTCGTTCGACCAGACACCGTAGAAGGCCACCGGATAGAAGATCAGAGTATCGACCCCCTGCCCGACGCCGGTAGACCCGATCATGCGCGCCCACAGCCCGCGGCCCTGGGACCTCACCTTCATCTGCGCCAGGACATAGGCGTTCACGAACTCGCCCGCCCAGAACGCGATCAACGAAGCCACGACGATGCGCGGTGTCGCGCCGAAGATGGTCTCGTAGGCCGGCTGGTTGGTCCACCCTGCGGCCGGCGGAAGCTGCACCACGACCCAGGCCATGAACGAAGCGAACGCGAGTGCCGCGAAGCCGGCCCACACCACGCGCCGGGCGCGCGCATAACCGTAGACCTCGGTGAGGATATCGCCGAACACATACGAGATTGGAAAGAACAGCACGCCGGCACCGAATGCGAAGGTGCCGATCAGCGGCAGGTCGAGCTCGGCGACCTTGGCCGGCCCGATCAGATTGGAGCACAGCAGCACGCATACGAACCCGGCCATCACCAGGTCATAGTAGCGGTAGGTACGCTGCCCCGTCCCCGGCGCCCCGGGGTGCTCGTCTCCGACGTGCCGCGCTGGCGCGTCGCTCATCGCATGCCGGGCAACATGCCCTTCATGCCGCGCATCATCTTCGCCATGCCGCCCTTGCTCACCATCTTCATCATCTTCTGCGCAGACTCGAACTGGTTCAGGAGCTGGTTGACCTGCTGCACGCTGACCCCGGCACCTGCGGCGATCCGGCGCTTGCGGGAAGCCTTGAGGATCTCCGGCTTCGCCCGCTCGGCAGGCGTCATCGACAGGATGATCGCCTCCTGGCGCAGGATCATGCGATCGTCGACCTTAGCGCCCTGGGCCATCTTCGCCAGGTCGCCCGGCAGCTTGTCGAGCAGCGACGACAGCCCGCCCATCTTCTTCATCTGCCCGATCTGCTGGCGGAAGTCTTCCAGGTCGAAGCCCTTGCCGGACTTCATCTTCCGTGCGAACTTCTCGGCCTCGGCGACGTCGACGTTCTTCTGGGCGTCCTCGATCAGCGACAGCACGTCGCCCATGCCGAGGATGCGCGAGGCCATGCGCTCGGGATGGAAAGGCTCGAGCCCGGTGAGCTTCTCGCCGACGCCCGCGAACTTGATCGGCTTGCCGGTGGCCGCGCGCACCGACAGTGCGGCGCCACCGCGCGAATCGCCGTCGAGCTTGGTGAGGATCACACCGGTCAGGGGCAGCGCTTCGCCGAACGCCCTGGCGACATTGACTGCATCCTGGCCCTGCATCGCGTCGACCACGAACAGTGTCTCGACCGGATTGACCGCCGCATGCAGCGCGCGGATCTCGGTCATCATCGCTTCGTCGATCGACAGCCGGCCTGCAGTGTCGACAATCAGCACGTCGAAGTAGTGGCGCTTCGCATGGTCGATCGCCCCGAGGGCAATATCGACCGGCTTCGCATCTGCCGGCGCCTCGAAAAATCCCGCATCGACCTGCTTCGCGAGCGTGCGCAGCTGCTCGATCGCGGCGGGTCGATACACGTCGGCCGAACAGAGCAGCACCTTCTTCTTCTGCGAAATCAGCAGCTTCGCGAGCTTGCCCGAGGACGTCGTCTTGCCGGAGCCCTGCAGGCCAGCCATCAGCAGCACGGCCGGCGGCTGCACTGCCAGGTCGAGGCCGACGCCGGCTTCGCCCATCAGCGCGATCAGTTCACGGTGGACGATACCGACCACCGCCTGACCGGGGGTGAGGCTGGTCAGGACGTCCTGCCCGAGCGCCCTCTCGCGCACCCGCGCAATGAAATCTTTCGCCACCGGCAGCGCCACATCGGCGTCGAGCAGCGCCAGGCGCACCTCGCGCAGCGCATCGGTGATGTTCGACTCGGTAATGCGCGCCTCGCCCTTCAGCGACTTGACGACGCGCGACAGGCGTTCGGTCAGCGATTCGAGCATATCGCCTCCGCCGGGCCTGCCTGAATGGCCGCCTCTGCAGCCAACGCGACGACACCGCGCGCGCACTGTACGTTGCCGGGCATCCACCACCGGCGCGAAAGGTCGTTCGTGTAGACTCGAATCATGTCCGGAAGTCTACCGTATCTGTTGAGCGCGCTAGCCTATGGCGCATTCGCCGCATACCTCGGCCACCGATTGACGCGCGGGCGTACGCCGCGCTCCCTGCCGTCCGCCGCCGGACAGACGATAGAGCTGCCGACACGCTGGCATGCACCCTGGGGTGAACAGGCAACCGTCGGCACCATCCTGCTGATCCATGCCTGGAGCGTGGGTGCAGCGGTGTTCCACGACGGGCAGGTATTCGTCGGCGTGGGCGTAGCAATGTCCGCGATCGTCCTGGTGACGGTAGCCATCCACTGGTTCGGCAGCTTCTTCTACAACCTGCGCGGCCTGCAGTTGCTGGTGTTTCCCGTGGCCGCGCTGTGCGCTCTGGCACCGGCCGTGCTGGGCGCGCATGAGCCAATGCCCAATGCCGGCGTGCGGATGCTCACGGCGCACGTGATCGTCGCGCTGCTGGCCTATGGATTGCTCACCATCGCCGCGCTGCATGCACTGCTGCTGTCCTCGCTCGACCGGCAGTTGCGGACCGGCACGCTACCCGCGCTCCTGACCGGTCTGCCGCCACTGCTGACGATGGAGAAGATGCTGTTCCGGATCATCGTCGCCGGCTTCGTGCTGCTCTCGGCCACCGTGCTCAGCGGGCTTCTCTTCTCCGAAGAACTGTTCGGCATGCCGCTCACGTTCACGCACAAGAACGTGTTCACGCTGGTTTCCTGGGCCATCTTCGCGGCGCTGCTGGTCGGCAGGTTCCTCTTCGGCTGGCGCGGCCGGATCGCATTGCGCTGGACCCTCTGGGGGTTCGGAGTGCTCCTGCTGGCCTACGTGGGTACTAAACTCGTCGTCGAGGTGCTGCTCGGCCGGTGATGCGGCGCATCCGGGCTGCATCCGGTGCCTGCGATCACCTAAACTGACGACTTCGTCACCGACATACGGGAACCCTTGAACGAGATCCCCCTGCAGACGCTGCTGGTCGCGTTGTTCATCCTGCTGCTGGTGTCGGGCTTCTTCTCGATCGCCGAAACCAGCATGATGGCGCTCAATCGCTACCGGTTACGCCACCTCGTCAGCAGGGGCAACCGGGGCGCGATCATGGCCGCTGCCCTGCTCGATCGCACCGACCGTTTGCTGGGCGTCGTGCTGCTCGGCAACAACTTCGTCAACAGCCTGTCGGCGGCGCTGTTCACGGTGATCATGTTCCGGACCCTCGGCGAGAACGAATGGGCGCTGTGGCTCGGCAGCGCCGGGGTGACCTTCTGCATCCTGGTCGTGTCCGAGATAACGCCGAAGATCATCGGCGCAACCTATCCGGAACGCATCGCGCTCGCTTCTGCCTACGTGCTCACCCCGCTGCTGCGCGTAGCCTGGCCGGTGGTCTGGTTCGTCAACCTGTTCGTGCAGTCGATCCTCTGGGTGCTGCGGCTCAAGCGCGAAGATGAAGGGGCGCAGAACATGACACCCGAGGAACTGCGCACCCTGGTGCTGGAGGGCGGGCACTACATCCCGCAGAAACACCGGAGCATCCTGGTCAACCTGTTCGAGCTTGAGCAGATCACCGTCGACGATGTGATGATCCCGCGGGGGCAGGTCGAATGGCTAGACCTGGAGTCGCCGCCGGAGCAGTTGCTGGCGGAGATCGCCACCTGCTACCACACGCGGCTGGTCGTCTGCCGGGGCGACCTCAACAACGTCACAGGCATCCTGCATGTGCGTCGCGCGCTGTCGCTGGTGCGCCAGGGCGGGCTCGCCGAGGCAGCGGATGTCGAAGCGCTGCTGGCCCAACCGTATTTCGTGCCGGCAGGTACCGCGTTGTTCACCCAGATGGCGAACTTCCAGGAGCAGCACGAGCGGATCGGACTGATCGTCGATGAATACGGCGAGCTTCAGGGCCTGGTGACCCTGGAAGACATCCTGGAGGAACTTGTCGGCGAATTCACCACCACGGCACCGGGGCGCGGCGACACATTCACCCGGAGCGAGGACGGCAGCGTGCTGGTAGAAGGCAGCGCGACACTGCGCAGCCTCAACCGCAAGCTCGGCCTCGAGTTGCCGATGGACGGTCCGAAAACATTGAATGGACTGATCGTGGACTACCTGCGCGACCTGCCCGAGCCAGGCACCACAGTGAAGATCTCCGGATACCCGCTCGAGGTCGTGCAGACCCAGGAACGGTCGATCCGCTCGGTGCGCGTCTTTCCCCGGGTGGAGGCCGAATCAAGGGAAACTTCGTTCGAGCGGAGCGGCTGACCCGGGAAGCAGCTGCAGGTGGCCGGTGGGCCTTTGCAGACGGTTGTCTGGCAAGCCGCAGTGGCGTGATATCTTATCGCGGTTCTCGCATCAGGCGGAGCGCAGTCTATGGCCACAACGATCACCCAGGGCCGCAAGAAGGACGTCCAGGACTACCTCTATTCATGGGTGGGGCAGGACAGAACCGGCAAAGCGGTTCGCGGCGAAATGCGCGCGAACGGCGAGAATGTTGTCGTCGCCCAACTGCGCCGGCAGGGGCTGTCGTTCATCAAGGTGAAGAGGCAGCGGGTCGGGCGCGGCCGCAAGATCACCGAGAAGGACATTGCCATCTTCACGCGCCAGCTGGCGGTGATGATGAAGGCTGGCGTGCCGCTGTTGCAGGCGTTCGACATCGTCGGCAAGGGACATTCGAACGCGGCGGTCCAGAAGGTGCTGATGACCATCAAGGTCAACGTCGAGACCGGCTCCAGCCTGAGCCAGGCATTTCGAGCCTTTCCCGAACAGTTCGACGATCTGTTCTGCAACCTGGTGGCCGCCGGGGAGCAGGCCGGTATCCTGGACACGCTGCTGGATCGCCTCGCGACGTACAAAGAAAAGATCATCGCGATCAAGGGCAAGATCAAGTCGGCGCTGTTCTACCCGATATCGATCGTCGTGGTCGCGTTCATCATCACCGCGATCATCATGATCTTCGTGATCCCGTCGTTCAAGCAGGTGTTCGCAAGCTTCGGTGCCGACCTGCCGGCCCCGACGCTGATCGTGATGGCGATCTCGGACTTCTTCGTTGCCTACTGGTGGGCGATCTTCGGCGCGGTCGGCGGCTCGATCTACCTGTTCATCAACGCATACAAAAAGTCCGAAACGATGCGCAACGGCATGGATCGACTGATCCTGAAGATGCCGGTGTTCGGCGAAATCGTCCAGAAGGCGTCGATCGCGCGCTGGTCGCGCACCCTGGCGACCATGTTCGCCGCCGGCGTGCCGCTGGTAGAAGCCCTCGGCTCGGTGGCAGGCGCAGCGGGCAATGCGGTGTACATGAAAGCCACGAAACGTATCCAGCAGGAGATTTCGACCGGCACCAGCCTGACCGTCTCCATGCAGGGCTCCGACGTATTCCCCAACATGGTGCTGCAGATGGTTGCCATCGGCGAGGAATCGGGCGCGCTGGACGGCATGCTGTCCAAGGTCGCCGACTTCTACGAGGCGGAGGTCGATGACGCGGTCGACGCGATGTCCAGCCTGATGGAGCCCGTCATCATGGTTGTCCTGGGCACGCTGATCGGCGGCATGGTGATCGCGATGTACCTGCCGATCTTCAAGATGGGCCAGGTGGTCTGACCCGATCGTCCCAGACATGAACGACGTTCTCGAACTGCTGCGCAGCGAGCCGGCGCTGTGGATCGGCATCGCTGTGCTGTTGGGCCTGATGATCGGCAGTTTCCTCAACGTGGTGGTCCATCGGCTGCCGAAGATGATGGAGCGCGAGTGGGCGGCGCAATGCGCGGAACTGGCCGGCACGGAGCCGGAACCGCAGCCTGCATTCAACCTGGCGCAGCCCCGGTCGCACTGTCCGTCGTGCAGGGCTCAAATAACGGCGCTGCAGAACCTGCCGCTGCTGAGCTGGTTCGCGCTGCGTGGCCGCTGCGCGTCCTGCGGCGTGGCGATCCCGATGCGCTATCCGCTGGTCGAGGCGACCACCGGCGCCATCGCCGGCTTCCTCGCCTGGCACTACGGCTTCGGCCCGGCCGCGGCACTTGCCTTCGCCTTCTGCGCGACGATGCTTGCGCTCGCACTGATCGACTTCGACACCCAACTGCTGCCCGACAGCCTGACCCTGCCGCTCCTGTGGGCGGGCCTGCTGGTGAACATCTGGGGCATTTTCGCGCCGCTGCAGGAGGCGGTCATCGGCGCGGCCGCAGGCTACCTGTCGTTGTGGACCGTCTACTGGGGCTTCAAGCTGGTCACCGGCAGGGAGGGTATGGGCTACGGGGATTTCAAGCTGCTCGCCGCGATCGGTGCCTGGCTCGGCTGGCAGGCGCTGCCCCTCGTGATATTGCTGTCGTCGCTGGCCGGTGCCGTGATCGGCATCGCGCTGATCGCGGCGGCACGGATGGGGCGCAGCGTACCGATGCCGTTCGGGCCCTACCTGGTAATCGCCGGCGTAGTCGCACTGGTCTGGGGCGACGACATCATCGCCGGGTATCTCAAGCTGCTGGGCTGACTTTCATTGGACGATCCGGCTGCCATGCCAGCTCCGCCGGTCCGTTTCGTGGTCGGACTGACCGGCGGCATCGGCAGCGGCAAATCGACGGTGGCCAGCCTGTTCGTCGCGCTCGGCGCCGCGCTGGTCGACACAGACGCCCTTGCCCACGCACTGACCAGCCCGGGTGGCGATGCGATGCCGGCACTCATCGAAGCATTCGGCATGGCGGCCGCCGGGCCGGATGGTGCACTCGACCGCGCCTGGATGCGCGAGCGGGCGTTCTCCGATCCGCTCGAGCGAGCGCGTCTGGAAGCGATCCTGCATCCGATGATCCGGGCCGCCGCGGAGCGGGCGCTCGACCGCACTGCAGCACCCTATGTCCTGCTGGCGGTACCGCTGCTGTCGGCCAGCGGTGGATACCGTGAGCGGATGGACCGGATATTGGTGGTAGACTGTTCACGCGAGCGTCAGATAGCCCGGGTAATGCGGCGCAGTGGGCTGTCCCGGGCGCAAGTGATGGCCATCGTTGCGGTCCAGGCCACGCGCGAGCAGCGACTCGCGATGGCCGACGATGTGATCGACAATGACGGTGAAGAGTTCGCGCTCGCGCCGCAGGTCGAGAAGTTGCACCAGCAATACCTGCGCCTCGCGCAATCGAAACGGTCGGCAGCGCGTCCCCGCTCGCCGGACGCCTGAACTGAACAGCCGTGCGTCGTTGATCTCCGGCAACAGCGCCGCGGGATCCTGCGAAAAAGCATGTTCGATTCGCACACGCTACCCGAGCAGACCGCAGCTATCGTGATCGACTACGAGTTTCCACTGAATGAGCGCACGCGAACGCTGCTCAGGCTGGAAGACCTCTACGACAAGCTCGCCTACTTCGTCTCGCGCGACCACCCGCTCGAGCACCACGTCGCACTGGTCACGCTGTTCGAGATCATCGAGGTGGCCAGCCGCGCCGACCTGAAGTCGGACCTGCTGCAGGAACTGGAGCGCCAGAAGCATTCGCTCGAGGCACTTCGCAGCAACCCGCAGATCTCGGTCGAAGCCCTGGATGCCGTGCTGCGGGACATCGACCAGGCCGCCGGCAGCCTCTACAACCTGACCGGCAAGATCGGCCAGGAGGTCCGCGACAACGAATGGCTGATGAGCATCCGGCAGCGCTCGAATATCCCGGGCGGTGTGTGCGAGTTCGATCTGCCGACTTACCACTACTGGCAGCACCGGCCGATCGAGGAACGCCGCGCCGACCTCGGCCAGTGGATGGCGCAGTTTCTGCCGCTGCGCGACAGCCTGACCATCGTGCTGCGTATCCTGCGCGACAGCGGCAAGTCGTCCCAAAGGGTAGCCGCCCAGGGCGTTTTCCAGCAGATGCTCGCCGGACGCGCGGTACAACTGGTGCGGGTTCGTGTGGCGCGCGAGTTACCCTGCGTGCCGGAAGTCAGCGCCAACCGGTACATGCTGAACATCCGCTTCACGCAGCAGGTCCCCGGCAGCGACCGTCCGAAGGTGATCGAGGCCGACATTCCGTTCGATCTCACCTTCTGCAATCTGTAGCCCGCCACAGTCCCCCGTCAGAACTCGGAGCGCTGTCGGCGATCGGGCTTGTCGCGGCGGCGTCCAGCACGGCGCTTGCCATCGGACGCTGCGCGCCGCTCGACCTCGCGCCGATCGTCGAGACGGCGGCGGTCAGTCAGGGCAGCCTGCTGCGCTTCCTTGGCGGCCTTCAGCCAGCGGATACCCTCGCGATCGATATAGAAGCACTCGGAGAAATCGATCACGACACTGCCTTCACGCGCGATCGCACGGTGATACATCGCCTCGATCACCGGCAACGAGCCGTAGTAGAGGTTGCCGCGGATCTTCAGCTGATTGCCGCTCAGGCTGATGTTCGGGTGTGCCTGCTCCCACTTGGAGTAGGCGATCGCCAGCACCGAACCGACGATGACCGCACCGAACAGGTCGAGAAACAGCACCGACAGGAACGAGACAAGGAACACGATGGATTCGCGCCGGTCCTTGAAGTGCGGCTTGATATCCTCCCAGTTGATCATGTTGGCGCCGAGCAGCATGATGACCGCAGCCATCGCGGGCATCGGGATGATGGCGATCAACTGGGCGAGGAACAGCACGAGTACCAGCAGCCAGACCGCTGAACTCACGATCGCAAGCCGGCTGTGGCCACCCAGCCGGTGTACCAGCCACATCCGGTTGAACGATGCGCAGGTCGGAAGCGAAGACAGGAACGGCAGCAGGCAGTTCGACGCCGCATCGGAGAAGATTGCCTTGCGGCTATCGGTGAAGCCGCCAGCCTTGCGGTTCATGCGACGCATCGCCGCGACGGTCTGGAACAGGCCGAGCAGTGCGAGCGTCACCGCCCCAGGCAGGATCGCAATGATGTCCGGCATCGATTCCTGGGTAAACAGCGGCAGAGAAGGCAGCACCAGCCCGATCGAGGACAGGTTGCCGATCTTCTCGATCAGGCTGACCTGTGACCCGAGGCTGGCGTCCAGGTACTGCGAGTAGAGGGTTCCCGTCACGATGCCAGTCAGGATCGCCCAGTTACGCATGCGCGGGAACTGCTGGACGGCGACACAGGTGACAAGCGTGATCAGGCCGATCTGGATGGCGTGCAGATTGCCAATCTCGATCACCGCGAGGAACGACTGCCAGGCGATCCACATCGGCCACTCGACCTCGGTGTTGACCGGCAGGCCGCCGAAGGTGGTCAGCGACTTGAAAATGAGGAACAGCCCGATGCCGCAGATCATGCCGTTGATCACCGGTTCGCTGACCAGGTCGAGCATCCGACCCAGGGGGCGTATGACATAGAACGCCATCTGAATAAGGCCGCACAGCAGGCCGAGCGTGAGCGCATAGCCCATGTACTCTGCACCGAACGGCGGCGCCACCGGCAGCAGGGTGACGCCGATCGTGGCCGACATCGCGGTGTTGGGGCCACCGTGGAAGACTTTCGACGGATTCAGCATCGCGCAGAACAATACGCCCCAGATCGCTGCGTAGATGCCGAAGTGTGGTGGCACTCCGGCAAGGGTCACGGAAAACGCGACCGCCTGCGGCAGTGTGACCAGCGCGAGAGTCAGTCCGACCAGCAGATTGCCGCTCGTCTGCGGCCAGTCGCGAACGACGTCCTGCCGGTAACGCTGCAGGGTGGACAGCGCGCTCATCGAGCCGCCACCGGGGCCTGGATGGTCGCATGTCCCGGTACCGGTACCGGCGCGGGTCGCTCCATTGCCGATTCGGTCCAGCGCAGGAGCGTCGGCATGATCCGCATCAGCGCCTGCTGCTGGAGGGCGACCAGTGGCCCCTGCTTGTCACCGGCAGGACGCGGCAAGTTACTGATGAAATAGGCAATGTCGCGACATTCCTGATTGGTCAGGGTGTTCTCGGCACCGAGCGGCATGTTGCGACAGATGAAGCCAGGCAGGATTGTCGCGACATAGTAGAAGTAATTCCGAGACTGCATGTTCCATGCATTCGGCCCAGCCACCGCCGGCCCGACCAGATGACCAGCGACCTCGACGCCATGGCCCTGCGGGCCGTGGCAATGCTGACACTTTTCTTTGTAGAGCGCTTCGCCACGGATATAGTCGTCACCCTGTTTCCCGGTGAAGGACGCAGGGATTTCGTCCACGCCCTGCTCCTCATAGCTGACACCGATCTGAAGGCCAAGCGCAGCCGACAGGAAACGCGTGTATGCGGTGACGTCGCGGATCACATCATCGGCGATATTCGGCTTGTAGCCGTTCGAAGAGTTGATGTAGCACTGCATCTGGCGCAGTTCAAAAGGCAGCAGTAATCCCGTGAACCGGTCGTACATGTCGGCCATCACCCAGGATGCGCCGAGGCTGAGCGAACCCTTCAGCCGGTTTCCATCCGCGTCCTGCTTGTCTCCGACACCCTGGTGACACTGGTTGCAACTGGCATGGGTACCTCGGATGAAGCGCGGGGCGTTCCAGCGTTCACGTCCCTTGTCGGTTGCCAAGCGACCCTGAGTATCGTCGATGATGTTGCAGCCGCGCTGAATTGCTCGAACATCGTCCTCGCTATAGCCGTTCGTCACAGTCACCAACCCGGTGCGCTGCAGGACGTAGGGCGACTGGTAGCCGGCCCCTGCAACCAGCCCGTAGCGCGAAAGCTTTTCGGCACAGGCGGCGGTCAACGCCACGGGCGCCTGCCGTATGGCCTCGCGTTCATCGTGCTTGTACACGGCAAACGCGTAGAGACCACCGAGGATCAGCACCAGCAAGGCGATCTTGAGAATCTTCCAGCCCGGCATCGACATCACTATCCCCCGTTTCTTCTTGCGCCCTCGCCCAGGCCGAGATGCCGCGCGACCGCACGCGCAAGCAAGCGTATGTC
>CANGXU010000053.1 GCA_947457885.1 Betaproteobacteria bacterium
ATCTCGACCGGCAGGCCGGCAATGGCTGCGATGGCCATCGCCTTGGGGATCACCACCGCGGCGGCGGTGGGCCCGGCCACCGTGTCGGCGCGCAGCCACTCGCGCCGATAGGACGGCAACCAGCCGGCGACAGGCAGCTTCATCGCGTCACCAGGACCGGCGTTGCCCTAGCGCATAAGGCGCGTGACCAGGCCACGCAGCAGCAGGTAGGGCACGATGGCCAGCAGGAAAGCCACGATGATCACTTCACCGGGGTACACCGTGCCCAGCACCCTGATCTGGAAAACGATGTCGAGCACCATCGCCAGCACGAACACCTTGCCTACGCTCTTCCAGCCGTCCCTGACCATTTCGGCGCGGTGCCCGCTGTTGGTGAACAGCCCCCAGAAGTAAGGCGGCTTTCCCAGCTTCGCATCGTTCAGCCCGGCGATGATGGCGAAGATCGAGGCCATCACCGGCTGCAGGACAAGACGGAACTTCATCGGCCCGGTGACACGGTCCGACATGTGTTCAACGATGCGTATCCAGATCTCATCCATCGGTACTCCCACCTTCTGTGTGTTCAACCCAGCGGCAACAGGATCAGCGCGTACAGCAGGCCGCCGGCCAGGAAGGGTACGAAGTGGCCCTCTTTCTCGGAGGGCAACTCCATCAGGCTGCTGTTGACGATCACCGCGCCCGACAGGAACGCGACCAGCAGTGCCACCACGGCCAGGGGCAGGGCCAGCAACTGCCCGACCGCCCAGCCAAGCGGCACCATGGCTGCCAGCCAGTAGCGGCCACGGCGGGCATACGCCTCGCCATGCTCTTCGCTCAATGCGTGATCCACGGCCAGGAAGTGGACAGCCATCGCCGTGCTGAACAGCAGCAGCGGCACCCGGCCTTCTTCCAGGTCGTGCACCAGCAGGTAGCCGACCAGGGCCGCGTAGGCCGCAAAGCCGCCCACATGCAGGTTGAACGCCGCCTGCTCGCGCTGCTCTGCATCGGCGTCGCGGACCTGCTTGCGCAGGTGGTCCAGCCCGTAGAAGGTCATGAAGCCGATCAACGCCACAGCGTAGATCACCATGCCTTCGAAGCGCGTCTGCACCGATGCCGACTCGACAAAGGCCAGGCGCACGCCGTGCAGCTCGGGCATGACATGCACGAAGACATACGCTGCGGCCATGCCGGCACAGAACGATACCCGCTTGCGCTGATCCCGCGTGATGGCGCCCAGCGGATGCAGGCGCCCCCCTGCCAGGACGACGGCAGCCAGCGCCAGCGCCGCAAGCCCGGTCGCCACCAGTTCAGCGGGTTGCCAGCCCGCGGTCACAGGGCCTTGGCGATGATGGCGACGAACAGGAACAGACCGATCGCCGACATCAACAGGGCCATCACGAATGAAGGGCGCCAGATCGCGAAACCGTTCTGCTTGCGCAGGTCTTGAAGGCGGTACCAGTACTCGACGGTGCCCAGCACCATCGCCACGGTACCCATGCCGGTAAGGAACATGCCCATGGTGCGCGGGCTGCTGGCGTGGGTCAGCTGAGTACCCGCCTCCTGGAAGCCCTGCAGCAGCTTGTAGATGGTGAAGCCGAAGCTGATCATCGACAGCGCCGTACGTATCCAGGCCATCAACGACCGGTCCGCTGCCATCAGGGTGCGATCGGCCGCCATCAGGGTGCGCTCGAGGGCCAGCTCGTCGGATGTCTTGGGGGCTCTGCCGGTCGGCTCAGGAGCAGCCGGATGGTGGAGCCGCTTTCCCAGCCCCGCCAGCCCGGCCAGCCGGTGCTGCGCGTGCGCGTCCGGGCCGCCATGGCCGTGCTCCTGCTGCGGTGTGTCTGGTGTCGGGGTCGGGGTCGGGGTCGTCATTCAATGTCCTTCATCGCCAGCGCGCCCATGACTGGCGACGCGCCGGGATCTTCGGTTTCTCCGCAGGAAGATATCCTCGCGCTACGCCGTCTTCACGATCGGCGGCACGTAGTACTCGCCCGACAGGACTTCCGCCTTCGGCACATACGTGCGCAGGTTGAGCGTGAACGGCCTGCCTTTGGGGCATGGCAACCAGTTCGATTCCGGGACGCCGCTCGGCAGCTCGGATGCCAGATGCAGTTTCAAGCTGCCATCCGGTTCGAACTCGAACTGCGACCGGTTGTTGAAGTTGAACCGGTCGAGCCGGTTGGGAACCACCCGGTAATCCGGCAGGGACATCAACGTCAACGACCAGTAGGCATTGACATGCTTCGCCGGCAGGTCGTCCGGCTTGAAGTCGAGGACATACACGCTGTCGCCGTCCAGCGGAGTGCCGGTGGCGTCCGCTTCGCCAATGAAATAGACGACCTCCTGGTTGTTGTTCCACCAGATGCCGGCGAAATTGGCGGCGGCGCGGAACCAGAAATCCTCGCCGAAACCCGTCTCCTTGCCGGTCGTGGCGATCCAGCCGCCGCGCTTGTCGCCGTAACTGCGGACGAATTGCACGAGGCCGGGCACTGCCTTCTGCCTGATGATCGCGTCGATCGCGGCACGATTGTCTTCCGCCTTCGCGATGAAGGCAGCGATGTCGCGGGCCTGCTTCTGCATGCCAGGCGCCAGTTCCATGTTGTCCGGCGCGCTGTTCAATACCTGATCCAGCATGGGTTGCGAGAACGCATCGACCGTGATGAGTTCCTTGTTGCTGAACATCGGAATTTCCACTGCGGGAACGATCGCGGGTTCCCTGGACTTGATGATCCTGAACTGGTGCTGCAAGGCCAGCGCGCCCTGGTCGTCGCCCTTGCGTTCCACCCGCGCCAGCATCTTGGCCTTCCGCGACGGCAGATCGAGCCGGAATGCGCCCTCGGGAATCGTCGGGTTCGATCCCGACAGGCACAGCGCGAACCGGCCGTACGGATGATCCGGCAGGTTGCGCTCGTTCACGTTGTAGAGGATGTCAGCCCACTCATCCATGATCTGCGCGGTGTAGTAGCGCCCTTCCACCCTGGGCACTTCAAGTACGACCGGCGTCGTCTCGTCCACTGCGAACCATGCCTCGAGGTACGCGACATCGAGGTTCGGGTTCACGAACTCCGCCTTGCCGAGTTCGTTGAACTTGATCACGTTGTAATCGACCGCCTCTTCGGCGATGTCGATGCGTTCCTGGCGGATCACCAGGTAACGAGCGAGGACGTAGATGTAGGTGTCGACGACGTCCTTCTCGGAGAGGCCCAGTGCGGCAAGTGCATTGGCAGTCATGGTCTACACCCGTTCAATGTCTGGAAGTACCCAGGAGCGGTCGAAGTAAGGCTGGGTCGGCCCGTACAACCGGAAATACGTGAACCAGCCCTTGCCGGGGATCGTCTGGATCCAGTTCGACTCCGGCTTTCCGACTGGCGCCTGCGGACCGAAGTACAGGTCAACCGAGCCGTCGGCGTTCTTGACGATGTTGTCGCGCGACGAACGATCCGGCTGCACGCCGGTATCGACGAAACAGCGCGTTTCATTGTCATAGACGGTGAACGACCAGAACTGGACCACGGGCGCATCGGGCGGCACGTGCAGGGCATAGTTTTCGCTGCCATCGAGCCAGCGTCCCTGGCTGTCCTTCGACGATTCCAGGTAGACCTGCCCGAGTCCCACCGTGCGCCCCATCATGCCGACAGAGACACCGACCGCCTCGTAGAACCAGGACGTGCGCTCGTCGAGTTGCGTATGGTGCGCAGCCTCCTGGTTGGTCTCTTCCAGGAACAGCGAAAGATCCCACTGCTTGCCCGGCCAGACCTTCGCGCCATGGAAGCGCTTTTCGTAACCTATCGTGCGCGCCATCACCTCGCCGACGCGGGCTGCTTCGATGAGCGTCTGCTTCTGCCGTGCGTCCGGGTTGAAGGGCCTGCCCTTCTCGATGCCCAGCGGCTGGAGCATTCCCATGATCATCCGGTCGCGTTCGTGTACGGGCTCCTCGTTGATGATCCTGGACAGTCCCTCCCAGTAGGCCAGTCCGGCAGGCTGTGTCCCGCTCCATTTGCGGCCATTCGGCCTGATGTGCACGGCCTGCGGTGGATTCTCGCGCTGGCTGTAGGGATAGATGCGTATGGCTGCCACCAGCGCCATGGCCTTTTCGCGATCGGGCTCGAGTACGCGGTGCGCGACCCAGATGTTGACCGTGGACGAGCGGAACACGTGATAGCCATCCGGACGCATTTCCGGGTCGTTCGGTCCGAGGATGAGGTACTTGCCACCCGCGCCCTTGTCCGGTCCGGTCTGGCCGGAATCCGTGATCGGCCGCTGCCAGAAATCGACGACGCCGCCGGCCGTCGGGCCTGGCGGAATTTCCATCACCAGCGGCCCCATGCCTTCCATGCTGGGGAACGCCATGATGTAAGGGGTCGTGGCGTTGGCGGTGAGCAGGCCGAGCTTGTCCGTGAACGTGAGGTAGTCCACGAAATCCAGATTGCCCGCGCCGAACTTCTCGCGCTGCTCCGCCTGCCACTGCTGCATGGCCATGAGCGGCAACGCCCACAGGTAGGCCTGGCAGCCGCGCTGGAAGTCGATTTCGTCGAAGACGCGCTTGGCGGTCGCGTCCGTCGGATAGCCGTTCGTCAGCTCGATCTTGCCGAGCCGGGACTCGACGGTGCCACTGGTGGGCAATTGCTGCGTTTCAGGGTTGCTCATTCATGTATCCAAGGGTGTCAATGGGTCAGCAGCTGCTGCGCAGCCCCAGCGGAAACCGACATCTGGTGGGACGGAGCCAGCCCGAATTCTCCAACAGCCAAATGACAGAAAGCGGCGCAAAGGCTGCTCGCCGCTTCCTGCGCTGTCCTGCCAGTCCCGGCGTACAACCGGGCCCTTGCCGCTATCGATCTACTTCGCCGGCTCGACGCTGACTGCCATCGCCTCGCGATAGCGAACTTCCACCTCGTCGCCCTTCTTGAGGGTGCGCAGGAACTCGCGCGCTTTCGGGTCGTTGACCTTGATCCGACGGTTGAAGCCCTTCGGCCCGGTGAACTCGACGACGTTACCGATGGTATCGACTTCGTAGATCCTGACCACGACGCTCGTCTCGGTTGCCACCAGTGCGCCAGGACGCTGCCCCGGTTCGGTACGGGCCGCAAGTGCGCCGGCGCCAGTCGTTCCAGTGCCGCGCTTCACCACTTCCGCAAGCAACGCCTCCTGGAAGCGGATGACAACCTTGTCGCCCTTCTGTACCTGGGCCAGGTTGCGCACCTGCGGGCCTGCTTCGAACACGGCCGTGCGACCGTCCGCGGCGCGCAGCACGACGACGCGGCTGGGGACGTCGATCGCCTCGACGACGGCGGTGATCGTCTGCGTCTCGGTCAGTTCCAGCGGGCCACTGGGCGTTGCTGCGCAGCCGGCCAGCAATGCGACCGCTACGGCGAACAATGCACGCATGGAAAGGATGTTCCGGGACAGTGAGAATGTCATGTTGGTCGTCGCCGTGGTCGGAAGGAACCGGAGTGTCCCAAGAAAGATCGGCTCTGTACAGTCCAAGTCCACGACATCGCCCCGGGGCGAACGGCGCCGGCAGGTTCACTGCCATCGGCTCACTCCACCCGGATGTTCCCGGCTTTCACGACGCGCGCCCACAGCGCCGTCTCCTCGGCCATGGTCCGTGCGAAATCCTCCGGGCTGCCGTGAGCCGGCTCGAAGCCGTCGGCGCGCAGCCGCTCCTGCACTTCGGGGATGCGCACGATGCGTCCGAGCGCCTGGTTCACGCGAGTGACGGTGTCACGGCGCACGGCCGACGCCGTCCACATGCCGAACCACTGGGTCACGTCGTAGCCGGGCACCGTCTCACCGATGGCCGGCAGTTCGGGAGCAGCGGGCGAGCGCTTCGCACTGGTGACGCCCAGCGCGCGCACCTTCCCCGCACGGGCCTGCGGCAGCATCACGATCGCCGAGGCGAACAGCACCTGGATGTGTCCGCCGACCAGATCGTTCAACGCCGGGGCCTCGCTCTTGTAGGGCACGTGAGACATGTCTACCCGCGCAAGCTGAAGGAACAACTCGCCGGCCAGATGCAGGGATCCGCCAGTGCCGGCCGATCCGAAGTTGATGGATCCCGGCTTCGCCCTGGCGAGTTCGATCAGGTCGCGCACGCTGCCAGCCTTCACGCCGGGATGCACCCCGAGCACCAGCGGCCCGGTGGCCACGATGCCGATGGGCGCCACCGCCCGCGCCGGATCCCAGCTCAACTTGTAGAGGGCGAGCGAGGCCGCGTAGGCGGACGGCACGAAGGCGAGCGTGTAGCCGTCGGGCGCGGCCCTGACCACCATCTCGGCGCCGATCATGCCAGCGGCACCCGGTCGGTTATCGACCACGAACGGCTGGCCGAGCGTCTCCGCGAGACGCACCGCGAACAGCCGGCCGAGCACGTCGGTCGCACCGCCCGCCGCGTAGGGCACGACCATACGTACCGGTCGCGAGGGCCAAGGATCCGGCGACGACTGAGCCCAGGCGGGCCCCGTCAGCGCCATGCAGGCGGCCAGGGCCGACACACGCCAGCCCTCGAGTGCCTGCCGGCGCCGGTTGACCACACGTGACTGCGCTTTGAAAGCTACCTGCTCCATGTCCATCCTCCCCTGGCGAGCGCCACTTTTTCGTTGGCTATCACAGACGGATGGTACTTTCAAACGGCTCGGATACGTCGCAGTCGCGCTCCCAGCCCTCGTTCTCGAGCTTCAGGTTCTGGATCGCCACCGCGTTGGCATTGGTATCGAGGTCGGGCAGCGCCCGATACTCGCTGACCCAGCACCGATAGAGCCTGTAGGCGATCGCCAGCCTGCCCGCCTCGTTGTACACCTCGAGGATCAAGTCCTTGCGGAAATCCTCCAGCGACACTTCGCTGCCTGGACCTGAGCCGAAGCTCCAGGCCTTGCTCGCCCACTGCTCGAATTCGGTGTCGTACGTCACGCCGCGCTCGAGGCTTATCGCCTCGAACTTCGCGCGGCCCGGGCGATTGCGGCCGGTCGACGGATCACCACCCTCGCGGTGCTCGACCACTTCGGTGCTGCGCTCGAGCGCCGACACCATGCTCACCCCGGCCACGTGGCGGCCGTCCCACTTCACCCGGAAACGGAAGTTCTTGTAGGGGTCGAAGTGCTGTGGATTCACAGGGAACTGTGAGACAGAAAGAATCAGCCCGGCAGCCACCGCCTCTGCCGAACAGCAGGTGGTATCAACGAAAAAGCGCCCGAGGGGCGCCTGTTTGCCAATCCATTGGCGGAGAGGGTGGGATTCGAACCCACCCTTGGTATCTCATTGATTAGACTGTTTTTCTCGCGGGACGTGTCCTTCGATTGTAGCAACACTCTGCACCTTCTACGATCGGACACGCCACTCGCATGAGCACGCCCCCCTTCGTTGACGCAAAGGGCATCCAACCCAGTATTGATATCGATCTTGCTTGGTGCGCAGCCTCTGGGAAGTTGCTAAACTCCCAGAAAAAGGCTCGTATGCGATCAGCGAAATCCCACAGTCAAGCCCATCTTCTCGCGTTCAGTCCCACTGAAGATCGCTCCGCTGCCGCCGTCTACGCGGAAGTGCCGCTCCATACTGGCGACCCCACTGCCACGATGGACTACCTCACGAGGTTGGACTGGGGGTTCACTGACGACGACACGCGCTTTCTCGGGCACGACCTACACCCATACCCAGCCAAGTTCATTCCGCAGTTGCCGGGCAACTTCATCTCGTTACTCAGCTCACGCGGCGAACTAGTTTTCGATCCGTTCGGAGGCAGTGGCACAACTGCCCTGGAAGCGATTCGACTTGGGCGACGTGCTGTGAGTATGGACGCCAATCCAGTTGCTGCCCTCATCGGCCGCGTAAAGACTGCACGCGTTTCTGCGGAGGTCACCGCGGAGTTGCATTTGCTGCACGGTTCACTTAAAGCACTGCTCGAATCGCTCCCTAGGGATGCGACCGAGTTGATCACTGCCTTCGGAAAGCATGCGCCGGTAATCGCGAACCGTGACAAATGGTTCGCAGATTCGGCTTTCGGCGAACTTGCGCACATCCGCTATCGCGTATCCACACTTGAAAGCGAGACGGCTCGAGACATTGCAGCTCTCGCGCTCTCGCGCACGGTCTTATCGGCGTCATTCCAGGATTCCGAGACTCGGTATAAGAGCGTTCCGCGAGAGGTAGCCGTGGGCGAGACGACAAAGCGCTACCTCAAAGAGTTCGAGGCAGTGATGAAGTCAGTGGCGCGAAATGCCGCCGCGACTCGCTACGGTGTGACAACTTTTCTTACCGGCGATATTCGTCACCTTTCCAACGCGACCATCCCGGACGGGTCGGTCGACGTTGTTGTTACCTCGCCGCCCTACGGGAACGCCACCGATTATCACCTTTACCACCGCTTCCGCCTTTTGTGGCTTGGGCACGATCCCATTGCGCTCGGTAAAGTGGAAATTGGCTCCCATCTAAAGCATCAGCGAGAGTCTAGTGGCTTTGCAAGCTACTTCGAAGATATGACGACCTCTCTAGCTGGAATCAATCGCGTTTTGAAAGACGGTCGGTATGCCGCGCTAGTCATCGGTGACTCTGTATACGAAGGCAAGACCTACTCCACAGCGCACTTGCTTGCCGAGAAAGCCGCATCCTTCGGGTTTGATACTAGCTGCGTCATTGACCGCACGGTGCACAAGACGAAACGGTCATTTACGCCAGCGGGACGAAGGGCGGCAACGGAAAGCCTGCTAGTTTTGCGGAAGGCCGCTAAGCGCACGATGGTTTTGCTTGAAGGACCGCCATACAAGCCATGGCCTTATGAGCAAGAACTGCGTAAGCGCGAAAGCGGCGCGCTCGATGCTGCGCCGTTGGCGATGGGGCCAAACGTGGTGCAGAAATCCGCAGACGTGTCGGAGCTTCTACGTTGCCGGTCCTTAGTTTTCACGCATCAACTGCATTTTCCTTCCGGACACAAGGAGCCAACGTGGCAGGCAATCCTAGAGAACGGGATGGCAGTGAACCCCAGCGCACGCAAGGACCCGAAGTACGTCACACATGGTCTGCACAGCTACAAGGGAAAATTCTATCCGCAACTTGCCAAAGGACTCATCAACCAGTTGCGCCTCCCGCACGGCGCTCGCATCCTCGACCCATTCTGTGGAAGCGGCACAACGCTACTGGAGGGGCACCTCAACGGCTACGTGACGTATGGATGTGACTTGCATCCTTTAGCAGCACGAATTGCGAGAGCCAAAACGTCGGTGCTTGAAGTTGACCCAGACGTTTTGACCGAAGTCGTAGTAGCTGTTATCGAAGCCGTAGATGCTGCACCCACCAAGCTCCCCAACGGTCTTGAGCAGTTTGCGCCCGAATGCCTTGAAGAAATCGGCCGATGGTTCGCAGAACCCGTTGCACTCAAGCTGAACTGGCTGCTCAAGATAATTCGCTCGGGCAGCGGCGGCAGCGTTCGAGAGTTCCTTGAGGTGGTTCTTAGCAGCATCATTCGCGACGTTTCTCAACAAGAGCCCACCGACCTCCGGATTCGGTATCGCAAGCAACTCCTGAGCGACGCGAACGTGTTCAAGCTGTTCAGGGAACAGCTCCTGCTTCAGTTCTCCCGCGTCGAGAAGTTCTGGAAGGTTCGAGGTTACGCGCCCAATCCATTTTTCAGTTCGCGAGCTGTCAGCGGAGATAACAGGGCAAATGCAACCTACGACGCGCTTGAGCTCACCGACGGCTCAATTGACCTGGTGTTAACCAGCCCACCGTACGCAATGGCACTGCCTTACATAGACACTGATCGACTGTCTCTGCTTACTTTGTTCGGTATGTCTGGCAGCGAAAGGCGTCCGCTGGAGCAGGCGCTGACAGGCAGTCGCGAGCTGACATCAAGTAACAAGAAGGCGCTCGAAGCTGGCTTCATAAAGGATGACGTGCTACCTCGCGAGTGTTTGCAGTTTGTACGAAGCTTGCACAAGTCACTTAATGCGTCGACAGATTCGGGCTTTCGCAAGCAGAACATGCCAGCGCTAATTCACCGATTTCTGAAGGACATGGACTCAGTTCTCGCTCAGTTGCACAGGTTGTGCAAACACGGTGCGGAGGCCATGATCGTTATCGGCGACAGCAAGATGACTGTCGACGGCAAAGATATCCGCATTCCCTCGACGGATCTAATTGAAGCGATTGCGAAAGCTAGGGGATTCTCGCCGATCGAGCGATTCGACATCGCGGTTACGACGGAAAAAATGCTTCACATGAAACATGCGATTACTGAAAATGTCGTGCTACGGTTTCGCAAGTGAGCATAGCTATGCGAATGCGAACACTCGGGGTGAATGTGCGCTGCCTTGAGTGCACAGAGCTTTCCACGCAGCATGCTCGGGTGTGCCCACCACTGCTAGGACACACTCGTATTCATACGGCATGTCTTCGCAACGAGTTAGCTGGATCATGTCTCCAGCCTTAGCCCATCCAGACAATTTACCCGAATAGAATCTGTAGTCGGAACTGTTTTGATAGAAGTACATTCGAACGTCTTGCACTAAGTCATTTGCAGGATTGCCAATCATGCGCAACCGCCACTTCGGTTTCCAGTTGAAGTACACGCGATCTTCGCCTTTGGAATTGTTCCCCTTCCGTGGGTTCCTATCCTCGATGTAGTTGTCAGGCCAGCCCCAAAATTCCTGCGCTGCATTGATGGCCTCAAGCGGTACCCGCTGTTCTCCTGGAATCTTTCGTTGCTGCGCTCCAGCTGCGGCAGCAGTACTGCCGCTGCCGGTAGCAGTAAGCTCCAGATAGAACGACGTTGGCGTGAGCTGCGCCAGCGGAACAAAATTCTGAATTGCGACAGTAGCTGAAACCGGCGCAACCGCCTGACCGGAAGATGCGGCTTGCTTTTTAGCCGCTCGCTCCTTCAGCTTTGCTTGACGGTTTGCCTCGGCCAGCGCGTCGAGCTGACTACGAACAGCGGCTAGGACGACCTGCTGCACGTCAACGGAAAGCCGCGGTGGACCCTGCGTCGGTTCGAATCCGAAAACATTTGCAGCTGCAGCAGTTTGGGCCGAAGTGCCTCGCGCTTCCTTTCGCCGCTTGCGCGCTTCCGCTTCGTCCGGAATGTCACGCCGCAGCAACAGCTGCTGTAAGTAGTTTGCGTCTAGCTGTCGCCCGATTGGCAAAGCGGGGTTGATGAATTTGCTGAGTTGCGTCTTCGCCTTCGTCAACTCGAGCACATCGTCCGGAAGCGCGTAGCTGACACGTACGGCACCTTCGTAGTTGCCGTATAGCCCTCCGTCCGTGAGATTGTTCGAGCCAAGGAAGATCTCAGCCGAATCCGCGGTTTCAACGATGTAGAGCTTCGGGTGAAACGTTACGCCGCCCTTGCGGTTCTTGAACACGAATACGTCAAGCGGCCAAGTCGCGAGTTCCTTCAGCACTTCCTTGCTAGTACCGCCCATGTCGACTCCGACGACCACGCGCACTGCAGTTCCACTCGCGTGGAGAGCAATCAACCGGGCTTTCAGCCGAAGCACGGCTTGGAGGGACGCGAACGCCGAAACAAGCACAACCCTGGTCGGGAGCTCTGCTGAGCCGAGCGCCGCATTGAGAAGCGTGCCCAGCTGCACCTCCGGTTGGGCGATGAAATTGACATCCATAGGCAGGTCCTCCGTTGTCAGGTTCGGAGGCTACCGTGGGTTACACGCCGACGATAGTGTCGTGGTACGGCAGCGACGGCAATTGCTGCACGCAGCTCATTGACAGACGGGAGTGCTACCGCAGTCTGCCAATGGACTGCGGCATCTCTGCACCGCTACGCTTTTGCCCGTATGCCGATGATGTTTGCTCGAGAAACCGCGTAGCAGCGCGCCAGAGCGCTTACTGATTCTCCGGCACACAGCCTACGTAGAATGTCCCTGCGTTGCTCTGGCGTCGTTTTAGACGGTCTGCCGAGCGTTTTTCCCTCTGCCTTCGCTCTCGTCAGCCCAGCTTGTGTACGCTCGACCAGCAGATCGCGCTCCATTTCAGCGACCGCAGCGAGCATCGAGAGCAACAGCTTGCCAGCAGGGGCGGTCAGGTCAACCGACCCGAGCTGGAGAACGATGCGAAACCCCAGGGTGAAGCCGCGGCGCTGCAGATATGGTGGGCGACTAGACATCGTGACCTCGAAGGTCGGGCGCAGAAGTAGCACCCGCTTGTAGCAAACAAGGAAAACCCTACGAGAATCAACGACCTTTCTGCCCGATCAACGACTTGTAGTCGCTGGCGGAGAGGGTGGGATTCGAACCCACGGTAGGCTTGCACCTACGCCTGATTTCGAGTCAGGTACATTCGACCACTCTGCCACCTCTCCGGCAGTCAGGATTTTACACATATCCGCAATTCGTGCCCGGCTCGCGGAAAGGGTGTCCTGACGCGCATTTGCGCCGTGAACTAACACACGACCGCGGCCGGGGGGTGCATGTCACAATCGCGGCTCGTCGGACACCAGGGAAAGCCGATGCCTCTGTCGCCGACTCTGCTTCTGTCTCTGCTGTTGCCCATGCTGTTGTCGCGCCTGGTCGTGCCATCGCTGCGGTTGCTGGTGTGCACGATGCTTGCCCGCCGGTTCGCGCAGGTCCTGCCGATGCTGGCCCTGGCCGCCCTGGCCGGTTGCGGCGATCCGGCCCCGCCTGCCGAGGTGCTTCCGCCCCTGGTCGACGGTGGCGAACTGGTCGTGCTCACCCATCAGAGCGGCACGACCTTCTACCAGGACGGTGAAGGCCGCCACACCGGGCTCGAGTACGAGCTCGTGACGCGCTTCGCGGCCGAGGCCGGGTACAAGGTGCGCTTCATCGCGCTGCCGCAGTTCTCGGCGGTGCTGCCGGCCCTCGCGCAGGGACAGGGTCATCTGGCCGCGGCCGGGCTGAGCATCACGCCCGAGGCGGCGAAGCGGTTCACCTTCGGCCCCAGCTACCAGGAGGTGTCGCTCGAGGTGATCTACGACACCGAGACGCTGCGCCCGCGCAGCGTGAACGATCTCGTCGGCGAGCGCGTGGACGTGCTCGCCGGGTCGCTGGCGATCCCTGAGCTGCAGCGCCTGCAGGCGAAGCTGCCGAACCTCGTGTGGAACGAGGTGGTCGCGCGCGATACCGAAGAGATCGCCGGGCGGGTCGCTGGCCGCCATGCGGAGTTCGCCGTGGCGGAGTCGCATGCGGTCGATGTCGCTCGCAACTTCCATCCGTCGATCGCCACCGCCTTCACGATCGGCCAGCCGCGCAAGCTCGCCTGGGCGCTGCCGAAGAACGCTGATCCGGAACTGGTGAAGAAACTCGAGGCGTTCTTCGGGCGCATCCGGCGCGATGCCACCCTCACCCGCCTGATCGACCGCTACTACGGCCACCTGCAGCGGCTGACCGAAGCAGATATCGCGCATTTCATGCTGCGCGTGCGTACCGTGCTGCCGCTCTACCGCAAGCACTTCCAGGATGCGCAGGACCTCACTGGCATCGACTGGCGCCTGATCGCGGCGCTCGGCTTCCAGGAATCGCACTGGGACCCGGCCGCCGTCTCGCCCACAGGCGTGCGCGGGCTGATGATGATGCAGGACGACACCGCGGCGAAGATGGGCGTGAAGAACCTGCTCGACCCGCGCGAGAACATCCTCGGCGGTGCGCGCTACCTGTTGATGCTGCGCGACCTGCTGCAGAAGGCGCCCGAGCCTGACCGCACCTGGATCGCGCTGTCGGCCTACAACATCGGCTTCGGGCACCTGGAAGATGCGCGGGCGATCGCGCGTTCGCTCAACCTCGACCCGAACGTGTGGGTCAACATGAAGCAGGTGCTGCCGCTGCTGATGCGCCCGGAGCACTCCGCGGTCACACGGTTCGGCTATGCGCGTGGCGGCGAGGCGGTGATCCTCACCGAGAACGTCCGCCAGTACTACGACATCCTGCAGCGCGTCGAGGCACCGCACCGGCCGGCCTTCGAGAGCCTGCGCGACGAGATCACCCTGCTGCCGCCCGGGCAGAAGGCGCCGTCGCTGAAGGGACCCTGATCGCGATCAGCCCCGGGCAACCACCTGGGTCCCGCCCATGTACGGCTGCAGCGCCTCCGGCACGTCGATGCCACCATCGGCGCGCTGGTAGTTCTCCATCACCGCCACCAGCGTTCGTCCGACCGCCAGGCCCGAGCCGTTGAGCGTGTGCAAGATCTCCGGCTTGCCCTTGGCGTCCTTGCGGTAGCGCGCCTGCATCCGGCGCGCCTGGAAGGCTTCGAAGTTGCTGCACGACGAGATCTCGCGGTAGGCCTGCTGGCCGGGCAGCCACACTTCCAGGTCGTAGGTCTTGGCCGAGCCGAAGCCCATGTCGCCGGTGCACAGCAGCATCGTGCGGTACGGCAGCCCGAGCCGCTGCAGCACGGCCTCGGCATGGCCGGTCAGCGCCTCGTGCGCCTCGTACGAAGCCTCGGGCTTCACGATCTGCACGATCTCGACCTTGTCGAACTGGTGCTGGCGGATCATGCCGCGCGTATCGCGCCCGTACGAACCGGCCTCGCTGCGGAAGCACGGGCTGTGGCAGACGAACTTCAGCGGTAGCGCCTCGGCCGCGAGGATCTCACCGCGCACGATGTTGGTCACCGGCACTTCCGCAGTCGGGATCAGGTAGAGCTTCGCTTCGTCGCCTTCGCCACCTCTCGGCACGGCGAACAGATCTTCCTCGAACTTGGGCAACTGGCCGGTGCCGCGCAGGCTGTCCGCATTCACCAGGTAGGGCGCGTACACCTCGGTGTAGCCATGCTCGAGCGTGTGCATGTCGAGCATGAACTGGGCGAGCGCACGATGCATGCGCGCGAGCGGCCCCTTCATCAGCGAGAAGCGGGCGCCAGCGATCTTCGTCGCTGTCTCGAAGTCGAGCAGGCCGAGCCCCTCGCCGAGGTCGACATGGTCCTTCGCCGGAAAGTCGAAGCTGCGCGGGGTGCCGACGGTGCGCACCACCGCGTTGTCGTCGGCCGAGCGGCCGGCCGGTACGCTGTCGTGCGGCACGTTGGGTACGCCGGCCAGGAAGGCTTCGATCGCCTCCTGCAGCGCCGCGAGGCGCTTCTCGTCGGCCGCGAGCTCGTCGGCGAAGCTCGCCACCGACGCCTTGAGCGCGGCGACGTCTTCCCCCTTCTTCATCGCCTCGCCGATCTGCTTCGACACCTGGTTGCGGCGCGCCTGCAGTTCCTGGGTATGCCCCTGCAGCTGCTTGCGCTCGCCTTCCAGCGCCAGGAAGCGCTCGCGGTCGAGCGCATAGCCCCGGTCGGCGAGCCGGGCGGCGACGCGATCGAGGTCGGAGCGCAGCAGTTGGATGTCCAGCATGGTGGGAAGCCTGCGATGGGATAACCCGCTATTCTACGAAAAAAGCGCGCCGGGGCTGGTCTGCACCGGCCGGGACGCGCCGCCATCGCCCGCACGGCGAAACACCCGAAGGAGGAAGGCTTGACCCAGGATCCCCCGTCGATCCCGACCACGCGCGGGCCCGACCGCCAGCCGCGCCGCCCGGCACTCGCCCTGCCGCCCGGCAGTTGCGACTGCCACTCGCATGTGTTCGGGCCGGCCGGGCGCTTCCCGTACGCGCCCACCCGCAGCTACACCCCGCCTGACTGCACCACCGCCGAGTACGTGCAGATGCTGCAGACCATAGGCTGCGAGCGCGCGGTGATCGTCCAGCCGAGCTGCTACGCCACCGACAACGCGGCCACGCTCGACGCCCTGCGCTCCGGCCGCTTCGAGTTCCGCGGCGTAGCGGTGATCTCCGGACACGAGACGGATGCGCAGCTGCAGGACATGCACGAGGCCGGCGTACGTGGCGTTCGGCTGAACCTGCACACCCGGGGCGCGGTGCTCGGATTGGCGGATGCCGGGCGCATCGCCGCGCGGGTGCGGCCGTTCGGCTGGCATGTGCAGGTCTATGTCGAGGTCGCCGCGCTGCCCGACCTCGATGGGCTGCTGGCCACGCTCGGTGGTACGGTGGTGATCGACCACATGGGACAGCCTGCGGTCGGGGCGGGGCCCGATGCACCGACATTCCGCACGCTGCTGCGGGCGCTGGCCGACGGCCGCTGCTGGGTGAAGCTGTCCGGTGCCTACCGGCTGTCGAAGTCCCATCCGGGCTATCCCGAAGTAACCCCGTTCGCCCGGGCGCTGGTCGCGGCCAACCCGGAGCGGCTGGTCTGGGGCAGCGACTGGCCGCACCCGAACTTCGACGGCCCGATGCCGAACGATGCCGAGCTGGTCGACCTGCTGGCCGACTGGATCCCCGACGCCGTGATACGCCAGCAGGTGCTGGTGGACAACCCGGCACGGCTGTACGACTTTCCCACGAGGACACCATGAGCAGGATGCGCATGACCACCACCGGCAAGGCCACCGTTTCGGCAATGGCACTGCTGCTCTGCCCCGCACTGGCCGACGCCCAGCCGGCGTGGCCGTCGAAGCCGATCCGACTCATCGTGCCGCTTGCCCCCGGCGGCAACCAGGACCTGATTGCGCGCAACGTGATGCAGCGGGTCGCAGTCGAGCTCGGCCAGCCAGTGGTGGTCGAAAACCGTCCCGGCGTCGGCGGGGTGGTCGGCTCGGAAGTCGTCGCGCGCGGGCCGGCCGACGGCTACCAGTGGCTGTCGATCTCCAACACCTTCGTCACCGTTCCGAGCGTGCTGCCTAACGTGCCCTACGACCCGGTCAAGGACTTCGTCACCGCCAGCGTGATCGCCAACATCCCGCAGGTGCTGGTGGTCAACCCGGCGATGCCGGTGAAGACGGTGCAGGACCTGGTGAAGCTGGCGAAGGCACGCCCCGGCCAGGTGAACGTGGCAATGTCCGGGTCGGGCAGCACCGGGCACATTGCCTCGGTGGGCTTCACGCGAGCTGCCGGCATCGAGGTGACCTACGTGCCGTACAAGGGCAACGCGCTCGCACTCATCGACGTGATGGGTGGCCATGTGTCGGTGCTGTTCGACCAGGTCAGCACCTCGATACCGCTGATACGTTCCGGCAAGGTGCGTGCGCTCGGCGTGACCAGCACGCGGCGCTCGGTGCTGCTGCCCGACGTGCCCACCATCGCCGAATCGGGGCTGCCCGGCTACGAGGCGGCTACCTTCAACGCCGTGCTGGCACCGGCCGCGGTGCCGGCGGCGATCGTGTCGCGCATGCATGCGGCGATCGCGGCCGCAGTGAAGCAACCGGACCTGCGCGGCCGCATGGCCGAACTCGGCATCGAACTGATGGCGAACGCCTCGCCCGAGGAGGCCACGGCGTTCGTGCGCTCGGAGGTGGCGCGCATGGCAAGGCTGGTGAAAGAAGCCGGCATCAAGGCCGACTGACCCGCCCTGCGCGGGCGCTCAACCGGCGGTCGTGGACGGCGGCGGCCCTGTCGGCTGCGGCGGCACCGGGTCGCGCTTCGACGAGCGCCGATAGAACTCGCCGCCCCCGAACAGCATCGCGGCACAACCGAGGAACACCGGGATGTAGCCGGTGACGCTGGCCAGCGCGCCGAAGGCGAGCGGGATGGTCACATGGGTGAGCTGGTTGATCATCACGCGGATGCCGGTGCCCTCGCCAGCGCGGCCCTTAGGTGACAGGTTGTAGATCAGCGTCATCGACAGCGGCTGCGCGCAGCCACAGCCAAGGCCGAGCATGAAGGCGATCACCGCCAGCGGCAGGCCGCCGGTGAACAACGGCAGCAGCGCATAGGCGATGCCCGTGGTGAAGATCGCCCAGGCCAGCACCGGCCCCTCGCCATACTTCGTTGCGAGCTTCGCGGCCACCAGGCGCACGACGAAGGTCGCGCTGGCGAACGCGGCCATGATCGCGCCGATCGCCGAGGCGGAGTGGCCGATGGAGCGTGCATAGACGGGCAGGAAGAAATTGAACAGGTCCCAGGCGGTGGCGATCACGCCACCGGCAAAGAAGGTGCGCTTGAGCGCCGGGATGCGCCACAGGTCGAGCGAACTGGTCTTCGGCCCGCCCCGCGTTGCCGATGCCCGGCGCTGCGGGATCCAGCCAGGGAACCACCAGACGGCCACCAGGGCGATCAGCGGCAGCGCGGCCAGGACCAGGTAGGTCGCGCGATACCCGATCAGGTCGATCGAGAAGCCGGCGATCAGCGGCCCGAGCAGGCCGGACAGCGAGAAGCCCATGCCGAGCAGCGCGAAGTTGCGGGCACGGCTCTCCGGCCCGCCGAGCGAGCCGGTCATCGTCTGCGCGGCCACCTGCCAGGCCATGAAGCCGACCCCCAGCACGCTGGCCGAGATGCAGAGCGCGACCACGTTCGGAAAGAACCAGGGAATCAGCAGCCCCGAGAGCACCATCAGCGCGCCGAACACCAGCGGCAGCCGCATGCCGAGGCGATCGACCATCTGGCCAGCCCGGACCGCCAGGAACAACGGCAGCAGCGCATACAGCGACACCACGACGCCGATCATCAACGGGCTCGCCTCCAGGTGCAGGGCGAACAGCGAAGACAGGACACGGCTGCCCCCGAACCCGACATGGGTGAGCACGCTCATCAGCACGATGAGCTTCAGAGGGCGCGAGGGCCCCGTCATGGGCGCCGCGGGTCCACGGTCAGCGGGTCGGTAGGCATCGGACGGCCTCCATTATGCGAGTAAACTCCGGCGCAGTCGAACCGCACGTCGTTCGGCAGCGCGCATGGACGCCAACGCATGGATGCACAGAAGAAGAATGTCGTCGTGCTGGCCGGTTGCCAGGCGATCACGCAGGTCAAGATGTCGATGCTGATCGCCATCGCGGGACTGTCCGGCTATGCACTCGCCACCGACAAGACCTGGGCGACCCTGCCGGTCACCATCTACGTGATCGGCTCTGCCCTGGCGACGCTGCCCTCGGGCACGTACATGAAACGTCATGGCCGGCGCAGCGGCTTTGCGCTCGGAGCGACCTTCGGCATCGCCGGCGGCGTCGTCTGCGCCGCCGCACTGTGGCTCGAAAGCTTCCTGGTGCTGTGCATCGGCACCGCGGTGCTCGGCGTGTTCGTCGCGTTCGGACGGGCCTACCGCTTCGCTGCGGCAGACTCGGCTCCCCAGGCATTCAAGGCGAAGGCGATCTCGCTGGTGCTCGCCGGCGGGATCGTCGGCGGCATCCTCGGCCCCAATCTCGCGAACTGGACGAAGGACATGATGCCCGGGCTCGCATTCGGCGCGTCCTTCCTCGCCATCAGCGTGCTGTCGGCACTGACGCTGCTCGCGTTGATGCCGCTGCGTATCCCGCCGCTCACCGCCGCCGAGCAGGCGGAGCCAGGACGCCCGATCGGCGAGATCATGCGCCAGCCGACCTTCATCGTCGCGGTCACGGCATCGGCGGTGGGCTACGGCATCATGAACCTGCTGATGGTGGCCACGCCGATCGCGATGCACCACCATGACTATCCGTTCAGCAACACAGCCTTCGTGCTCGAATGGCACCTGATCGGCATGTTCGCGCCGTCGTTCTTCACCGGCCACCTGATCACCCGCTTTGGCGCGCTGAAGGTGATGACCGTGGGCGCGGTACTCAATCTCGTGTGTATCGGCATCGCATTGTCCGGCGAGACCGTCTGGCACTTCTGGGCATCGCTGTGCATCCTCGGCATCGGCTGGAACTTCCTGTTCACCAGCGGCTCGGCGCTGCTGACCGAGACCTACCGGCCGTCGGAACGCGAGAAGACGCAGTCGATGCACGACTTCGTGACCTTCGCCACCATGGCCGTCACCTCGCTCGTGTCGGGGGCGATGCTGTCGCACGAAGGATGGGGCTGGCACGCGATCAACTACGGCTCGCTGCCGTTCGTCTGTGCCGTGCTGATCGCGATCGCCTGGCTGTCGGCGATGCGCCGGGGCGGCGTCAGCGGTACCGCGTCAGGCTGAAGCCCGGGCCGGGATCAGCCCTCACCTCGGCGCACACGCAATGGCATGCGGCAGCGCAGGCGCGACAGCACCCACGGTCAGCGTGACACCGGGCCCGGTTGCCTCAGGCGTTCGTGATTGGCGGCGTTCTCGATACAGATCGCGATGATGCCGGACAGCCGCTCGATGAAGTCGGTCTCCATGCCGGGCGAGAAGCGCGCGAGGTGGTCACTGCCGATGTTCAGGCTGCCGAGCAGCCGGCGCCGGCGCTGCAGCGGCAGGATCGCGACGCTCTGCGGCGGCTGCGACTCGCGCGGGAACAGCAGGCCATGCAGCGGCTTCACGAATGCGCCCAGCGACGTCCCTCCCGCGCCTTCGAACACCCGGTACAGTTCCGAGAAGCCGCCGAGGAGGATCAGTTCGGGATAGTCCTTCGGGTCGATGCCGGCCGCGCCGAGCAACCGGCGCAGTTCATGGTCGGGGTCGCACAGCGCGAGCGTCACCGCGTCGTAGTCGTTGGTGCGCTTCAACGCGTTGAACAGCGTGTCGAACAGTTCAGGGAAGGTCGTCCCCTCCAGCAGCCCGAGTTCGATCCGCCGGTGCCGGCTGAGGATCTGTTCGTTGCGCTGGCCGTCGGCCAGCAGCGCGTCCAGACGCTCGCGCAGCGCGCGGTTCTCGTTACGGCGTCGATCGATGTCCATTGCGCCTCGTCAGATCGGGGGGGGCGGCGAGGCCGGCAGGACGGCGCCCAGCCAGGCAGCGCGCGCAGCGGCTGCCTCGAGGGATGCGCCGGCGTCGACCACCAGCCATGCAGTGTCCAGGGGTGCCTCGGCCAGCGTGACCCGGCACTGGTACAACTCGTCGCGGCGGAACGCATGTACGTCGAGCACCCGCCCGGGATGCGAGGCCGACAGCAGCGCTTCGGTGCCGGCGAATCGCAGACCGTCGATCGCGATGACCTGATCGCCCGTCGACAGTCCTGCCTGCTGTGCAGGGCTGCCGTCGTGCACGAGCGAGATCCGGCCGTCTGCAGCCATCCGGGCGCCGATCCAGGCTCGGGCCGGCCGCTCGCCGGCACGTGCGCCGGCCGAACCTGCCGGCGGCGTCCCGGACGTCCCCCCCTTGTCGGACTCCCCGCTGGCCGCGCGCAGGCCGAGCGCCACGCCGACGGTGCCCAGCAGCGCGGC